>DASTRL010000183.1:0-11319 GCA_035761265.1 Steroidobacteraceae bacterium
GGCCGAAGTGCCGCCCGGCCCGCGGAAGAATTTCTCGGTGCAGCATCCGAGCGGCGAATTCACCGTCGTGCTGGCGATGAATCCGCAGAAGCCGGAGGAGGTGGCGCGTGCCTCGCTGTTGCGCACGGCGCGGCTGCTGATGCGCGGCGAAGTGCTGATTCCCGGCGACATCTGGAAGGATTGAGGGCAGCGACATGAACAAGACGGGCATTGCCGTGCGGCGCATCCAGCGCGCGCCGGCCGAGGCGGTGCAGGCGCTGTCGCGCTTCGGCGTCGCCACCATCCACGAGGCCATGGGGCGTACCGGGTTGCTCGCCCCGTACATGCGGCCTATCCACCCAGGCGCGCGCCTGTGCGGCACCGCGGTCACGGCGCTCGGCCATCCCGGTGACAACTGGATGCTGCACGTGGCCGCCGAGATGCTCCAGCCCGGTGACGTGGTGGTGTTCGCGCTGTCGCGCCCCGACGATCACGGCTTCTTCGGCGAACTGCTCGCCACTTCATTCCGTGCGCGCGGTGGCGTGGGCCTGGTCATCGACGGCGGTGTGCGCGACATCGCCGAACTGCAGGCCATGAAATTTCCGGTGTTCTCCAAGGCCGTGCACGCCAAGGGGACCATCAAGGCGCAGGTCGGTTCGGTCAACGTGCCCATCATGTGCGCGGGCGCGCCGGTGAGTCCCGGTGACGTGCTCGTCGGCGACGACGATGGCGTGGTCGTCGTGCCGGCGGCCAGGGCCGCCGAGGTGGCCGCGGCATCGCAGGCGCGTGAAGACAAGGAGGCCGCCACGCGTGAGCGGCTCAGGTCGGGCGAACTGGGCCTCGACATCTACGACATGCGCGGCAAGCTGCGGGAAGCCGGGCTGGTCTACTACGACACCATCGAAGACGTGAAGTGAGCCGCGATCCCAACAAGAGTTGCCTGCCGCCCGATCCGCACCCGGTGAAGCCCGGCGTCGAGCTGCCGCCGGGTGCCTGCGACGCGCATTGCCACGTGTTCGGCCCCGCGGTGAAATTTCCTTATGCGCCCGACCGCAGCTACACGCCACCCGATGCGCCGGTGGAGAGTCTGCGCAGACTGCACGCGCATCTGGGCATCAGCCGCGCGGTGATCGTGCACGCGAGCTGCCATGGCAGCGACATGGCCGTGACGCTCGATGCCATTGCCTCGAGCGGCGGCCTGTATCGTGGCGTCGCGGTGGTCGAGGAGTCCGTGACGGATCGCGAGCTCGCGCGGCTGCACGCGGGCGGCATCCGCGGCATCCGTTTCAACTTCGTGAAACACCTGGGCGGCGTGCCCGACCTCGAGGTTTTCCACCGGCTGCTGGCGCGCATCAAGCCCATGGGCTGGCACGTCGTGCTGCATTTCGATGCCGGCGATCTGCTCGAACAGCGCGCGCTGCTCGAGCGCATCGACGTGCCCTTCATCATCGATCACATGGGTCGCGTGAAGGCGGCGGAGGGTCTCGAACAGGCGCCGTTCCGCGCGCTGACGGAACTGTATCGGCGCAATCCCCTGGCCTGGATCAAGATTTCCGGCGCCGAGCGGGTGTCGGCGGGCAAGCGGCCGTTCCTCGACGCCGTGCCGTTCGCGCAGGCGCTGATCGCCATCGACGCGGATCGGCTGCTGTGGGGCACGGACTGGCCGCATCCGAACATCAGCAAGGACATGCCGAACGACGGCGAGCTGGTCGACCTGCTGGCGCGGATGTGTCCGGATGTCCGATTGCGCAATCGCATCCTGGTCGATAATCCGTCGCGCATGTACTGGGCCTGAGAACGAGTCATGGACGCGCCACGCATCGGTTTTCTCGGCTACGGCGAAGTCGGACAGCGCTTCGCCTCGGACCTGCGCGCGGGCGGTGCGCAGCGCGAACTGGCGGCCTTCGACCTGCTGCTGCACCAGGCTGCGGCGGGCGAGGCGCTGCGCCGGCACGCCGCCGCGCATCGCGTCGATCTCATGGCCGACGCGGCCGCGCTCGCCGACGAGACCACGCTCATCTTCAGCGCCGTGACCGCCGACCAGACGCTGCAGGCGGCAAAGTCGCTGGCGGAGCGCGACCTGCGGCACGCCATGATCGTCGACCTGAACTCCGCCGCGCCGCGCACCAAGATCGAATGCGCGGCGCTGGTGGCGGCGGCCGGTGGGCGCTACGTCGAAGCGGCGGTCATGACCTCGGTGCCGCCGCACGGCATCCGCGTACCCATGTTGTTGGGCGGATTGCACGCTGCCGAAACGGAGAAGGTGCTGGGCGAGCTCGGATTCGCCGCGCAAACAGTGTCCGCGGAGCTCGGCGTGGCTTCGGCCATCAAGCTGTGCCGCAGCGTCATCATCAAGGGGCTCGAGTCGCTGGTGGTGGAGAGCTTCACGGCCGCGCGGCAGCTCGGGGTCGAGCCGCAGGTGCTGGCGTCGCTCCGCGAAACCTATCCGCAGTTCGACTGGGAGAAGCAGGGCGACTATCTATTTTCGCGCGTGATCCAGCACGGCAAGCGCCGCGCCGAGGAAATGCGCGCCAGTGCCGAGATGATCGACGCTACCGGCGTCGGCGGCATCATGGCCGCGGCCGCCGCACTGCGGCAGGCGACGGTCGCGGCGCAACGCCATGCCGGTGCGTTCGAGGATCCCATGAAGCCGCAACCCTGGCGCGAGCGCGCCGACCAGATGCTGAAATCGCAAGTCACACCATGATCATCGACTGTCACGGCCACTACACCACGGCCCCCGAGCCGCTCAATGCCTGGCGCAAGCAGCAGACCGAGGCGCTGAAGACGCCGTCGCTCGCGCCGGCGAAGGGCAGCATCACGATCTCGGACCAGCAGATCCGCGACTCGCTCGAGAACGCGCAGCTCAAGCTGCAGCGCTCGCGCGGCACGGACGTCACCATCTTCTCGCCGCGGGCCAGCGCCATGGGCCATCACGTCGGCAATGAGACCACGAGCCGGCATTGGACCGAGCACTGCAACGAGCTCATCCACCGGGTCTGCACGCTGTATCCGGAGAACTTCGCCGGCGTCTGCCAGTTGCCGCAGTCGCCAGGTGTGGATCCGCGCGGCGTCATCCCCGAGCTCGAACGCTGCGTGAAGCAGTTCGGTTTCGTCGGCGCCAACCTGAATCCGGATCCCTCGGGCGGAAAATTCTCCGAGCCCCCGCTCACGGACAGATGGTGGTACCCGGTGTACGAGAAGCTTTGCGAGCTCGACGTGCCGGCCATGATCCACGTGAGCCAGGCCTGCAACCCGGCGTTCCATACGACCGGCTCCTACTACCTGAGCGCCGACACCGTGGCTTTCATGCAGCTGCTGATGTCCGACCTGTTCAAGGATTTTCCGACCCTGCGCTTCATCATCCCGCACGGCGGCGGGGCGGTGCCATTCCACTGGGGCCGCTTCCGCGGCATCGCGCAGGATCAGAAGCGACCGCCGTTGCCCGAGCTCATGAAGGACAACGTGTTCTTCGACACCTGCGTGTATCACCAGCCCGGCATCGATCTGCTGCTGAAAGTGGTGCCCATCGACAACATCCTGTTCGCCTCGGAGATGGTGGGCGCGGTGCGCGGCATCGACCCGGAGACGGGCCACTACTATGACGACACCAAGCGCTACATCGACGGCAGCTCGCTGTCGGCCGCGGACAAGCAGAAGATCTTCGAGGGCAACATCCGCCGCGTGTTCCCGAAAATGGGGACATTCCTCGATTCCAGGAAACGGGGACACACTTGAGTCTGGTGCAGGGAATCCTTCCGCGACTCCGCAAGCCTGTCCCCGTTTGCTCGGAATCGAGGAATGTCCCCATTAATCCGCAAGTTCGGGCCGTATGAGGTCACGGCCATCGGCTTCGGCTGCATGAACCTGTCGCACGCCTACGGGGCGCCGCAGCCGCGCGAGGTAGCCGAGCGCGTGATCCGGCGCGCGCTCGAGCTCGGCGTCACGCATTTCGACACGGCGGCGCTGTATGGCTTTGGCGCCAACGAGCAGCTGGTGGGCGAGTTGTTAGGTCGCCGCCCGGATCACGTCATCGTCGCCAGCAAGTGCGGGCTCTTCGGCCGCGACGGCAAGCGCGTCATCGACGGCCGACCCGAGTCCATCCGCGCCATCTGCGAACAATCGCTGCGGAATCTCAAGTCCGGGAGCATCGACCTTTACTACCTGCATCGCTGGGACAAATCGGTGCCCATCGAGGACAGCGTCGGAGCCCTCGCGGACCTGAAGCGGCAGGGCAAGATCCGCGCCATCGGATTGTCGGAAGTCGGCGCGACGACCCTGCGCAAGGCGCATGCCGTGCACCCGATCGCGGCGCTGCAGTCGGAATATTCGCTGTGGACCCGCAATCCGGAGATCGCAGTGCTCGAGGAATGTCGGCGACTCGGCGTGACTTTCGTGGCATTCAGCCCGCTGGGGCGCGGGTTCCTCTCGGGCCTCATCCGCAACCCCGCAGACCTGGCCGAAGGCGACATCCGGCGCGGCATGCCGCGCTTCCAGAGCCCGAACTTCGAGGAAAACCTGCGGCTGCTGGCGCCGCTCGCAGACATTGCCGCGCAAATCGGCTGCACCCGCGCGCAGCTGGCGCTGGCCTGGGTGCTGGCACGCGCACCCCACATCGTCGCCATCCCGGGCACCACGAGTGACGCGCATCTCACCGAAAACTGTGGCGCGGACGCGATTCGTATCGATGCTGCAACGCTCGGGCGCCTCGATTCGCTGCTTCCTCCGGGTAGGGCTTCAGGAGCCCGATATCCGCCTGCGACGCAGGTCGAAAATGACACGGAAGAGATTGGTCAAACCGCTTGAATCGTATAGGCTTACGCGCTTATGACAGACCCCGCCGAAGCCACCCCAATCACCCCTCCCAAAACCGATTCCGTCCGCACCGACGCGCGCAAAACCGTGCGTATCGTGATGCAGGAATACCTGCGCCGCGGTTCGATCATGCCCGTGCTGCGCCTGATCCTGGACCTCGCATTCCTCGGCGTCTGCATCGTCGGCGCCTGCTACTTCAGCGCCTGGTGGTTGAAGGCGCTCATGGTGATCCCCGCCTCGGTGGCCATCGCGCGCCTGTTCGTCATCGGTCACGACGCCTGTCATGGCAGCTATACGCGCTACGACTGGCTGAACAAGCTCATCGGGCGCATCGCCTTCCTGCCGTCGCTCACGCCGTTCTCGCTCTGGGACGTCGGCCACAACGTGGCGCACCACGGCTTCACGAATCTCAAGGGCCGCGACCAGGTCTGGGTGCCGATGTCGCTCGAGGAGTGGAACGCCGCCTCGAAATTCCGCCGCACCATGGAGCGCATCTACCGCTCCGGATTCGGCCAGGGCCTCTACTACCTGATCGAGATGTGGTGGAAGAAGCTGATCCTGCCGACCAGGAAGCACGTCGGCGTGCGCCGCGCGATCTTCCTGTGGGACAACGCGCTGGTGCTGGGCGTCGGCGCGGTCTGGATCACGGCGCTCGTGCTGTGGGCCGTTTACGGCCATCACTCGGTGACCTGGACGCTGCTGTGCGGCTTCGTGCTGCCCTTCGTCGCCTTCAACTGCATCATGGGCTTCGTGATCTACGTGCAGCACACGCACCCGGAAGTGGCCTGGTTCGACAAGCGCGAGGAGTGGCAGAAGCGCCTCGGCTTCATCACCACCACCATCAACGTGGTCGTGCCCAAGCGCATGGGCGAGATCCTGCACGACATCCTCGAGCACGGTGCGCACCACGTGAACACCGGCGTGCCGCTGTATCGGCTGCGCGCGGCGCAGACCGCGCTCAAGAATGCG
Source organism: Steroidobacteraceae bacterium (assembly GCA_035761265.1). Taxonomy (GTDB): domain Bacteria; phylum Pseudomonadota; class Gammaproteobacteria; order Steroidobacterales; family Steroidobacteraceae; genus CADEED01. The sequence continues at coordinate 5,764 of DASTRL010000183.1, forward strand.
GTACCGCAGCTCGCGCGCACCTACGTGCTGAGCTGGAAGCGCTACTGGGCGACGGTGCGCACCTGCAAGATCTACGACTACGCCAACCATCGCTGGCTCGACTTCAAGGGTCGCGTGACGGCGGCGCCGGTGTTTCCGGATCCGGCCGGCGCCAGCCCGGCGTAGCGGCCCGCTCGCGGCCTAACTATCCCGCGTCAGCTTGACGATCATCTCGCGCAGCCAGGTGTGCGCGGGATCGGCCTCGTGCCGCTTGTGCCAGAGCAGCACTTCCTGGGTGTGCGGCACGTCGAAGGGCAGCGGCAGGATGCGGATGGGCAGGGCGCTCGCATAGAGCTGGGCCACCCGTTCCGGAAGCGTCGCCGCCAGCGTCGAACCCGGCAGTACCAGGGGTAGCTGCAGCAGGCTGGGCAATGTCAGGTGCACGCGGATCTCGATGCCGAGCAGGTGACGCACCAGCTGGTCGGCCGCACCGGTGTAGCCGCCCGGCCTGCCGAACATGTGCTGCAGCCCGATGTACTGGTCCAGCGTCAGCGAGTCGTGCACCGAGGGGTGGTCCTTGCTCACCGCGCAGACCCATTTCACCGCACGCAGCGGCATCGAGCGGATGGTGTCCGGATAGGCGCGCAGGTCGAACATGTGCAGGCTCTCGAGGCACAGGCACAGGTCGGCCTCGCCGTACTCGAGCCGCGAGAGCGCCGCCGGCGACACCATCTCGATGTGCACGTCGAGCTCGGGCGCCTCGTTGGCGAGCGTGCGCAGCAGGCGCGGCAACACCGTCGGCACGGCCTCCTCGGACATGATCACCGTGAATTCGCGCCGCGCGGTCTTCGGGTCGAACGTGGGCTGCGTGCCCAGCATCATCTGTATGCGCAGCAGCGCTTCGCGCACCGGCTCCACCAGCGACTCGCCGCGCGAGGTGAGCTCCATCTCGCGCCCCACGCGCACCAGCAGCGGATCGTTGAAGTATTCGCGAAGCTTGTGTAACGCGGCGCTCATCGCCGGTTGCGAAACGAACACACGTTCGGCGGCGCGGGTCACGTTCTTCTCGCGCAGCAGCGCGTCGAGCGCGACGAGTAGGTTGAGATCGAAGCGGTTGAGTTGCATGCCCGTGAATCATAACGGACCGCGCCCCGATCTTCGGGATTTCCCGATCAGTTGAGCCCCCATTCGGCGTGGGTGGAGAGCCGCTGTGGCGAAAGGATTCTGATCGCCGGCAAGGGGGGAACTGTGGCGCTGATGCGTCGCGCTGCGCGCTCCCAGGGGATGCACATCAACCGGCCGTAGGGAGTTCGCAATGAACCAGCCACTTGGCGTTGAACGAAAACGAGAACAGCCGCCCATCACATTCACTCGCAGCATGCTCTCGGCGGCGGTCGCTGCGCTCTGCGGAATGAGCACGACTCCCGCCGCGGCACAGGGTGCACAGCAGCAGGCCGCCACCGGCCTCGAAGAGATCGTCGTCACCGCGCGCTACAAGGAAGAAAAACTGCAGGAGACGCCGATCGCCATCACGGCGATCACCGACGCGGAACTGCAGGCGCGGTCGTTCACCGAATCCTACGAGATTGGCTACACGGTTCCGAACGCATCGTTCCGTCCCGCCCAGGCCGCGTACGGCAATACGATGACTGCGTACATCCGCGGCGTCGGGCAGTACGACTTCGACCAGGCATTCGAGCCCGGCGTGGGAATCTACGTGGACGACGTGTACCAGCCGTTCACGCTCGGTACGCAGATGGATCTCCTCGACATGGAGCGCGTGGAAGTGCTGCGCGGTCCGCAGGGCACGCTGTTCGGCCGTGGTTCGATCGGCGGCGTGATGCGCCTCGTCAGCAAGAAGCCGCAGGGCACGAACACCGGCGACATCCAGCTCACGGTGGGTTCGTTCGATCGGGTGGATGTCCGCGCCAGCTATGACTTCGAGCTCTCGGAGAACGTGTTCGCGCGTTTCACCGGCGTGTCGAGGAGCAGCACGGGCTATCAGAAGGTCTACGATTTTGCGTGCGAGTTCCAGGATGACCCGTCGATGATCGGTAACCTGCAGATCCGCGACCCGAGCCGCGGGCGGCGTTGCAAGGTCGGTACGCAGGGCGGAACCGATGTCACCGGCATACGGGGCCAGTTGCGCTGGGTGGTCAGTGACGACGTCGAACTGAGTTTTTCAGCGGACTACGAGAATGACACCTCGGAGGCCAAGGCCGACACGCTGATCGCAGTCATCTATCCGACCGACCTGTCAGGCAACACGATCGCCACTTCCGGCTACATGCGGTGGAACACCGAGTATGCGCAGCACGTGCCGACCGCCGCAGAGCCATGGGGCTGGGGCGTCGCCTACGACAATCGGTTCATCCCGAGCAACATCTACAAGACGTATGCAACCTACGACGATCCGGCGAGCGGACTGACCTTCAATCCGCAATCGGGTCTCGAGAAACTCGCCTACTCGGCGAAGCTCGACTGGGCCCTGACGGACACGATGGCGCTGACGGTGATCGGTGCCTATACCGACCTGACCGGTCAGCTCACCTCGGACGCGGACGCATCACCCCTGAATCTGCAGGTCACCGGTGGCCAGCAGGATTTCCGGTGGAGCACGGGGGAAGTGCGCCTGAGCGGACGCGCCTTCGACAAGACGGACTGGACCGCGGGCATCTTCTATTACGAGAGCACCGCGGCGAACCGCCAGGCCGTCAGTTTTCCGCCGATCCTCTGGGGCATCTTCAGGAACAGCGTGGGCTTGCCGGTCTCCGTGGCGGCGTCGATCATCGATGCGCCCAACAATGTCTCGGTCAACGCGCAGAACATCGCCGACTCGGAGTCCTACGCGGGGTTCTTCCACACCGTCACGGACCTCACTGACAAGTTGAGCATGACGCTGGGCGTGCGCTATTCGGATGACACGAAGGACGTTGACTTCGACAACTCCTTCTTCGTCGGGCCCATCAAAGTCGAGGGCAATCATTTCGACTGGAGGGCGGGCCTCGATTACAAGATCACGGACGACGTCATGATCTACGGCTCGGCCGCGACGGGTTATCGTCCCGGCGCCTACAATCCGCGTCCCTTCACGGCCGCGCAGGCGTTGCCGGTGGACGGCGAGGAAATGACGGCGTACGAACTCGGCGTCAAGGCCGAACTGTTCGACCGCAGATTGCGTGTCAACGCCGCGCTGTTCTACAGCGACTATGACAAGCGCATCGTGCCGATCGGTGGTACCGAGTGCGTACCGCCGCTCGTTGATCCGAGCACACCCGGTGCGATCATCGATTCGGCGGGCAACGTGTGTCTCGCGACCACTTCGCTCACCTCCTACCAGCAGCTTCGTGGCGCGAAGATCAAGGGCGCGGAACTGGAACTGAGCTGGCAGCCGATCGAGGGACTCTCGATCAATGGCACCTACGGCTTCACGGACTGGAGCTCGCCTGACATCGACAATTGCGACTTCAACCAGGACGGCGTGCCGGACGTGGGCATCACCTGCAGCGACCGTCCCATCTTCGTTCCGAAGAACAACTGGAGCGTGAGCGCGGCGTATGACATCTCGCTCGGCGGCGGTGCAAGCATCGCGCCGCGCGTCGATGTCTACGGTCAGAGCGAGATCTGCTCGAGCGTCACCTCGGCGAACTCCTGCGTGCAGGGTTACGAACTGGTCAACCTGCGCCTGCAATACGTCAGCGCCGATGGTCACTGGACTGCGGCGGTAGGTGGCGCCAACGTGACCGACGAAGAGTACTTCTACAATATCTTCGACCTCACGACGTTCGGACAGAATACCGTGGAGGGACAGCCAGCCCCCCCGGCGACGTGGTATTTCGAGGTCACCCGCAAGTTCTGATCATCGGCTGAATGGTGTCATCGCAAGCGCGCCCAGCAATGGGCGCGCTTTTTTCTCTGTCAGAGCGGAGACCACGTGATGGAGACCCTGAAGGACAAGGTGGCTTTCGTCACCGGCGGCGCAAGCGGTATCGGGCTGGGTATCTCCAAGGCCATGGTGGCCGCCGGCATGCGCGTGGTGATCGCGGATCTGCGCGAGGACCACTTGAAGGATGCGCGCGCCTGGTTCGTCTCGCAGAAGCAGAGCCGTCGCGTGCGCTGCGTGAAGCTAGACGTCACGAATCGCAGAGCCTACGCGCGCGCAGCCGACCAAGCGGAGAAGGCCTTCGGCAAGATCCACGTGCTGGTCAACAATGCCGGGATCGGGATACTGGGCGCCATCGATAAGACGCGCTACGACGACTGGGACTGGGGGCTGTCGGTGATGATCGGCGGCGTGATCAACGGCCTGCTAACCGTGCTGCCGCGCATCCGCGCGCACGGCGAGGGCGGCCATGTCGTCAACACTTCCAGCATGGCCGCAATTGTCCCGATCCCGAACTGTTCGATCTACATCACGGCGAAGTCGGCGCTCGTGGGCCTGTCGGAATGCCTGGCCGGCGAACTGGCGCCGGAGAAGATCGGCGTGTCGGCGTTCTGTCCTGGCCCGGTGCAGAGCAACATCCGCGAGCTGGGCAGGCTACGGCCCGACAAATACAAGAAGGACACGGGCCTCGGGGAATTCGAGAAGAACCTGGCGCAACGACCGACAAGCGAGCTGTGGATGGATCCGATGGAATGCGGTCAGCGCGTTGTGCGAGGCATCACGAGCAACACCTTGTATATCTTCACCCATCCGGAATTCAAACAGGGTGCAAAAGAGCGATTCGACAAGATGTTGGCGTCGTTTCCGGATGAACCGCCTAACCAGGCACGGACAGAGGCAATCAGGTTTCTGCTTTCAAATCCAATCTTCAAGTAGCTAACAAGCGGTCTAGCTAGCGATTTGCAACGCAAATGCCGCTTGACTAAGGCAGAGAAACGGGCATAGGGTCCGCCACTCGCGAGATGGATGCGGCATGGATGGCTTCAAGCAAGAAGATCTTGGTCGTCTCATTGGCCCTGAACACAGTCCTGGCGGGCCTCGTTTCCGTGCAATTCACATATCGCGCGGAGCCAGTTGCCCAGGCAGCTGGTATTGAGACCCGATCCGATTTGGTGCGGATTCGTCACCCCTCAGCGCCGGAGCAGGAGAAGCTGCTTGGGCTCGCGACTCTCGAAGCCGATGCGCGCAAGGCGAGGCCCCGTCCACGATTGGACTTTTGGCGGTTCAGCGTGGAAGAGGCAACGGAGTCGTATAGGGAGAATGTCGAGGCGGAGCTCGATACGATTCGGCGCGCGCTCATCGCGAAGTACGGCCAAGAGGCCGTCGACGATCCATTGTTTGCGCGCGTTTTCAGGCCATTGGACGCTCGCTTCCCGTATCTGAGCTCGAAATCCCAGATTGCGTTGGCGAAGATGCAGGGGAAGCTTCGGCCTACGATGCAAATGCTCAAGGTATCGGGGTCGGCCGAATTGGCCGCTGAGTACGACCAAGAGAGGGAGTTCAACCGCTTGCTTCGCAATGCTCTCAGCGAAAAGGAATACGACGAATATCAGCTGCGCGAATCGTATCCCGCCCGGCAGTTGCGTGCGAGCGAGGTCGCTTCGAGTGAGCGCGAGTTCCGGGAAGCATTTGCG
>DASTRL010000184.1:0-9559 GCA_035761265.1 Steroidobacteraceae bacterium
CCGCTTCTCGGTCGTGGGCGAGAAGGTGCTCAAGCTCGAGGAACGCCTGGGCTACACGCACAAAGGTATCGAGCAGCGCTTCGCACAGTTGCCCTTGCTCGAAGGACACCGGCTGGCGGCGCGTGTCTCGGGCGATTCGGCCGTGGCCTGCTCCTGGGCGTACTGCCAGGCTCTCGAAGGCCTGGCGAGCTGCGAGATCCCGGCCCGCGCCGCATACCTGAGGGCGTTGGCGCTCGAGGCCGAGCGCATCGCGAATCATCTCGGCGATCTGGGAGCTCTCGGCAACGATGCGGGCTTCGCGTTCGGACTCAGCCAGTTCTCGCGCCTGAAGGAAAGCTGGCTGCGCGCCGGCGAGACGGTGTTCGGCCAGCGCTATCTGCTGGACTTCGTCGTGCCCGGCGGCACCGGCGGCAATCCGCCGCCGAATGCGTTGGCGGAGTTCGCGGCCTGCGCCGCCAGGATCGCCGATCAGTCGGCGAGCCTGCGCGACATCTACGACGAGCACGCCGGCGTGCGCGATCGGTTCGTCGGCGCGGGCCTCGTGTCGCCGCAGCTCGCCCGGCAGCTCGGTCTCACGGGCCTCGCGGGCCGCGCGAGCGGGCAGGCATACGACCTGCGCGTCGATCTGCCTGGTGAGCCTTACGCGCGCCTCGGAGTACGCAAGATAATCAGCAGCGGCGGCGACGTCGCGGCCCGCGTGGTGGTGCGGTTCGAGGAGCTGATGGAGTCGCTGCGGCTGGTCCAGCAGATCGTCGCTCAGCTTCCGGGCGGTGAATTCCGCGCAGCCGTCGGCACGCCCGCCGATGGCGCCATGGGGCTGGGACTCATCGAGGGCTGGCGAGGTCCGGTGATGATCGCGCTCACGGCCGGCGTCGGGGGTGCGATCCGTCGCTGCCACCCGCACGATCCGTCCTGGCAGAACTGGCCGGTGCTCGAGCACGCCATCATCGGCAACATCGTGCCGGATTTTCCGCTCATCAATAAGTCGTTCAACCTTGCATACAGCGGGCACGATCTGTAAATCATGCTGAAGACATTGCATCGAATCTGTCGTACGGGCATCGTGACCGAGGCGCCACCCGCAAGCGAAGCCGCGCTGCGGCTCGGCGATACATTGCAGGAACGCATTCGCTCGATCATCGGGCGTGCGCTGTGCATCCGGCACGTGGATGCGGGTTCGTGCAACGGCTGCGAGCTCGAGATCCAGGCCCTCGGCAATCCCGTCTACAACATCGAAGGATCCGGCATCAAATTCGTCGCCAGCCCGCGGCACGCGGACATGCTGCTGGTCACGGGTCCGGTCTCGCGCAGCATGGAAGTCGCCTTGCGTCGCACCTACGATGCAACGCCGGATCCCAAGCTCGTCGTCGCGATCGGGGACTGCGGCTGCACTGGCGGGATTTTCGGCGAGAACTACGCCAGCGCCGGCCGTGTCGCCAATGTCATTCCGGTCAACGTGGCGGTGCCGGGCTGTCCTCCGAGTCCGAACCGGATCCTTGCCGGAATTCTGGCGGCGATCTCGCCGGCTGGCGCGAAATAGCGCATGGCCCCGCCCGTGTTCGAGTCGAAGAAGCCCGAGTTCCTGGAATTCGAAAGCCCCTGGGAGTGCCAGCCGGGGACGGTTCGCGTGATGAAAGCCGATGCACGCGCCAACCGCGACGACCTCGCGAAGCGCGCCTGGCGCAACGAGCTCACGCAGCCGTACATCTTCGAATCCGTGTACGAGCGGCGACTGCATTTCACCAACGACGCCACGCAGAGCGCCATGTTGCTCAGCGATCCGGACGCGCTCATCGCGCAATACACCCGCAAGATGATGGCCTTCCTGCTTTTCAACCCGAACCCCGGGCACATCGTCATGATCGGCCTGGGCGGCGGTTCGCTGGCCAAGTTCTGCTACCGCAACCTGCCGCGATCGCGCATCACGGTCGTCGAGATAAATGCAGAGGTCATCGGGCTGCGCGAGGAGTTCTGCATTCCGAAGGACGATGAGCGGTTCCGCGTCGTTCACGATGACGGCGCGCGATTCATCGAACAGCTCGATGAGCCGATCGACGTGCTGTTGATCGATGCGTTCGACGCCGACGGAATCGCGCCGTCGTTGGCGCAATCCGACTTTCACGCCTGCGCCGCGCGCCGGCTGACCGGGAACGGCGTTCTCGTCATGAACTTCTGGGGACCGCGCGAGCGCTACGTCGACAATCTCATCCAGGCGCGCGCCGCGTTCGGCGACAGTCTGCTGCTGGTTCCGGTTTCCGGCGACGTGAACGTGTTGTTGTTCGCCTTCAAGCAGGCGCCGCCGCAATCGATCACCGACGAACTCGATTCGCTCGCCCGCCGTTTGCAGATGCGTCTCCTGCTGGATTTCCCGCGCTACCTGCAACGGATTTGCCAGGGTCATTCGCTCAAGGGCTCACCGGATTCCATCGAGATAGAGCTCGCCGAGGCGTTCTGCTCGCCGGTGTTGCGAATCGATGGAGAGTAGGGCGCGACCCGGCTTTCTGACTGTCAATGGAGCATCGACATGATTGCGCTGCCGCACTGCCCGAAATGCAATTCCGAGCTCACGTACCAGGACGGGCAGATGTACGTCTGCCCGGAGTGCGCGCACGAGTGGCCGCCCGGCGGCGCGTCGGCCGCGCCGAGCGAGGGCGATGAGCCGGCGCGAGTGGTGCGCGACTCCAACGGCAATATTCTCACCGACGGCGACACCGTCATCGTGGTCAAGGATCTGCCCGTCAGGGGCGCTTCATCCGCGCTCAAGGCAGGCACGAAGGTCAAGGGCATCCGGCTGGTCGAGGGCGATCACAACATCGATTGCAGGATCGAGGGCTTTGGCGGAATGAAGCTCAAGTCCGAGTTCGTGAAGAAGGCGTAGCCTGCCGCGCGCAGTCCATACGTCACAATCCCTATGCGTTGCGCATTGATCACGATGCGTGATCGCACCGATCGCGCGAGCATTGCGTTCCTTCGCCGCGCTGGCGCATCCGCATCGCGCCGTCATGGTGCTTCCGAGGAGAACGAAATGGCCAATCGATACTTCGCGACCTTGCGCGTGCTGTCCGTGGTGGTGGCGTTGAGTGGTGCCATGCTGGTAGCGCGGCCCGTTCTTGCGCACTGCGACGGCCTCGATGGTCCGGTGGTGACGCTCGCGAAGAAGGCGCTCGAGACGGGTTCGGTCGATCTGGTGCTGCCGTGGGTTCCCCGCGCGGACGAGCCCGAGATTCGCAGGGCCTTCGCGCACACGCTCGCCGTGCGCAAGCTGGGGGCGGAGGCCAGACAACTCGCCGATACGTATTTCTTCGAAACGCTGGTTCGCGTGCATCGCGCCTCGGAAGGTGCGCCCTATACCGGGCTCAAGCCCGCTGGACTGGACCTGGGGCCAGCCATACCGGCCGCCGACAAGGCGCTGGCCTCGGGTTCCACCGTGGCACTGGAGAAGTTGCTCGGCGATGCAGTGCGCGAAGGTCTGCACCAGCGCTTCGCCGCTGCCCAGAGCCGCATGAAGTTCGATCCGGCCAACGTCGAAGCGGGCCGCGAGTACGTGCAGGCTTACGTGACGTACATTCACTACGTGGAAGCCCTGTTCGAAGCGGCCACGAAGGAAACGCATGGTCACTACGCCGAACCGGCGGCGGGTCATTAGCAGGTTCGATCTGCCGTCAGGCGCTGCCGTACACCGGTATGACGGCGCCGCTCGTGACTGTGTTCTGCGGGGATGCCAGGAACAGGACCGCCGCGGCGATCTCTTCGACCTTCGGCCAGGCCCGGAAGTCCGCATCCGGCTGCCCGGCCCGGTTGTCCGGCGTGTCCATGATGGACGGAGCCACCGCATTGACCAGAATGCCCTCTTTCGCGAGTTCTGCGCCCAGCGCGGTAGTTAGCGCCGCCACCGCCGCCTTGGAGATCGTGTAGGCGAGGCTGCCGGACCCGCGACGCGGCTCGAGCGCCTGGCGCGCGGCCACGTTCACGATGCGACCGCCGGCTCCGTGTCGCCTGAAGGCCACGGCCGCCGCCCGGCTGCACAGGTATGCCGACACCAGATTCGCCTCGAGCTGCGCCTGCAGCAGCGACTTGTCGCTGCGCGCAATGGGCGCGGCATCGTAGGCGCCCGCCAGATGGATCGATGCCCACAGCTCCCGCATGCCACCGTAGTAGCGGTCGACGGCGTCTTCGTCCGCGAGATCGCCGAGCGCCGTGAAGGTGACGCGCGGGTTGTCGCGGTGAGGCGAACGCGCCAGCGACGCCTCGCTGCGGTACGGCACGTGGCAGGTCGCGCCCGCCTGGAGCAGCGCACCCAGCACCGCGGCCCCGAGCGCGCCGGTGCCGCCCGTCACGACCACGAGGCGATCTTGATAGTCCATGGTTGGCATGCGAGCGATATTAGATCACAGCGTGAATCGTCGGCTGCAAGGAGACGAGCGCTTCACCGGGGCAGCTCTGCGTATCGAAAACTCGAATCGGACACGTCGAAATTCATCGTTTGTCCGACATGCGATGGACGCTTACTCTCTTCATACGGTCGGCGGCCCTGCGCCGTGCCGGAAGGAGCGGCCATGGAGCATCGGTGGGGACAACGCACCGCGGTGGATCTCGTCGTGAGCCTGAGAGGATTTTCCGGCACGTCCGGAATGGGCCGACTGCGTGATGTGAGCGCGACCGGCGCGTTCCTGCAGACGAACCTCGAGCTGCCGCTGCTGGCTCCGATGCAGATCGACCTGCTGGAGGGAATCCCGCCCGCCTGCCATTGCTGCGAAGGTCGCGCGTATGTGGTGAGGAAAGCCGCCGCGGGCTTTGGCATCGAATGGTTTGCACCCGCACCCGAATCGCCACGAAGCCCAAGGCGCTCGCCTGGCCCGATCGGCAGGGCACAGCGCGGCGGATCGAACTACCTCCCGATGACGTAGACGGGTGCGAAACCGCCGCCCGCGGTGCGGAAGTTGGTGGTCTGCCCCTGGTACAGCCGTGCAGCCATGAGCTGCATCTTTCCGGCATACGCGTAACAGCGCACGTCGATCTTGAAGGCTTCCCGGCTGCCGTCGATCGAACGCAGCCTTTCGCTCGGGGGCGTGAGTTGCTGGGCGAGATACTCGCCGCCGACGACATGCGCGAATACTCGACGCGTGAGCTTGTCACCGCGGTAGGCGCCGCGGCTGCCGAATCCATGCTGCGGCTTGAAGAACCAGTGCTTGCGATCCTGCCACCACCGTTCTTCACCCTGACTCACTTCCCGAGTCGTGGGAATCGCGCGTGCCAGCAGCTCGATGGCCGCGCGATCCGCGCCGAGCCGCGCGAGCTCGGACGCATCGCTCAGCAGTACGAGATTGCGCTTGTTCGAGTAGAGCGCGTGGGCACGCGGGTGAGGTGTGATCACCGCGAGATCGCGCTCGTATGCGGACTTCAGCACCTGGTTGGCGGGCGACTCGAAGTAGAAATCCGTCAGGCGGTTGTATACGAGGCCCACGGGCTCACCCCCGCATTCCAGCCGTCCGCCCGCAATTTGCAGATCCGCCGGATCGGCGATCCAGGTGCGAATTCCGTGCGATTCGAACAGTCGCCTGGCGAGCTGGAACTCCGGATAGAGATATTGCGCGCGCGGATCCTCATCGACGATCGCGATGCTGCGGAGTCGCGAGTCGCCACGCGCGAGATTCCATTCGCGCTCGAACATGGCAATGATCCGTGCCTCGGCCTGCGCCGGGTCGGGCGGCATGCGCGGGCTGCTCTCCGTGGTTCGGCAACATGCGCGATGCGCGCCCAGTGCCGCGATGTTGAGAAATGCGCCGCCCGCGTTGGTGTTGATCTCGATCAATCTCGGGCCGTCAGGCGTGATGTGAAAGTCGAAACCCATGAAAACGCCTGCCGCGCGCGACTCGACCTGCGCGACGGGCGGAGCCTGAGAAAGGACTGCCTGTCGATAGGCCGGCAAGCTTGCGATCGACTCCACCGCCTCGATGACGCGCTGCATCTCATCGACGTCGGCTGCCCGCAGAAAGACGGGCGTCGCACTGAACAGATGGGGATGGCTGTCGACGATGGACTGGCCGGGCTCCATCGCCGCTTCGATTTCCGTTCGCAGTGCGGCGAGGTCCGTCACGCTGCAGTCGCACTCGCGATTGAGCGTCTCCGCGAAGTTTTCCCGCCGAGTCATCATGCCGAAGCCTCGCGAACGGCCAATGCGCGCAACAACACCGCCCCCAGCAGCGCGCCGAGCGCCTGCGCGACGATGAACCCTGGGATGTCCACCGGGCGAATGCCGGCGAATGTGTCACTCAACGAACGGCCGATGGTGATGGCGGGGTTTGCGAAGGACGTCGAGGCCGTGAACCAGTATGCCGCGCCGATCCACAGCGCCACGCGCCAGGCGGCTTCGTGGTACGTCCGCGATCGAAACGCGATGAAGATCAGGCCGCAGGTGGCGACGACTTCCGAGAGCCACTGCGCCGCGCCGCTGCGCGCGTGGCTCGAGAGGTGCACCAGCGGCAGCTCGAACATGGCATTCGCCAGCACGGCACCCGCGCAGCATCCCGCGATCTGGGCAACGACATAGGCTCCCGCGGTTCGAGCATCGATCTGCCGACTCAAGAGCGCGACCGCGCTGATTGCCGGGTTGAAGTGCGCGCCGCTGACGGGGCCGAACGTTGAAATCAGCGCACCGAGAACGAACACGGTCGCGAGCGTGTTCGCGAGGAGGGAAATGGCCAGATTGCCGCCGGCCAGCCGCTCGGCCATGGCGCCCGAGCCGACGACACAGGCCGTGAGCAGCAGCGCGCCGGTGAACTCCGCGAATGATTTGCGAACGATCAAGCGACTTCGCCCGCCGGGCGGCTCCTGCCGATCTCACGCAATCGCTCCTGCAGCCTCACCCGATCGAGCGACTCGAGCGGCAGGCTCGTGAAGATCCTGATGCGGCTCTCGAGCTCACGGAATGCCTTGCGAAAGGCCAGCCACTGGTCGGTCTGCGAACCTTCCACCGCCGCGGGATCTTCGACACCCCAATGAGCGGTCATCGGCCGCCCCGGCCACACGGGACAGCTTTCCGCGGCCGCGTTGTCGCAGACGGTGAATACGAAATCCAGTCGGGGCGCGCCCGGCTTCTCGAACTCGTCCCAGCTCTTCGAGCGCATGCCTGTGGTCGGCATCTTCATCTGCTCGAGCAGGGCGAGAGCGATGGGATGAACTTTGCCCTTCGGTGCACTGCCGGCGCTGTAGCCGGCGAAACGCCCGCAACCCCAGTGGTTGATGAGCGCCTCGGCCAGGATGCTGCGTGCGGAATTGCCCGTGCAGAGGAAGAGCACGTTGTAAGGATGGTCGGCCATCACGCAGCCCGCTTGCGCCGCGCCGGTCTCGCGTTTTGCGGCGCACACGCCGCGTCGCAACTCTGTCCCGCGGCGGCGCAACACTTGTCGGTTAGGTAGCCGACGAGCTCGCTCATGATCGCGTAGTCGGCGCCATAGATCAGTTGACGGCTGGCACGCGTCTGCGTGATCAGCCCGGCGCGGTGCAGCGCCTGCAAATGAAAAGTGAGCGAGGAGGGCACGAGGCCGACGCGCTCGCCAATGGCGCCCGCAGGCAGCCCTTCAGGTCCCTGCTCGACCAGCAGGCGGTAAATCGCCAGGCGGTATTCATGGGCGAGGGCGCCGAGCGCCCCGATGACTTGGGAGGTCTTCACCCTGCATACGATATTTCGAGAATAGTCGAATCGTCAAGTGGCGCCCTCCGGCGCGGCGTGCAAACGCAGGTTGTTCACCACCAAGATGGCGAGGCGGCGGTGGACAGTCCCGGCTCATCGGCGCGATTCGCGCGTGACTCCGGCATGCACCCACCACTTGTCGCGACACACCACGCCCCAGGGCCTCTCGCCAGTGTGGACCTGCGCGCGCCGCCGCAACTGCGGCAGCTCGAATATGCTGAGGTCGTTGGAAGGTCCGTTCGCGGCATAGAGCTCGGTGCCATCCGGACTCATCGCGAGATCCCAGGGCCGCGCGCCGGATTGCTCTTGCGCCAGGATCTTGCCCGAGCGCGGGTCGACCGCGAGGATCTGCTGGCCGCGCCCCGTGCTCACGTAGAGCGGCGCGCCTTGCGGCGATACCGCGATGCGCATGGGCAGCATTCCCTTCGGTAGTGAGATGCTTCTGACGGCGCGCAGCGCCGCGGTGTCAATGACGCTGATGCTGGCGCTGGCCTCGTTCGCCACATAGGCCCGCAACCCGTCCGGCGAAAAGGACGTCGAGCGTGGTCGCAGTCCGACCTCGATCGTGGCGAGCTTCGCGGCAGAGCGGGGGTCCAGCAGCGTGACCTGATTCCCGGCCTCGGAGGTTGCATACACCCGGATGCCGCCGGGACTGAGGTCGACGCCCTCCGGTTCGGCGCCCACCGGGGTGCGCGCCAGCACCGCGCCGCTATCGGCGTCCAGCATGATCACCATGCCCTGATCCTCGCTGGCGACGAACAATCTCCTGCCGTCATTGCTCACCGCGATGCGTTCCGGATCCGAGATGCCGGTGAAAACCTTCACGATCTCATGCGAGGCCAGGTTCATGACTCCGATGCCGTCGGCCTGCTTGTCCGGGGGCGGCAGCGTCGATTCATCGACGCCCGGTGGCGCGGGCGGCGTGCCACTGAGAGCCACGAACAGGCGCTCACGGTCGGCAGACAACGCCATGCCGCGCGGACGCTTGCCGACCGGGATTTTCGCCGTGACCGCGGCGGTCTTCGGATCGACGATCGCCAGATCGCCCGAGCCTTCGTTGCTGACGATGACCTCGAGGCAGCCGCCGCCGGCCGCCGCTGCCGCCTCGCAGGCGAAGGCGAGCGACAGCAGCACGATGACCCCGCGCATGGACATCTAGCGCAAGGATTGTAGATAGGCGACCAGCGCGCGCAGATCCTGCCCGGAAAGCTGCCGCAGGCTGGGCATGCGCGAGCCAGGTTTCAGGGACTGCGCATCGGTGATCCAGGCGGCGAGATTGGCGGGCGTGTTCTCCAGCGAGCCGCCGGCGATCCGTGCGCGTCCGCCCACGTGCGTGAGATCGGGCCCGATGCTGCCGCGCGCCTCCGTGCCGCGGATGGTGTGGCACGCGGCGCAGGCTGCCGACAGAAACACGTCGTGGCCGCGCGCGGCCTGACCGTCCGGCGGTGGGGCCGGCGCGGGCGCGCGCTGGGAGTCGAGCCAGGCCTGGTAGAGGTCGGGCGGCTCGGCCACGATGTCGATGCGCATTTGCGCGTGCTGCATGCCGCAGAACTCGGCGCATTCGCCGCGGTAGGTGCCGGGCTGGTCGGCCATGATGCGCACGCGATTGATGCGGCCGGGCACCAGATCCACCTTGCCCTGCAACTTCGGTATCCAGAACGAGTGGATGACGTCGCGAGATTCGAGCTCGATGTCCACCGGCCTGCCCACCGGAATGTGCAGCTCCGTCGGCACGTGGACCGACTGGTCCGGGCGGTCGCCGCGATACTCGGCTTCGAACCACCATTGTCGGCCGACCACGCGGATGTCGGCGGGCTTGTCCGCGTGCTGGTGCGAGGGCGACGCCCGCATCGGCGCGAACATGAG
>DASTRL010000185.1:0-41965 GCA_035761265.1 Steroidobacteraceae bacterium
GCTCGCCGGCATGATGGCGTCATTCGTCGTGCTGCTGCACATCCCGCGCGTGATCGGCGCGCCGGGCCAGCACGTGGAATGGATCATGCTGGCCATCTCGAGCGCGCTCACCGGCGCGGCCTGGCTCGTGAGGAAATACGCGACTTGAACGGAAACCCCGAATCTCCGCTGCCGCCGATCGTGGTTCCCCATACGGAGCTGTCCGCGGAGGCGCTCACCGGCGTCATCGAGTCCTTCGTGCTGCGCGAGGGCACTGACTACGGCGAGCGCGACGTGCCG
This sequence comes from Steroidobacteraceae bacterium, assembly GCA_035761265.1. Taxonomy (GTDB): domain Bacteria; phylum Pseudomonadota; class Gammaproteobacteria; order Steroidobacterales; family Steroidobacteraceae; genus CADEED01. The sequence continues at coordinate 280 of DASTRL010000185.1, forward strand.
TTCGCGACCAAGGTCATGCAGGTGCGACGGCAGCTCGAGCGTCGCGAGGCGCAGATCGTGTTCGATCCGGACACCGGGAGTGTCAGCATCGTGGTTCGAAAGCCGTCGACCTGACAAACCGCTAGACTCGTCCTCCAAAAAGGGGAGGCGGGTCATGCCGGAACGCCAGGTCACGTGGCGCGACAAGCTGCGCTATCGCTTCGAGAACACGCTCTCGAAAGGCACCATCGCCATCATCGGCTGGCTGGCGCTGACGTCGCTGGCCATCGTGGCGCTGGCGGGCCTGGTGCTCGCGGCCATGCACATCGGCGCCGATCCCGGAGACCGCGCGCACGAGTACGGCTTCTTCGAAGGCATGTGGCAGGCCATGCTGCGCACGCTCGACCCCGGCGTCGTGGCCGGCGATGCGGGCTGGCGGCTGCGGGTTTTGATGCTGATCGTGACCATCGGCGGCATCTTCATCGTCAGCATCCTGATCGGCACGATCACCTCGGGCCTGGAGGCGCGTCTCACGGAGCTGCGCAAGGGCCGCTCGCGGGTGATCGAGCGGCGCTTCACGCTGATCCTCGGCTGGTCGAGCAAGGTGTATTCCATCATCGGCGAGCTGCTGATCGCGAACGAGAACCAGAAGGATCCCTGCATCGTCATCCTGGCCGAGCGCGACAAGGTGGAGATGGAGGACGACGTCCGCGCAAAATTTCCGAGCACCAGGAATACGCGGGTCATCTGCCGCAGCGGCAACCCGCTCGATCTGGACGATCTCGCCGTCGTCGACCCGCATTCGGCGCGTTCCATCGTGGTGCTCGCGCCGGAGACCGAAAATCCGGACATCCACGTTATCAAGTCCGTGCTCGCGATCACCAACAATCCGGCGCGCAAGCCGGCGCCGTACCACATCGTGGCCGAGATCCGCGACCCGAAGAATCTCGAGGCTGCGGCGCTGGTCGGTGGGCAGGAGGCCATCTACGTGCAGGGCGAAGACCTCATCGCCCGCGTGACCGCGCAGGCCTGCCGGCAGTCGGGTCTCTCGGTGGTCTACACCGAACTACTCGACTTCGATGGCGCCGAGATCTATTTCAAGCACGAGCCGGGCCTCGCCGGCCGCAGCTATCGCGAGATCATCGCGGCGTACGAGGACTCCACGGTGATGGGCATCATGCGTGCGGGAGGCGAGGTGCTGATCAACCCGCCCATGGACACCGCCTTCGCGCATGACGACCAGGTCATCGCGATCACCGAGGACGACGACACGCTGGTGCTGCGCCCGGACGCCGGAGGAGGATTGCCGGACCCCGGCGCGCTCGCGCACCGTGAACGCCTGCCGCCCGCGCCCGAACGCATCCTGATCCTGGGCTGGAACGGCAAGGCGCAGTCCATCATCGAAGAGCTCGACAACTATGTCGCGCCCGGCTCGGAGACCATCGTGATCTGCCGCGCGCCAGGCGCGCGCGACGCGCTGCTCGGCGTGGCGAAACGCATGCAACGGCAGAAGGTGCGTTTCGCCGACGGTGACATCACCCACGCCGCCACGCTCGCCGCCGTCAAGGCCACGACCTTCGAGCACGTCATCCTGCTGAGCTACGGCGAGCTGCCCATCCAGGAGGCCGATGCGAAGACCTTGATCACGCTGCTGCACTTGCGGAACCTGGCGGATGCCGCCGGCGTCCGACTCTCCATCGTGAGCGAAATGATGGACCTCAGGAACCGGGCGCTGGCGCAGATCGCGCGCGCCGACGATTTCATCGTCAGCGACAAGCTGGTGAGCCTCATGATGTCGCAGCTGTCGGAAAACAAGAACCTCGAGCGCGTATTCAAGGTGCTGTTCAGTTCCGAAGGCTCGGAAATCTACATACGGCCGATGACCGACTACATCCGCCTGGGCAGCACGGTGGATTTCTACACCGTGCTCGAGGCCGCGGCACAGCGCGGCGAGACGGCCATCGGCTACCGGCTCATGAAATATGCCGACGACCAGGACCACGGCTACGGCGTCAACGTGAATCCGAAGAAATCCGAGAAGCACACGTTCGCCGAAAACGACATGATCGTCGTGCTGGCGGAAAACTAGGAGCCCACTCTTGATCACACGACGCGAATTGTTGGGCCTGGCAATCGGCGCGGCGCTCGCCGCCGAGGCGCATGCGGCGCGTGGCGGGAGCGCGCTGCGCACCATCCACAAGCGCATCGGCGGGCGCATGGGCGTGCACATCCTCGACACCCAGAGCGGCCGGCGCATCTCGTTCGATGACGATTCGCGCTACGCCATGGCGTCCACGTTCAAGGTGCCGCTGGTGGCCTCACTGCTCTGGCAGGTCGACCACGGCGCATTTCCGCTGACGCACGCGCTGCCGATCGACAGGAAGGACCTGGTGGCGCATTCCCCGATCCTGGAAAAGGCCATCCAGACCGGCGTGACGGCGCTCGCGGTCCGCGACCTGTGCGGCGCCGCCGTCTCGTTCAGCGACAACACCGCGGCCAACGTCCTGCTGAACGGCATGGGTGGGCCCGCGGCGCTGACGAGATTCATGCGCAGCATCGGCGATGAGGTCACGCGCCTCGACCGCATCGAGCCCGAGGTCAACAGCAACACGCCCGGCGACGAGCGCGACACCACGACGCCCCGCGCCATGGTCGAGAGCATGCTGCGCATCTTCACCCAGGACGTGCTGTCGCTGGCGTCACGCGCACTGCTCATCGAGTGGATGATGAGCGCGCGCAACGGCACGGATCGCGTGCGCAAGGGGTTGCCCCGGGCCTGGCAGACCGGCGACAAGCCCGGCACGGGGGAGAACAACGCGTTCAACGACCTGGTCATCACCTGGCCGCCGCAGCGGCGGCCGATCCTGGCCGCGGTGTACATGAGCGAATCGCGGCTCGATGCCGCCCAGCTCGCGGCCGCGCAGGCGGAGATCGGCGAGATGATCGGCAAGGAAAAGTGGCGGTGAGCCTATCCTACTAGTTGACTAGTTGACAGTCGCCACGCGGCTGCGCTTAACTACTAGCCAACTAGTAGGAGACCCCGCGCATGCACATCGTCCTCGCCGATCGCGAAGCGGAGTTGATGGAAGTCCTCTGGGAACACGGACCCTCCACGGTCGCGGAGGTGCGCGATCGCGTGCCGGACGACCTGGCGTACACCACGGTGCTCACCATGCTGCGCACGCTCGAGGCCAAGGGCTACGTGACGCACGACACCGAAGGCAAGGCGCATCGCTATTCGGCCGTCATCGAGCGCGATGCCGCGCGCCGCAGCGCGCTGCGCGCCATGTCCGAAAAGTTCTTCAAGGGCTCGACGGCGACCCTGCTCACGCACTTCGTCGCACAGGAAAAGCTGACCGACGCCGACGTGCAGCGCCTGCGCAAGCTGCTGGCGCAACGCGCAAGGAGAGCCCGCTCATGATCGCCGCTTTCATGTTGCACGCGCTGATCGTGGCGGCCTTGTGCGCGCTCGCGGCCTGGTGCGCGGAGCGGGCCCTGGCCGCGATCGACGCACCGCGGCGGTTCGCCTGGATCGTCTGCATGCTGGCGAGCACCATCATTCCGGCGGTTGCGCTGCTGACTTCGGAAGAAATTGGCCCGCCGGCGCGCGCGTCACTCACGAGCTCCGCGCCGGTGCCGGCAGCCAGCAGCTTCATCGTGAGCCTGGCGCAGCTGCCGCCCGTGACCGCGGGTCACACGCTGGATGCCGCACTCGCGGCGTGTTGGGCGGGTCTGTCCATCGCGTTGCTGGCCGTGTACTTCGCCACGCTCGGGCGCTTGGCAAGGCGTTCGCGCGCCTGGACACGCTTCCGCGCCACCGGCGGCGACGTCATGCATGCGGATGACATCGGGCCGGCGGTGTTCGGCGTGTTGCGCCCGCGAGTGGTGTTGCCGCGCTGGCTGGCTGCCGCGCCACCGGCCACGCAACACCTGGTACTCGCGCACGAGCGGCAGCACGTGGCGGCGCGCGATCCGCAGCTGCTGGCCCTGGCGCTGGCCACGGTCATGCTGCTTCCCTGGAATCTGCCGCTGCTCTGGCAGCTACGCCGCCTGCGGTTCGCGCTCGAAGTGGACTGCGACTCACGTGTGCTCGCGAAAGGTGGCGATCCCGTCGCCTATGGCGAGGCGCTGCTGTTCGTCAGCCAGCGCGGGACGCCGGCGCCCGTGGGCGCCATCGCGTTGATCGAACGCCCCTCACAACTCATCCGGAGGATCGAGATCATGACCGCCGCCGCTCATCGCTTTCGCAGATCCATAGCGCTTGCCGCCTCATTGGCGGGCGCGGCGTGCCTGTTCGCCGCGACCAGCGTCACCGCGCCGGCGCTCGCGGCCGTGGACGTTCCGCTCAAGCCCACCCCCAGCGGCGGCGCAGCACTCGCGCTCGGACATCACTTCGAGCGCGTGCTCGAAGAACGCTTCCCGGGATTGCTCGAACGCGAGGGACCCGGTACCGCCATGGTCGTGGTGCTGCTGAACGAAGACTGGAGCATCGCCAGGTCCGCGCAGGTGATCACGACCGACGACTTGCCTCCCACCGAGAGCACGTTCGGCGTACTCGGCCTCTCGAAGGAAGACGTGCCCTACGTCGGCAACTTGGGCATGCAGTCGCCAAACAACCCGAATCACAAGGTCCTGATGGTGTTCACCGAGCGCAGCACGCCTGGAAAGCGCTTCGTCTCGCACGTGTTTCCGGACACGCGTGCGGTGGATCGGGAAATCTTCCGCGCGCGCTTCCCGCAGGCAGCAAAGCACGGCATGCCCGCGGGCGAGCAGCCTTGGGTGCTGCTGGATCGCGAAGGCCACGTCCTGCGCAGCGGCCATGAGCCCGTCGATCCTCCGCAGTGGAATCGCGCGCTCGAGTCACGATTTCCCGGCATCAGCACCCAGGGCATCACGGTGACGCCGATCACGGATGACGCGGGCGAACCCATCCGCAATGCCGCCGGCGAGGCGCTGCATCTGTACAGTGTGTGGCTGGCGCCCGGATCGCCGCCGCCCGGCACGTGATTTTCCAGCTATTTCAGCGCACGCAACATCCGGGGAGGCAGCATCCACTTCAAAGTGGCGCGGCCCGGTGCGATGCGCGCGGCAAACTCGATGCAGGCCGCGCCGCCCTTCTTTAATTCGATTTCGAGTCGCGATCGTCGGCCCGCAAGGGCGGCCGACAGGAAGCTGCCGAGATATGGCTCGTGGCCCACGAGCACCACGGACTTCTGCGGGCGCGAACGCAACAGCTCGAATGCGCGCGATATCGGCTGATCGGCCGCGAGCTCGGCACACTCGATGACCTTGCGGCGGCCGCGCGTCTTGGCGAGGAGCGCCGCGGTCTGCTGCGCCCGCTCGAACGGGCTGGTCAGCAGCACTGCGGACTTCGGCAGCCAGGCGGCGAGTCCGCGCGCGGCTCGACGGAATTTGTCGATGCCCGCCGGAGTCAGCGGCCGCAGCGCATCGTTCGGCCAGCGCCTGCGGTTGCGCGCGTGCGCGATGGCGTGCCTGACGAGGAATACCTGCATCATCGTTCGGCTCCTGGCCGGGCCGTTGCGGCCTGGTGCTCCACCTGCTTCATCACTGCGTCGAGCTCGCGCCAGCGCTGCCGGCTCACGCGCCGATAGGCCTTGGCGAACTTCCTGCGGCCGCGCATGAGTGCGCGCGCGTCCTGCCCGACCAGCCTGCCGGCGAGGAAGGAGGTCGCCGCAGACAGCGCGGGAGTCGCCTCCACGAGCTGGGCGAAACGACGCTCGCGAACTGTGGCGTCGTGAAGTTCACCGAGCACGGTCTGCAATTTGCCGAGCGCTTCGGTGTAGGAGAGCGCGGCATCGCCGTACAGGCTGGCATATGCATCCAGCGTGTAGCGCAGCCGCTTGGCGCGGATACGCACCTGGTGGAAGTCCTGCGGCGGTGAGGCATCCTCGATTCGCCGCGCACGTTTGCGCAACGAGCGCGCCGCATGGCGGATCGATCCGCGCGCCACGGCCGCCGTGGCGGCGCGCTGCGCACGCACGCTGCCGGGTGAGTGCGCCTCGAGGTGCTGCGTCCAGCCTTGCCGCCAGCTGCGTATCGCCGGTGAGTCCAGCACCAGCCGCAGACGCGCCTGGGCCTTTTCGCGCTCAGCCTGCAGCCGTGCGCGAATGGGTTCGATGGCCTCCAGCGCAGCCAGCCCATCCTGTCGGGCGAGGAATCCGAGTTGCACGTCGGCATCGCGCACGGCACCGAGCGCGCCGATGAGTGCGCGCACACGGGGTCGCGCGCCCATGGCCCACGCGGGTCCATAGCCGCGCCAGGCGCGCAGCAGCACCTCCAGGCGCCGCATGGCAATTCGCATGTCGTGCACCGCCGCGACAGATCCTGCGCGAACCCTGGGCTCCTGCTCCAGCGCCGCGGCGAAATAGCGCCGCAGGATGGCGCGCTGCGCGTCGGCAAACGGCTGCGCCGCGGAGATTCCGGTTTGCGCCGCATCGCCCGGGGGTGCCGTGAACTGCCATTCCTGTTCGGTGTGCCGGTTCATCTGTGCACCTTGAGGGCGGATTCAGTGCGGCGATTTCTCCCTCGCGACGGCGCGGAAGCCGATGTCGCGCCGGCACTGCATGCCGGGCCAGGAAATCGCGTCGACCAGGGCATAGGCCTGAGTTTGCGCCTGGGACACGCTGTTACCCAGCCCGACCGCGCACAGCACGCGGCCCCCGTTGGTCAGGATCCGCCCATCCGCGGCCAGCGTGCCGGCATGAAACACCTTGCCGGGAAGCCGCGCCGCCGCCTCGAGCCCTTCGATGACGTCTCCCTTGCGCACCGCGTCGGGATACCCGCCGGCCGCGAGCACCACGCCAAGCGCGGCGCGGTCGTCCCATTCGGCCTGCACCTGATCGAGGCGCTTGTCGAGCGCCGCTTCGCACAGCTCCACCAGGTCGCTGCGCAGCCGCATCAGGATGGGTTGCGTCTCCGGATCGCCGAAGCGGCAGTTGTACTCGAGCACGTTCGGTGTGCCGTCCGGATGCACCATGATCCCCGCGTACAGAAAGCCGGTATACGGCGTTCCGTCTCTGGCCAGGCCGCGGATCGTGGGTTCGATGACCTCGCGCATGATGCGTTCGTGCAGCGCGCGCGTGACCACGGGCGCGGGCGAATAGGCGCCCATGCCGCCAGTGTTCGGGCCGGCATCCCCGTCGCGCAGGCGCTTATGGTCCTGCGAGGTGGCCATGGTCACGATGTTCCTGCCGTCTGCCATGACGATGAAGCTCGCTTCTTCGCCGGGCAGGAATTCCTCGATGACGACCTCATCGCCAGCCGATCCGAACTGGCCCGCGAACATCGCCTCGGCCGTCGCGATGGCGTCTTCGGCGCTGTCCACGATCACGACACCTTTTCCCGCCGCGAGGCCCGATGCCTTCACCACGATGGGCGTGCGCTGGCGGCGCACCCAGGCCGGATCGAACGTGGTCTTGCGGAACGTGGCGTAAGCAGCCGTGGGAATCCCGTGACGCTGCAGGAATTCCTTGGTGAAGGCCTTGGAGCCTTCGAGCTGCGCGGCCGCCTGGCGCGGCCCGAAACATCTGAGCCCAGCAGCCTGAAAGGAGTCCACGACACCCATGACCAGCGGCGCCTCGGGCCCGATGATGGTCAGGCCCACGTGTTCCTGCCGCGCCAGCGCCACCAGCCCGGCGACGTCCTCGGCCGCCACCGCCACGTTTCGCACGCGCGGTTCCGTGGCCGTACCGCCATTGCCGGGCGCGACCAGCACTTCGGAGACCTTGGGGGACTGCGCGCACTTCCAGGCGAGGGCGTGCTCGCGACCGCCGCTGCCGACGATCAAGACCTTCATCGGCTCAATGCCTGAAATGCCGCATGCCGGTGAACACCATGGTCATGCCATGTTCGTCGGCGGCGGCGATCACTTCGTCATCGCGCCGGCTGCCGCCCGGCTGCACGATGGCCTTGATGCCGTATTCGGCGGCGACGTCGATGCCGTCGCGAAACGGGAAGAACGCATCCGAGGCCATGGAGCTGCCCGGGACTTCCAGGCCTTCGTCCTTCGCCTTGAGCGCCGCGATGCGCGTGGAGTACACGCGCGACATCTGCCCGGCGCCGACGCCGATGGTCATGCCGTCCTTCGCGAAGACGATGGCGTTCGATTTCACGTACTTGCACACGCGCCAGGCGAACCACAGGTCCGCATACTGTGTAGGCGTCGGCTGCTTCTGCGTGACCACCTTGAAGGTGGACGGATCGGCGAGCGCCGTATCGCGCGTCTGCACCAGCAGGCCGCCGACCACGCTGCGATATTCCAGCTCCGTGGGCGAGCGGTGGGCGAGCGGGCCGACCGCGAGCACGCGTACGTTCTGGCGGGCCGCGAGCACGGCCGCGGCGCCGGCGGACACGGCGGGCGCGGCGATGACTTCCACGAACTGGCGATTCACGATGGCCGAGGCCGTGGCCTCATCGAGCTCGCGATTGAATGCGATGATGCCGCCGAACGCCGAGGTGGGATCGGTGCGGTACGCGCGATCGTAGGCATCGGCCAGCGAAACGGCCGTGGCCACGCCGCAGGGATTGGCGTGCTTCACGATGACGCAGGCCGGCTCGTTGAACACGCGCACGCATTCGACCGCAGTGTCGGTGTCGGCGATGTTGTTGAACGACAGTTCCTTGCCCTGGAGCATGCGCGCGGTGGCGATACAGGAGCCGCTGGCATTGAGCTCGCGGTAAAACGCGGCGCTCTGGTGCGGATTTTCGCCGTAGCGAAGGTCCTGCAGCTTCTCGTACACCAGCGGCAGAGTCTCCGGAAAGGATTCGCCGCCGCGGGCCTCGCGACCCAGCAGGTACGAGGACACCATGGTGTCGTACCTCGCCGTGTGCGCGAACGCCTTGGCGGCGAGCGAGGTGCGCGTGTCGATGCTGGTGGCACCCGCGTTGGCGTCGAGGTCCGCCAGCACGCGCGCGTAATCGGCCGGATCGACCACTACCGTCACGGATTCATGATTCTTCGAGGCGGCGCGCACCATGGCGGGGCCGCCGATATCGATGTTTTCGATGGCATCCGCGTAGGTGCAGTCCGGCCGGGCGACCGTGGCCGCGAAGGGGTACAGGTTCACCGCCAGCAGGTCGATGCGCGGGATGTCGTGCTTTTCCATGACCGCATCGTCAATGCCGCGCCGGCCCAGGAGGCCCCCGTGCACGCGCGGGTGCAGCGTCTTGACCCGTCCATCCATGATTTCCGGAAAACCGGTGTAGGTGCCGACGTCGATCACGGTCAGGCCCGCGTCGCGCAGCGTACGGGCCGTACCGCCGGTGCTCAGCAACTCGACTTTGCGCGCCGCGAGGGCGCGCGCGAATTCAACCAGCCCCGTCTTGTCGGAGACCGACAGCAGGGCTCTGCGAATGGTGACGAGCACGGAGCTTGGGATCAGGCCGAAAGGCCGAACTGGCGCATCTTCTTGCGCAGCGTACCCCGGTTGATGCCGAGTATGGCCGCGGCACGGCACTGGTTGCCGGAGGAGTAGTCGAGCACCGCGCGGAACAGCGGCTCCTCGACTTCGCGCAGCACGAGGTCGTACAGGTGCGCGGGCTTGTGGCCGTTCAGGTTCGAGAAGTAATCGGAGAGTGCGCGCTCGGCGTGGTTGCGAAGTGGCACTTCGAGCGTGCCGTTACGACCGGAGTCTTTCCTGGTCCGAGAAGTTTTCGCCGTCATGCCATCTGCCCCGTCGTCTGTGTCCGAGCCAACACTTCAACTTCATTTTGCACACGCTGCAAAACCTCCCCAGGTTGCAGCGGTGGCCTCGCCGTCCAGCAGACGATCGAGACATTGTTTCGACAACGCAAACTGCGACGCCGACGTTGCAGCCGACATCAATCCCCGACGAACGTCGGGCGCATCCTGCAACTTTCCGAAATACCAACCGAGGTGTTTGCGCGCTACCCGAACGCCAGTCTCTTCGCCGTAGAAGTCGTAGAGGGATTCGAGGTGCGCGAGGATGGTATCGCAAATTTTTTGAAGTGGAAGTGCGGGTGCATTTTTTCCGTGAGTTAAATAAAAGTTGACATCACGGAAGATCCACGGCGAGCCATGCGCGGCGCGACCGAGCATTACTCCTGTTGCCGCGGTGAAATCAAGCACCGCGCGCGCTTTCTGCGCGCTGTCGATATCGCCGTTCGCGAATAGAGGAATTCCAATTCGCGATCTGATCTCGCGAATGGTTTCGTATTCCGCATCACCGTCGTAGAAATCTTCGCGCGTGCGTCCGTGCACGGCGAGCGCTGCGATGCCACACGATTCAGCGAGTTGCGCGATGCGCACGCCATTGCGCGCGTCGCGGGTGAAGCCGGTGCGCGTCTTGAGTGTCACCGGCACGCTGGATGCAGCCACCACGCGTTCGAGAATTCTGCCGACCAGCGCTTCGTCGGTGAGCAATGCCGAGCCGCACAGGCGGTTACAGACTTTTTTTGCAGGACATCCCATGTTGATGTCGATGATCTGCGCGCCGAGATCGATATTGCGGCGCGCCGCCTCGGCCAGCGCCTCGGGATCGGCGCCGGCGAGCTGCACCACGCGCGGCTCGGGCTCGCCTTCGTGATTCATGCGTGCGCGCGTCTTCTTCGTCGTCCACAGGCGCACGTCACTCGTGATCATTTCTGACGCCGCGAGCCCCGCGCCGAAGCTGCGGGCGAGCACGCGGAATGGCCGGTCGGTCACGCCCGCCATCGGCGCGAGCAACACGTTCGAATCCAGCACATGCGGGCCGATGCGGATCATGAACACGCGTTATCGGTTAAATCGAAGCGGCGGGGCGCGTGTCAGCCGGCGCCGCGACGGCGAGCGTCGTTCGCGCAGCCGATGTTGCCGCTGGCGCCGCGCAGGCAGGCGTCGATTTCGAAACCGATCGCCGCCTTGCCCGGATCGATGACGTGCAGCTCCGCATCGATGCGCTGGTCCGGTTCCAGCAGGCGCTGGCCCACAGCGCGTGGTGGCAGGTATTCGCGCGGCTCGAGATCGCGCGTGGCGACCGCATTGCCATACCGGTCCTGCAGTGTCAGGCGCAGCAGGGGCAACGGCTGCACGCGATCGCTGTCGTTCTGCACGGAGAGCCGGACTCGCAGCCGCGTGCCTTCGCTGCCCTCGGCTTCGGCGCCGAGCTGCTTCACGGAATACGCGCCGAGATCCCAGCGCGGCGCGGGTGTCGCGCCGAACCAGCCATACACCTTGCTGAGCGCGGGGCCGAAAGTGTTGTTGAGTACCAGACTCTGGCGATTGTGGTGCACGAGCTGCAGCAGCAATGCGAGCGCCAGCACACCGATGCCCGTCGCGTATTGCCAGGATGGACGCTGCGCGCGCGGCGTCTCGAGCAACGGCTCGAGCACCGTGTCGCCACTCGCGGCGGATACTCCCTTGACGTCCCGCGCGGCACGCAGTGCCGCCGGCTCGTCAACGTCGTCATCGGCCACCGGGTGCAGCGCGCGATGCTCGGCCGTGCGCGTGCGCAGCGCCTCTGCTTCGGCCTCGGCGAACATCTCTTCGACCCACGCCGGATCGGATGTGGTGGCTGGCGTATCGGCGTCGGAACCTGCTTCGGGTTCCAGCTCGGGTTCGAGTGCCGGCTCTGGCCCGGCCTCCTGCGCCAGCGGTGATTCTTCGATGACGGATTCCGCATCCGCGGGCACGTCGTCATCGTCGAGCAGGGACCACTCGCCGCGCACGATGGTGTCCGTGTGCGATGCCTCGGCTTCCTCGAGCACCGGTTCCGGTTGGGCCGAAGGCTCTGCGTGCGGTTCTTCGGCGAGCACCACGGCTTCGTAGTTGCCGGAGCCCGTGTCGTGCTCGGCCTGCGAGGGCGAGACGAATATTTCCGAGACGTCGGTCGCCGTGGCGTTGAATTCCAGGCTTTCTTCCACCGCCGCTGGCGGCGAATCGAAGCTCAATTCGACGGCGGCGATCGCCTCTGTTTCAGCGCCGGGTTCGGGTTGCGGCTCGAGCTCGGCGGTTGCCTCTGCCGTCAGCTCCGGCTCCGGTTCAGGCGCAGGCGCTGCTTCCGGTTCGGGCTCGGGTTCCGGCCCGGGTTCTGGTGCTGCTTCCGGCTGCGGTTCGGGTTCGGGCGCCATGGCCACGCCCGCGCCCATGGCCGGCGTCACGTTCGATCTGGGCGCAGTCTCGAGGATGCGTTGACGGGCGCTCTCGGACGTGCCGCCCGCCGGATCGCCCTCGCGCAGGGCGATCAGCGCATTGAAGACGTTGGCGCAACGACCGCAACGCACGTAGCCCTGCCCGGCGCGCAAATCCACGGTCGTGACGACCAGGGTCAGCGTGCATTTGGGGCAGACGGTGAACAACTGAGCTACTCCAGCGAGCCTGTCTGACGCTTCCGCGTACCGGCGAGCGCCGTCCAGCCGTCGCGAGTCGCGAACGGCGAGATATCAAACCACGCTGCGTGCGCGCGTGTCACCTCGTCGGCCTGCGCGGCGAGCAGTCCGGCGAGCACGATCTTGCCGCCGGGCCGCGTCAACGCGGCAAAGCGCGGCGCCAGCTCGCACAGGGGCCCGCACAGGATGTTAGCCATCAGGATGTCGGCGCCCGCGGGCAGCTCGGTATCCGCGGCCACCACTTGCACCTTGTCCCCGACTTCATTGGCCGCCGCGTTGTCACGCGTGGCCGTGAGCGCCTGCGGGTCGATGTCGAACGCATATGCGGCGCGCGCCCCGAGCTTCACGGCGGCCACGGCCAGCACACCCGAGCCACAGCCGTAGTCGATGAGCAGCTCGCCCTCGCGCACGTTCTCGTCGAGCCAGCTCAGGCACATGGCCGTGGTGGCATGCGTACCGGTGCCGAAGGCCAGGCCCGGATCCAGCCGCACGATCACCGCGCCCTGCGTGTGCACGTGCGAGTGGTGAGGCGCGACCCAGAGCCGCTTGCCGAAACACATCGGATGGAAATCGCGCAGCCATTCGCGCTCCCAAACGCGATCCGCCAGCGTCTGCACCGAGATCCGGCCGGCATCGAGCCGCAGCACGTGTTCGAGGCCCGCGACGATTTCCTGCGGTTTGCAGTCGAAGGAGAACAGCGCCTGCAGCCGCGAGTGCGGCCACAGCCGGAACTCCCCCGGCGCGGGCTCGAGGATCGGGTCGTCGTGCTGATCGGTGTACGACACGGCCACCGCGCCGAGCTCGAAGCAGGCCTCCTCGACGCGCTCGGCGTCGAGCCCGTCGAGGTCCAGCGTGACCGCCAGCTGTGGCAAGGGCTTTCTCCTGGACGGCCGGTTACTTGAGGCCGAGCCGGCGCTCCAGGTAGTGGATGTCCTGGCCGCCGCTGCGGAACGCCGCGTGCGTGAAGATTTCCTGGTGCAGCGCCGTGTTGGTCTTGATGCCTTCGACCACCATTTCGGCGAGCGCATTGCGCATGCGCGCGATCGCCGTCTCGCGCGTGTCGCCGTAGGCGATGACCTTGGCGATCAGCGAATCGTAGTGCGGCGGCACGTTGTAGCCCGAGTAGATGTGGCTGTCGACGCGCACGCCCGGGCCGCCGGGCGCGTGCCACAGCTTGATCGGGCCGGGCGAGGGCATGAATGTCTTCGCGTCCTCGGCATTGATGCGGCACTCGATGGCGTGGCCCGAGAGCTTCACGTCCTTCTGCACGTAATGCAGCTTCTCGCCGGAGGCGATCAGCAGCTGCGCCTTCACGAGGTCGATGCCGGTGATGAGCTCGGTCACCGGATGCTCCACCTGGATGCGCGTGTTCATCTCGATGAAGTAGAACTCGCCATCCTGGTAGAGGAACTCGAGCGTGCCGGCGCTGCGATAACCCACCGCCTTGCAGGCCTCGACCACGCGCTCGCCCATCTTCTCGCGCTGCGCGGCCGTGATGCCCGGGGCCGGAGCTTCCTCGATCACCTTCTGGTGGCGCCGCTGCATGCTGCAATCGCGCTCTCCCAGGTGGATGCAGTTGCCGTGATGATCGGCCAGCACCTGAAACTCGATGTGACGCGGGCGTTCCAGGAATTTCTCCATGTACACCTGGTCGTTGTTGAACGCCGCGAGCGCCTCGCTCTTGGTCACGGTGATCGCATTCAACAAGGCCGCCTCGCTGTGCACCACGCGCATGCCGCGGCCGCCGCCGCCACCCGAGGCCTTGATGATCACCGGATAGCCGATGTCGCGCGCGATGCGGAAGTTCTCCTCCGGCACGTCGCCGAGCGGGCCGCCCGATCCTGGCACGCAGGGCACGCCCGCCTTCTGCATCACGTTGATGGCCGAGACCTTGTCTCCCATCATGCGGATCACTTCCGCACGCGGCCCGATGAAGGTGAAGCCACTTTTCTCGACGCGCTCCGCGAAATCGGCGTTCTCGGAGAGAAAGCCGTAGCCCGGATGGATACCCACCGCGTCGGTGACCTCGGCCGCACTGATGATGGCCGGCATGTTGAGGTAGCTCTTCTGCGACGGCGGCGGACCGATGCACACCGATTCGTCGGCGAGCAGCACGTGCTTGAGGTTGTAGTCGGCCGTGGAATGCACGGCGACGGTCTTGATGCCGAGCTCGCGGCAGGCGCGCAGGATGCGGAGTGCGATCTCGCCGCGGTTGGCGATGACGATCTTGTCGAGCATGAAGCGCCGTTATTCGATGACGAAGAGCGGCTGGCCGAATTCAACCGGGTCGCCGTTCGTGGCCATGATGGCGGTGATCTTTCCGGACTTGTCGCTCTCTATCTGGTTCATCATCTTCATGGCCTCGATGATGCAGAGCACCTGGCCCTCTTTGACTTCGCTGCCGATGTCGACGAAGGGTTTCGCGCCGGGCGAGGCGGACGCGTAGAAGGTGCCGACCATCGGCGCCGCCACCACGTGCTCGTTCGCGCGGCGCGCGGGAGCGGCGGGGGCACCGCTCGCGACCGTCGCGGCGGCAACCGGGGCGGGCGCGGCTGCAGGCGGCGCCTGCATGACCGCGGGTTGTGCCTGGGTGATGACGCCACCGGTAGGCATGCGGCTGATGCGCACGGCTTCCTCGCCTTCCTTGATCTCGATCTCCGCGATGCCGGATTCTTCGAGTAGTTCGATCAGCTTCTTTACTTTTCGGATGTCCAAAACTCGGCCTCTTAGGTTTTGACTTGCAAACGGGCGAAGATGCCCGTCCGTTGGCTTCAGCGGGTGGTGACTCTGGCGGCTGCGGCCTGAACTGCGAGCTCGTATCCCTGTGCGCCGAGGCCGACGATGCAGCCGACGGCGATGTCCGAGAAATAGGAGTGGTGGCGGAATTTCTCCCGCGCGAACGTGTTCGACAGATGCAGCTCGATGAACGGCAGCTTCACGCCCAGCAGCGCATCGCGCAGCGCGACGCTGGTGTGGGTGAAGCCGCCTGGATTGATGATGGCGAAACTGATGCCGTTGGCTTTCGCGGTCTGCACGCGATCGATGAGCTCGTGCTCGGCATTGCTCTGGAAGGCGATCAGCTCGTGCCCGAGCTTGGCCGCGGCCATTTTGGTGCGCTCCTCGATCGAGGCGAGGGTGTCTGAACCGTAGACCTCCGGCTCGCGCTGGCCGAGCAGATTGAGGTTTGGGCCATTGAGTAATAGAAAGCGCGCCATACGGGCCGTCTGGGCCATCCCCGGAAACGATGAAGGCGGCGAATTTACCGTAATCGGCGGGTAACGCGCGCGGCTTTCGTCAAACTTGCGCGAATCTGTCTAGCGGGCCGCGGGGCTTCCCGAAGCCGCCTCGGCCTGCGCCCGGTTCGCGGCCATCGTCCGGAACGCGTCCCCGACCGCTACCTGGGCCGCTTCTCGCGTCATGACGCCTTTGTCGATGTCTCGAAGGCGATCGAACGCGAAATTGGCCTCATCTTCGTGTAACTCGCCAATCTTGACGGTGAGGATGCGGTTTTGGCTGTCCACGAAGACGCTGAACGGGAACGCCATGCCCATGCCGAACGCCTCGGCGGCCGCCAGTCCATCTTCTTCGCCAATGAGCAGCGGGTAATTGAGTGGCGTCTTCTGCAGAAACTTGGCGACATCTTCCTTGAAATCGACGGCTATTCCGACGATCTCGGCGTTCTGGGCTCGGCGCTCGGCCCGGATCCGGTTGAGCAGCGGGATCTCCCGGCGGCACGGGGCACACCAGGTCGCCCAGAAATTCACCATCAGCGGCCGGCCGGCGAAGCTCGAGAGCTTGGTGGGTTTGCCGTCCTTGTCCGCGAGCGTGATGTCGGGGAGCGTGTCCGGCACCTTATTTTCTTTTTCGGCTTCGGGCGCGGGTGCTGCGGGCACGGTGGCCGGCGATTGCAGCTCGGGTTTCGGGGCGGAGACCTGGAGAGTAGCCGGCTGGTTTGCGCGATACACATGAAAGCCGAGGCCGCCGGCGACGACGACGAGGACGACCGCGCCGAGGAGGCGCGGCCATTGGCGCGAAGAGTTGTTCAATTTGATGCTTGGGGCGTCGAGGCGACCGCTTGTTCGACCACGGCCGCGAACTCCGCGGCCTTCATGAATCCGACGACGCGGAAGTTTCGCCGTTCCATGCCGTCCGCGCCATAGAAGGCGATGGTGGGCGGGCCGAAGATGCCGAAGTGCTGCAGCAACGCGCGGTCCTCGTCATCGTTCGCCGTCACGTCCGCCTGCAGCAGTGTGGTGTTGGCGAGCGCGGTCCGGACCTGGTCCTCGGTGAAAGTGTTGTGCTCCATTTCTTTGCACGACACGCACCAGTCGGCATAAAAGTCGAGCATCACCGAGCGACCGCTGTTCGAAGCGGCGGTCACCTCGCGCTGCAGGTCCGCGACGGTCTTGATGCGCTTGAACTCGAGCTGCTTCTGCTGCGCCGCGAGTTGGGGGATCGGTGCCAGAGGATTCGTGCTGCCCATGGCTCCACCCGCGACGAGCACCGCGGCATAGATCGCCGCGAGCGTGCCGACTCCGCGCCACACCAGCCGCGCGCCCGACGATCGGGTTTGCGCGCGCCACAGCGTCACGGCCAACGCCACCGCCGGCACGGCCCACAGCAACATGCCGCCCCAGCCCTGGACGATGCGATTCAGCAGCCACACGGCGACGAACAGGAACGCGACGCCGAACAGGTTCTTGATGGTCTCCATCCACGCGCCCGCACGCGGCAGCAAGGCGCCGGCCGAGGCGCCGACCAGCAGCAGCGGTGTGCCCATGCCGAGCGCGATGGCCAGCATCGCGATCGCCCCGCGCAGCACGCTGCCACCCTGCGCGATGAAGGCCAGTGCACCGATGAGCACCGGTGCCACGCAGGCCGAGACGATCAGTGCCGACAAAGCACCCATCACGCCAACGCCGATGAAGGTGCCCGCAGCCTGCTTGTTGCTGGCATCGCTCAGCCGCGTCTGGATGAAGCTCGGGACCTGGATGGTGAAGAGCCCGAACATCGAGGCGGCCAGCACGATGAACAGCAGCGCGAACGGGATGAGCAGGCCAGGCTGGTTGAAGACCGCCTGTAGATTCACCCTTGAACCAATCAGTGCCACCAGCACGCCCATCGCAACGTATATGACGGCAATGCCGGCCACGTAGCTGAGTGACAGCGCGAAGGCACGCGAGGTCGTGGTGTTGCTGCCGCCCCCTGCGATGATGCCCGTGAGGATGGGCACCATGGGCAGCACGCAGGGCGTGAACGCCATCAGCAGGCCACCGAGAAAGCCCACCGCGAACACCAGGAACAAGCTCCCGCTCGCCAGGCGAGCCGTGAAGCTGTCCTGCTCGGAGATGTATCCGCCGTTCGATCCGGCCGTCGACGTGGCGATTGCCGCGGGAGCTCCATCGAGCGAGACCGACAGGTTCTTCGTGATGGGCGGATAGCAGAGGCCCGCATCCGCGCAGCCCTGATAGGTCACCTTGACGTCCACGGTCTTCGCGCCGGGCGGCACGGAGAAGGAGGCATCGAGGCTCTCGCGATAGATTTCCTGCGTGCCGAAATATTCATCCGTGTGCGGCTCGCCCTTGGGCAACACGATGGCGCCCACGGGTTGCGCCGCGTTCGCCGGCTCGAGCTTGATGCGCTGCTTGTAGAGGTAGTAGCCGTCGGCGATGCGCCAGTTCAGCAGGATGTTGCTGGTCGATTGTGCGTCGGCCGTGAGCACGAAGGCGACATCCGGATCCAGGTACTCGTCTTCTCCTTCGACTTCGGGTTTCGCGCGCTCCAGCACGTTGCTCGCGGTCGCGCGCGGTGCGGCCGCGACCTTGACGCTGGCATCCCACACGCTCGGCGGATAACACAGTCCCGCATCCGCGCAGCCCTGCCACTTGAGCTTGAGCGCGACCGTGTCGCCAGCCTTCGCACCTGACAGCGGCGCAGTGACTTTGAAATGGCCGCGGAAGACTTCCTGCTCGCCGAAGTATTCGTCCTCGTGGACTTCGCCTTTCGGATAGATCGATTCGCCGACCGTGACTCCGGGAGTGGCGGCGCTCAGGCCCATGCGCTTCTTGTAAAGGTAGTAGCCCTTCGTGGCCTGCCACTCGATCGTCACCTGGCTTTCATCGGCGCTGGCGGTGTACTTGAACGCCTGCTCGGGGGGCAGGAATTCATCCTCGCCGATGGCCCAGGCCGACAGTGCCTGACCCAACAGGGCCACACCGGCCAGGGAAAACAGAAGAGTCTTGGCTCGCACCGAACACCTCATTGCCGAAGGCTGGCAATCCTATTCGACATATGGACCCGCGAAACCGCCGAATTGTGGCGGCGTGGGCGGGGGTCCTGCGCCGACGCGACCCGCAATTCGACCGTCCCCTGGGGTCATTTGCTCCTGAACCTGCGAATTGGGCTTGAAATGAAAAGGCCGGCCAATACAATTAGCAGCCACTTGGGGGGAGTGCTAACAGCACTTTCCCTTTTGCATCAACCAGTTCCATTCACCATCAACTCTATTTGAAGGAGCGAAACCATGAAGATTCGTCCTCTTCATGACCGCGTGATCGTGAAACGCCTCGAGGAAGAGCGCGTTTCCGCCGGCGGCATCGTGATTCCGGACACTGCCGCCGAGAAGCCCGTCCAGGGCAAGGTGGTCGCGGTCGGCAAGGGCAAGATTTTGGAAGGCGGCGATGTGCGCCCGCTCGACGTGAAGGTCGGCGACAAGATCCTGTTCGGCAAGTACTCCGGCACCGAAGTGAAGGTGGACGGAGAAGAACTCGTGGTCATGCGTGAAGAAGACGTCATGGCCATCATTGAGGGTAAATAACCATGGCTGCTAAAGAAGTACGTTTCAGCGACGACGCTCGCGCGCGGATGTTCCGCGGCGTGAACATCCTCGCCAACGCCGTCAAGGCGACGCTCGGCCCCAAGGGCCGCAACGCGGTGCTCGACAAGAGCTTCGGCGCCCCCACCGTCACCAAAGACGGTGTCTCGGTCGCGAAGGAAATCGAGCTCAAGGACAAGTTCGAGAACATGGGCGCGCAGATGGTGAAGGAAGTTGCTTCCAACACCTCGGACGAAGCCGGTGACGGTACGACCACCGCGACCGTGCTCGCGCAGGCCATCATCCGCGAAGGCCTCAAGGCCGTTTCCTCGGGCCGCAACCCGATGGACATCAAGCGCGGCATCGACAAGGCCGTGGCCGTGGCGGTCGATGAGATCAAGAAGATCGCCAAGCCCTGCAAGGACAGCAAGAACATCGCCCAGGTCGGCACGATCTCGGCGAACTCCGATGAGTCCATCGGCAAGACCATTGCCGAGGCCATGGAGAAGGTCGGCAAGGAAGGCGTGATCACGGTGGAAGAGGGCTCGGGCCTGCAGAACGAACTCGACGTCGTCGAGGGCATGCAGTTCGACCGCGGCTACCTCTCGCCGTATTTCATCAACCAGCAGGCGAACCAGACGGTCGAGCTCGAGAAGCCGCTGATCCTCCTGGTCGACAAGAAGATCTCCAACATCCGCGAAATGCTGCCACTGCTCGAAGGCGTGGCGAAGCAGGGCCGTCCCCTGTTGGTAATTGCTGAAGACGTCGAAGGCGAAGCGTTGGCAACCCTCGTGGTCAACAACATCCGCGGCATCCTGAAGGTTGCGGCCGTGAAGGCCCCGGGCTTCGGTGATCGTCGCAAGGCCATGCTGCAGGACATCGCCATCCTCACGGGCGGCACCGTCATCTCCGATGAAGTCGGTCTGCAGCTCGAGAAGGCCACGATCAACGACCTGGGCGAAGCCAAGAAGGTCGTGGTCGAGAAGGAAAACACCACCGTGATCGACGGCGCTGGCAAGGCGTCCGACATCAAGGCGCGCATCGAGTCGATCCGCCAGCAGGCCGAAGAGGCCACTTCGGATTACGACAAGGAGAAGCTGCAGGAGCGTGTCGCCAAGCTCTCCGGCGGTGTCGCGGTCATCAAGGTGGGCGCTGCCACCGAGATCGAGATGAAAGAGAAGAAGGCCCGCGTCGAAGACGCGCTGCACGCCACGCGTGCCGCCGTTGAAGAAGGCGTGGTGCCGGGCGGCGGTGTCGCGCTGATCCGCGCGCAGAAGGCGCTCGACAAGCTCGAAGGTGTGAACGAAGACCAGACGGTCGGCATCCGCATCCTGTCGCGCTCGATCGAGGAGCCGCTGCGCCAGATCGTCGAGAACGCCGGCGAAGACGCGGCCGTGGTCCTGAACGCCGTCAAGGCGGGCAAGGGCGCCTACGGCTACAACGCGGGCACCGGCGAGTACGGCGACATGCTGGAAGAGGGCATCCTCGATCCGGCCAAGGTCACGCGCCTCGCGCTGCAGAACGCGGCGTCGGTGGCGGGCCTGCTGCTCACGACGGAAGTCATGATCGCCGAAGCGCCGAAGGACGAAGAGCATGCCCACGGCGGTGCGCCGGGCGGCATGGGCGGAATGGGCGGGATGGACATGTAAGGAGCGGAGACGCTCGTTACGGTTCGACGCTCAAACGTCGTAGATAGAAGACCCCCGCCGGGAAACCGGCGGGGGTTTTTTCATTGTCCCCGTCTTGCCTCGACTTGCCCGATCAGGCTGCGGGCGAATTCGCCGGCGCGGGCATCAGCCGGCGGCGCTGTTCTTCGCGCACCTGCTCGAGCGTCAGGTGCGTCGCCGCCGCCACCGAGATCAGTACGGGATGTGATTCGGAGCGCGGCAAGGTGAGGCCGTGAGCCCGCTCCCAGGCACGGATTCTCGCGTGGGGCGGGTTGGCAGCCGACGCCAGGTCCTGCAGTTCGACCCGGCGGCGTTCTTCGGCCTCGACTCGCTCCTCCGCGAGCCGCACGCGATAGTCCGACACCAGTTCTCCGGGATTCATGGGTGATACGTTGTTCAATTACTTGCCTACTGCGATGGAGTATTTGATGTGCAGATCGCACGCGACCTTGCCCTGGCGACCGGGGCGCTGGCCGTTGCACCTGGCGTGGCCAGCCGCTCGTGCCTTGCCCTGCTCGGCGATGTGATCCACGTTCGCCGCAAGATCGAGCTCGCCAGTGCAGCCGGCGTACGGGCACGGGTAGACGAAATATGCGCGCGCGGGCGGATGCAGCACGATCGACTGCGGTGCCGGAGGCTGGGAAAACTCATCGTCGAACACCAGGTCCACCCGGATGGTCGCGAACTGCGGGTACTGCACCCGCAACTCCTTCGCCGCCAGGCGATTGCGGCGCTGCTTCTCGCGCAGCAGATTGCGGGCTGCTTCAGGACTGAGGGAAGTCTGTTTCATCGACGGCGTCCGTAACCGCCGCCGCCACCGCCGCGAGGTTTGTCCTGCGCTTCGTTCACTTTCAGCGGACGACCGCCGAAGTCCTTGCCGTTGAGCGCCTGCATCGCCTTTTGCGCGTCGGCGTTCGACATCTCCACGAATCCGAAGCCGCGCGGCTGGCCCGTGTCCCGGTCATTGATGAGCGCGACCTTTTCAACCGTGCCGTGGGCGGCGAACAACTCGCGCACGCTGTCCTCGGTGGCACTGAAGGGCAGATTTCCAACGTAAAGTTTGGTCAAGAGACATTCCTCCGGAAGATGTAGATAGCCGGCGCAAATGCGCCGCGGTGCTCTGAGGTTCGAGGCCGGATCCAGACCTCAACGCTGCGTCCGTGACGACGCGAGAGCAGTGGCGAGCGAGACTCGAATCCCAAGCGGTCGCAAAGGTACTTCATGTGGGTGCTCTGCAATGAACAATCTGCGTTTTTGCCCGAAAATCAGCCAACCGGGGCGTCGGCTGCAGGGTCTGGCCAGGGGGTGGCCTGATGGTGAAGGTCGAATTCCTTTACCACCGGGGTCGCCCGCCTCTCCATGCGATCCGAGGTCCAGGACGTGAAAGTGGACTCATCTGGTGAGAGGTTCGCGGAGTTTTTCCCTCGGCGTGTCACCGGATGTGTCGCTATCTCTCACATCTCGGAAGGGATAGAGAGGGTCCATCGAATGCGCGATTCATGCGCGAGCAACGGCTGGTATCGTGCGCCCCGTCGCCAATCCGGCGATTCATCTAGAGGAATGTCGAAATGTCTTCGTCGAATCTTGCCGAGCGCATGGAGCGCCCGGCAACGGACAATCTCTCCGATCCGCCATGCTTCGAGGTTCGCGCCGCCGCGAACGACGAGCAGGCGCTGCGGAAGGTCCGGCCTCGCATGTCTTTCACGAACAGGAAGTTCGTCGTCCGCGATCAGGGTCTGCAGTTGTTCCGCATACGTTGATCAGTAACCGCTCCGCCATCGATCGCGTTACGCGACGATGTGCGGATGCAAGAATCCCAGGTACATGCCCTCGGACCCAACTGTGACGAGTGTCGGGTCAAGCAGGCAGGCCGCGAGCTAATCTGGCTGTCCGTGCGTGCACATGGAGATAGATAGCCGTGCCCAGCATTGAGCGCCCCCGTCGATTCGGATACTGGCTGTTTGCGGCCGTTGGCCTGGTTGGATGCGGCCGGGAGCCGAGTCCAGCCGATGCCGCCGATGCCGATCCGGTGGAATTCGCGATACCCGCCGTTCCGGCTCGTGCTCCGGTCGAGAC
Source organism: Steroidobacteraceae bacterium (assembly GCA_035761265.1). Taxonomy (GTDB): domain Bacteria; phylum Pseudomonadota; class Gammaproteobacteria; order Steroidobacterales; family Steroidobacteraceae; genus CADEED01. The sequence goes on from DASTRL010000185.1 coordinate 23,161, forward strand.
CCAGCGTCTCGGCAGCAACATATTCGACAACATCTGCCGCATCGGGAATCCGTTTGCGGTCGTCGGTTGGGCGGTGAACGAAGAGACCCGTTTTCTCTACTTCGCCGGTCCGTTCAATGGCGCGGGAGACGGATTGGTTCACCCGTACTTGTACATGGCCATTCCCTCACCAGGGCGGGAGCGGATGACCACGACGCTGTACCTGGACGAACTCGACGAGCCGGAATTGCGCAAGTACGCGAAGCCTGACGAGCTCCGCCGGTTCCGGCTGCCGCACATCGTCGGTCTGCCCCAGGACGCGAAGGACGCCCGGCGACAGCTGGGCGAACCCACCCATCAGCGCGAACTGGAGTCTGGGCGCCAGCGATTGATATTCGAACGCGACCTGTGCCTGAACGACAAACGGCTGGTGGGTGTCTATCTCGACGTGGAAGATGGGCGGGTCGTGTCCGCCAAGGGAGTAGATCATCCCGACAGGCTGAAATGGATCGTGAGCGCCGGGCGTCCGCCGCAGCCTGATCAGCGGCCTACCTACTACCAGGACTGGGAACCGCGCGAGGGCACCGCCCAGGCAGCCGCGCTGAGCTTCGTGTACGGCTTCGAGGGCCGCGATGTCGATGGGGCACGTGCCAGATTGATGCAGCCCGATCTGCCGTCGCATCCGCTCGACGATTTCGCGAAGGTCTTCGTCGATGGCTCGAGGATCGACTCGACTACGCTCACTTATCAGACCACCCGTCATGGGATCGATATTGCCGAGGTCGCGATCGCCTTCGCCCTGCTGGATGGGCGCTCATTCCGCGAAACCCTCGAGCTGCGCGACACGGGAGACAAACATTGGCTGGTCAGCGGCTGGCGTCACGACCCCATGCAAGGGCAGCTGCCCGACTAGCAGATCTGCTGCGCATGCCGGCTCTTCGTTGGACTGCGGCGGTATGAAATTCACGCCTCTCGTGTGGGCAGGTTGTGGCGAAAGCCGGTTCGCACGAGCGAGCGCCGGACGAAAGGTGGTCTGGTCAGCGCTACAGCCCGGGATCGGTGTGCATCATCGGGGCGCCGCCGAGGTCTGTCCCCGTTTGCTAGGAAACGGAGAATGTCCCCATTTCGACGGGAAGTCGTGGGTTGGCGCGTCCAACCGGCCGGACTGTGGATTTCTGCAATGGCATGCGTACTCACCCGTACGGACGGTTCCCTCGATCCCGCTCATGCTGCGGCATGTCCATGCACCGCTGGGGCGGGTTGGCGTGCGCAGCCCTGGCGCTCATCGACGTACAGGCCGGAGCCGCCGCCGCGAAGGATTCGCAAGACCCGTTGATCGCGAGCGGCAGCGCGCGCACCACGCGCTTTGTCCCGACCCGTCCGTCCGACATCCCCGACGATGCGGAACTGCAGGCCGCGGGGGCGCGCATCGGCAAGATCATTTTCGACGGGCGGCGTGTGTTCGATCCGCAGATGGGCGACCAGCGGACGCGGCTCGGGCACCTGGCGAACCGGCTGCACATCCAGACGCGCCACGCGACGCTCGAAGATCTGCTGCTGTTCAGGAGCGGTGATCCCTACGATCCGCGGCTGATCGCCGAATCGGCGCGCATCCTGCGCGACACGCGCTACCTGCGCGATGCGTGGATCACGCCGGTGTCGTATCAGGATGGGCTGGTCGACGTGGAAGTGCTGGCGCAGGATGTCTGGACGCTGAACCCCGGCATCTCCTTCGGTCGCAAGGGTGGCAGGAACTCGAGCGGCTTCGAGTTCGAGGAGCTGAACCTGCTCGGCACGGGGGCGGAGGCGAAGATCGGCTACACCTCGGATGTCGATCGCGACTCGCGCCTGGTGGCATTCCGCGACAGGACACTGGGCTCCTCCTGGTGGTCGTTGTATGCCATGTATTCAGACAATAGTGACGGGCGGCTCGCCGATCTGACGCTGGAGCATCCTTTCTACGCGCTCGACGTGCGCCGGGCCGGCGGCTTTTCCCTGGCCGACGATCGACGCGTCGATTCGCGTTACGACCTGGGCGAAGTGGTGGACAAGTACCAGGCGCACGAGAAGCTGGGCTCTATCTACTACGGCTTCTCGTCCGGTCTGCACGGCCGTTGGACGCGGCGGTGGTCGGTGGGCTTCACGTACGAAGATCACCAGTTCGATGCCGCGCCCGGCGAACTGCCGCCAGTAGCGTTGCCGGGCGATCGGACGCTGGCGTATCCCTGGATTGCCGCCGAATGGATCGAAGACGACTATCACATCGCCCGCAATCGCGACCAGATCGAGAAAACCGAGGACTACTCACTCGGCTGGCACGCACGGGTACAGCTGGGCTATGCCACCGAAGCGCTGGGCTCGGATCGCAACGCGCTGACGTTCTCCGGGCTTGCCTCCAAGGGCGTGGCGCTGTCGGACAAGCGCTCGCTGTTGTTCGACGCGACACTGCGCGGGCGGGTCGAAGCCGGCGCGGTTGCCGGCGCCATCGCCGAGGCCAACGCGCGCTTTTACGTGCGGCAGAGTGAGCGACGGCTGTTCTACGTGCAGCTCGGCGCGGCCGCGGGCGAGAACCTGGACCTCGACCAGCAGATCCTGCTCGGCGGGGACAGCGGCCTGCGCGGCTATCCTCTGCGTTACCAGGCGGGCACCGGGCGCTGGCTGTTCACCGCCGAACAGCGCTGGTTCAGCGACTGGTATCCGTTCCAGCTGTTCAATGTCGGCGGCGCCGTGTTCTACGACATGGGCGAGACCTGGGGGCGCGATCCGCTGGGCAGCCCTTCGCAGGGAAAGCTCCGCGACATCGGGCTCGGCCTCAGGCTCGGCAACAGCCGCTCGGCGCTGGGCAACGTGATCCACGTCGATCTGGCGTTCCCGCTGGATGGTGACAAATCGATCGACAGCGTGCAGGTGGTGGTCGAGACCAAGGCGAAGTTCTGAGGTCCGTGATTCCGCTGGTCGTCACCGTGAGTGGATTGGCGGCGCCGCCCAGCAACACGAGCTGCAACTGACTACCTGAGCATCGCCATCGATCGCGTTCGCGACGAAGTGCGGATGCGGGCGTCACCGCTGCGTGCAATGACGAGTCCGCCACATTGCGCGAACTGCCCCGCATGAAAAGTGCATGGTTCGCAAACACGCCGTGGGAGCCGACGACTCGACCGTGGGCCCAGCGTGAGCGGAATTGATCGTTGGAAACATCCACCGGTTTGACAATGAATACGGCATCGGACTGGTCGGGCCGCGGCAGGACGTCTATCCTCCATCCGCCGACAAATCCAACTGAGCGGTAGCATGACCACAAATACAGAACGGCTGAGCGTGGGGGAGAAGATCGGATACAGCCTGGGCGACCTGGCGGCCAATCTGATATTCCAGACTTTCATCACCTTCCTGGCGTTTTTCTACACCGACATCTACAAGATCCCGGCGGGCACTGCGTCCGCGATCATCTTCTGGGGCGGTGTCTTCGGCGGCGTGATCTTCAATCCCATCATGGGACTGATCGCCGATCGCACGAACACGCGCTGGGGCAAGTTCCGGCCGTGGGTGCTGTGGACCGCGGTGCCGTTCGGCGTGTTCTCGCTGCTGGCGTTCTCGACGCCCGATCTCGGCGAGCAGGGCAAGATCTGGTACGCCGCCATCACCTACACGCTGCTGGTCACGATCTACGCGGCAAACAATCTGCCCTACGCAGCCCTGAGCGGTGTGCTGACCGGCAACATGTCGGAGCGCAACAGTCTGTCTTCGTACCGCTTCGTCGCGGTGATGATCGCGCAGTTCGTCATCCAGGTGCTGCTGCTGCCGCTGGTGCTCGCGCTCGGCCACGGTGACCAGGCGGTCGGCTTCCGCAGGACGATGATGATTTTCGCGATCGTCGGCACGATCTTCTTCATCATCACGTTCCTGACGACGAAGGAGCGCATCGTCCCGACCGCGGAACAGAAATCCACCGTGAAGGAGGATCTCGTCGACCTGTTCCGCAACAAGCCCTGGCTGCTGATGCTGGTCGTCGTGGTCATGGTCTTCATCACGTTGGCCTTGAAGGGCGGCTCGTACATCTACTATTTCCAGTACTACGTGGACCGAGCGGCGCTGACGCGGTTTCTGGACGGCGTCGGGTTCCACGGGGATCCCGTCTCCACCGGCTTCGGCATCTTCAATGGCGGCGGCATCATCTTCATGATCGTCGGCATCGGCTTCGCCAGGCCGCTCGCCGACCGGTTCGGCAAGCGCAACGTCTTCAGCGCCGGGCTGTTCGCTTCGACCCTTTTCCTGCTGGCATTCTTGTTCTTTCCGCCCGATGCCATCGGCACCATCATCCTGGCCCAGATCCTCCACGGCTTTTTCTATGGCATCACGATTCCGCTGCTGTGGGCGATGATCGCGGACGTGGCCGACTACTCGGAGTGGAAGAACAATCGTCGCGCCACGGCTATTGTCTTTTCCGCCATGATTCTCGGCCTCAAGTTCGGCCTGGCGGTCGGCGGAGCGCTGGTCGCGAAGCTGCTGGACATCTACGGATACGTGCGTGATGCCACCGTACAGTCGCCCGACGTGGTCCAGGGTGTCAAACTGTCGATCAGCATCTATGCGTCCATTCCGTTCCTGATCTGCTGCGCGGTGCTGTTCTTCTACGAGATCAACAAGCAGATGGAAACGCGGATCGAAACCGAACTGGCTCAGCGTCGCCGCGCGACGTCCTGATGACGCGCGGTTGAGAGAGCAAAGTCACACGAGGAACTCGAGCATCATGTCGAACGATTCCGAAATCGATTACTCCGGCGAAGACTACGAGGAGCTCACCCGCAAGGCGATTTCCCAGCCACTGGTGACGCACATCTACACGGCTGATCCGTCGGCGCATGTGTTCGAAGGGAAGCTCTACGTCTATCCCTCGCACGACATCGAGGCGGGCATCCCGTTCAACGACCTCGGCGATCACTTCGACATGCGCGACTACCACGTGTTGCGGGTGGATTCGCCGGGGAGTCCGGCGGTCGACTGCGGCGTCGCGCTCGACATCAAGGATGTGAAGTGGGCGCAGCGCCAGATGTGGGCGCCGGATGCCGCGACGAAGGACGGCAAGTACTACCTGTACTTCCCGGCCAAGCGTCCTGACGGCATTTTCCAGATCGGCGTCGCCGTCGGCGATCGCCCGGAAGGGCCGTTCAAGCCCGAGCCCGAAGCCATCAAGGGCAGCTATTCCATCGACCCGGCCGTGTTCGTGGACGACGACGGTGCCGCCTACATGTACTTCGGCGGCATCTGGGGTGGTCAGCTGCAGAAGTATCGCGACAACAAATACGGCGAGAAGAACGAAGAGCCGGCCGACCACGAGCCGGCGCTGTGCCCGCGGGTCGTGCGGCTCAGTGCGGACATGAAGCAGTTCGCCGAAGCGCCGCGCGAAGTCGTGATCCTCGACGATGTCGGCAAGCCGCTGCGCGCCGGAGATCATGACAGGCGGTTCTTCGAGGCGTCATGGATGCACAAGTACAACGGGAAGTACTACTTCTCGTACTCCACCGGCGACACTCACTTCCTGTGCTATGGCATCGCCGACAACCCGTATGGCCCCTTCGCCTATCAGGGCCGCATCCTGACACCGGTGATCGGCTGGACCACGCATCACTCGATCTGCAAGTTCAAGGACAAGTGGTACCTCTTCTACCACGACTCCGTGCTCTCGAAGGGCGTCACGCACCTGCGCTCGGTGAAGATGACGGAGCTGACGTACGACGCGAACGGGCGCATCAACACGATCAGTCCCTACCGGTAGCGGCGCCCGCCCGGGGCACTCGCGATTCTGCCGCGCTGGCCCCTGCACCCACGTCGTAGAACGTGGGCGCGGATGAATTGCGGGGTGGCCCCGGCCAATACGTAGTAGCCACGGTCCGCCCCGGCGTCTTGCTGATGCGCAATCGCACGCACATCAGTAAATCAATTCCGGTTGGCCTTGCTTGCGCCAGGCGCCAATCGGATTCGAAATGTCAGTGCCGAGTCATCCAGAGGGGCGGGTCGTGGCCGTTTGCGGCAGCGTCGTCGAGGCGTGCTTCGAAAACGGACTGCCGTCGATCAGCTCGATTCTGCGCGCCGGTTCCGGGCAAGACATCCTGATCGAAGTACAGACCCAGCTCGACCCGCGGCACGTACGCGGCATCGCGCTCAACCAGACGCATGGGCTGCAGCGTGGCACGGCAATTTTCGATACGGGGAGTCCACTCGCGGCCCCGGTGGGACAGGCCGTGCTCTCGCGCATGTGCAACGTCTTCGGCGAGGCCATCGACCAGGGTGGTCCGCTCGGCAAGGTGGAATGGCGATCCGTGCACCAAGGTCCGCCGCCGCTGACGCGGCGAACCACGCGCACCGAGATCCTGGAAACCGGCATCAAGATCATCGATCTGCTCGCGCCGATCGAGCGCGGCGGAAAGGCCGGATTGTTTGGCGGCGCGGGGGTGGGCAAGACCGTGCTCCTCACGGAAATCATCCACAACATGCTCGGGCACCACGAAGGCGTGAGCATCTTCTGCGGTATCGGAGAACGCTGCCGTGAAGGCGAGGAGCTGTACCGCGACATGCAGGCCGCCGGAGTGTTGCCCGGCATGGTGATGGTGTTCGGCCAGATGAACGAGCCGCCCGGCAGCCGGGCACGCGTCGGTCACGTGGCGCTCACGATGGCGGAGTATTTTCGCGACGACCAGCAGCGCGACGTGATGCTGCTGATCGACAACATTTTTCGCTTCATCCAGGCAGGCGCCGAAGTCTCCGGGCTCATGGGGCAGATGCCGTCGCGTCTGGGTTATCAGCCGACGTTGGCCACCGAACTCGCCGGCCTCGAGGAGCGCATCGCCAGTACCACCACGGCGGCGATCACCTCCATTCAGGCGGTGTACGTGCCCGCGGATGACTTCACCGACCCGGCCGCCGTGCATACGTTCGCGCATCTGTCCGCCTCGCTGGTGCTGTCGCGCAAACGCGCGAGTGAAGGACTGTACCCGGCAGTCGATCCGCTGCAGTCGAATTCCAAGATGCTGGCGCCGGGCGTCGTCGGCGAGCGCCACTTCGCGGTCGCGCAGGAGGTGCGGCGCACGCTGGCGCAATACGAGGAACTCAAGGACATCATCGCGATGCTCGGCCTCGAGCAGCTGTCCGCGGCCGACCGTCGGATCGTGATGCGCGCCAGGCTGCTGGAGCGGTTTCTCACGCAGCCGTTTTTCACGACGCAGCAGTTCAGCGGTCTCCCAGGCCGGCTGGTCAGGCTCGATGACACGTTGCGTGGCTGCGAACTCATCCTGCGCGACGCGCTCGCGGGCGCCTCGGAGAGCTCGCTCTTCATGATCGGCGCGATCGAGGAACCCGATGTCACAGCACATGCGGCTTAGGATCCTGCTGCCGTACGCGGTATTTGCCGATCACGCGGAAGTCTCGCGGCTGACCGTCGAAACATCGGCAGGATCGCTGGGCCTGCTGCCGCGGCGACTCGACTGCGCCGTGCCGCTCGTGCCCGGAATCCTCATGTATCAGCGCGCCGGCGGCGCCGAGGAGTTCGTCGCGGTGGACGAGGGGATCCTGGTGAAGACCGGCCCCGAAGTGCGCATTTCCGTTCGCGACGCCGTGGGCGGCGTCGACCTCGGTGGATTGCGTGAAGCCGTCCGGCAGCGCCAGGCGAATCTCGGCGAAGCGGAAAGGAGCGCGCGCACCGCGATCGCCCGGCTGGAGAGCGATTTCGTGCGCCGGTTCATCGAGTTGCGGCATGCGCGCTGAGGACTCGAAAGGCGTACGTCCGCTGCTCGATGAACGCGTCGGCGCCCAAGAGCGGCGCAAGGTTCGTGCGCGTCGCAAGGGTACGAACGGCATCTGGCTGGGTTTCGCGACCTTCGGCCTCATCGGCTGGTCGGTCGCCGTACCCACGCTGCTCGGCACCGCGCTCGGCATGTGGCTCGATCGCCGCCATCCGGGACCGCTCTCCTGGACCCTGACGTTGCTCGGCGCCGGCATCTTCCTGGGATGCCTGAACGCATGGCACTGGGTGACCCGCGAACATCGCACGCTGCGCGAGGAAACGGAGGAAAACGGCCATGAGTGAGCTGCTGTCGGGCGTCACGGGCGCAATCGCCGGCGGGTTGCTGGGAATCATCTTCTTCGGCGGGCTGTGGTGGACGGTCCGCCGTGCGTTGTCCAGCGAAGCGGCCGGCATCTGGTTCGCGTGCAGCTATCTACTGCGATTCAGCCTGCTGGCGGTGGGCCTGTACGTCCTGGCGCACGACGATGCGGTCCGCGGGCTCGGCGCCGCCATTGGACTGATCGCCGCGCGGCTCGTCATGGTCCGGTTGGGGCTGCGAGGCCTCGCGGCACGTCCGGTCGTGGAGAAGTCGCGATGAAGCTCAGCTCCGACGAGTTGATCTTCTGGGAGCACGGCCCGATCCACCTCAACGAGACGATCGTGACCACGTGGGTGCTGATGGCGGTTCTCACGCTGGGATCGATTGCGGTCACGCGCCGACTGTCGAGCGGGCCGGAGCGCAGCCGCTGGCAGAATGCGCTCGAGATCGTCGTGACGCTGATCGAACGCCAGATCCAGGAAGTCGGCCTGCGATCCGCGCGCGAGTACCTGCCGTTCATCGGCACGTTGTTCCTGTTCATCGCGGTGGCAAACCTGTGCGCCATCGTTCCAGGATACGAGCCGCCGACGGGCTCGCTGTCCACCACGGCGGCGCTGGCGCTCTGCGTGTTCGCGGCCGTGCCGATCTTCGGGATTGCGCGTCTCGGACTCGGCGCATACCTGCGCGAATATCTGCGCCCATCGGTCTTCATGTTGCCCTTCAACATCATCGGCGAGCTGACGCGCACGCTGTCGCTGGCGCTGCGACTGTTCGGCAACATCATGAGCGGAACGGTGATCGCGGCCATTCTGCTGTCGGTCGCGCCCGTGTTTTTCCCGATCGTCCTGCACGCCCTGGGACTTCTCACGGGCCTCGTCCAGGCCTACATCTTCGGCGTGCTGGCGACGGTGTACATCGGCGCCGCCACCCAGGCGCGAAACGTCGAACCCACACCAAACAGATAGAGGAACGTCATGGACACCATGAGTGCCATCGCCATCGTCTCCATCCTCACCGCGGGCGCCACCACCGCCGCCGGGGCCGTCGGCCCGGCACTCGGCGAGGGGCGCGCCGTCTCGACCGCCCTGACGGCGATCGCGCAGCAGCCGGACGCTTCCGCCGCGATCGCGCGCACGCTGTTCGTGGGAATCGCGATGATCGAGTCGACCGCGATCTACTGCCTGGTCATCTCGATGATCCTGATCTTCGCGAATCCGTTCTGGAATCACGTCATCGCGGCGGGGTGATGCGGCCATGCTGATCGACTGGTTCACCGTCGGCGCACAGGTCGTGAACTTCCTCGTGCTCGTGTGGCTGCTGAAGCGGTTCCTCTACAAACCGGTGCTGCAGGCGATCGACGCGCGTGAGAAACAGGTCGCGAGCCAGTTGGCGAAGGCCGCGGAGGAGCGCGCCCAGGCGGCAAAGGAGCGCGAGTCCTATGAGTCGCGGAACCGCCAATTCCTCGCGGAACGCGATCGTCTGCTCGAGGAGGCCCGTTCCGCCGCCGCCCGGGAACGAACCGAGCTGCTGCAGAAGGCACGCGACGATTACGCACAGTTGCAGGCGCGGTTCATGGCCGAACTTTCCGCGGAGCGTGACGAAATCTCCCGTTCCCTGGTCACACGCGTGCTCGCCGAGACCTTCGCGATCGCCCGCAAACTGCTGGGCGATCTTTCGGATACCAACCTGGAAGCGCGCATCGTCGAGATGTTCGTGCGCCGCATTCATGCGCTCGGCGAAGCGGACCGCGCCGGCCTGCGCCGACTGACGACCGCAGGAGCCGGGCCCGCGGCGTCGCAGGAGTTGACCGTGCGCAGCGCATTCGAGCTGTCGGCGGCGCAACGCGCCGAAATCGAACGCGAACTGCGACAGGAGCTGTGCGGCGATGGGCGCATCCGCTTCGATCAGACGCCGGAGCTGATCGGCGGCATCGAGCTCGCGGCCAATGGATACCGCGTGCGCTGGAGCATCGAGGACTATCTCGGTTCGTTGCGCGAGCAGATCGACCTCGCCCTGAAACCGGCGCCCGGCACATGACCCGGGCGTCCGAAACGCTTCGGTCGGGAGTCGATGCCGCATTCGCGCGTGCCACGGCGGCAAGGGAGCGGTTCGCGCCCGACTTCGCACTTCATGAAATCGGCCGCGTGGTTTCCGTGGGGCCCGGGATCGCGGAAATCGACGGATTGCCAGGGGCCGGCTCGGACGAATTGCTGAGTTGCCCCGGAGGCCTGCTCGCGATCGCGTTCGATCTCGGCCCACAGCGGATCGGCGCGGTGCTGCTCGGCGAGAGCTCGCAGCTTCGCGCCGGAGACGAGGTGCAGCGCACCGGCCACGTCGTGGACGTTCCCGTGGGAGATTCGTTGCTGGGACGTGTCGTGGATCCGCTCGGCAGGCCGAGAGACGCCAAAGGTCCTCTGCGCGCGACCATTCGCAGACCGGTCGAGCGTTCGGCACCCGCGATCATGGATCGCGCGCCGGTGACCGTGCCGCTGCACACCGGCATCAAGGTCGTCGATGCGCTGGTGCCCGTCGGGCGTGGGCAACGGGAGTTGATCGTGGGCGACCGGCAGACCGGCAAGACGTCCATCGCCGTCGACACCATCATCAACCAGCGCCATCAGGACGTGTTGTGCGTCTACTGCGCCATCGGCCAGCGTGCGTCGACCGTGGCCAAGGTGGTTGCCGATCTGCGCGCGCAAGGGGCGATGGATCACACCGTCGTGGTCGTGGCCGAGGGCAGCGATGCGCCCGGCCTGAGCTACGTCGCTCCATACGCCGCCACCAGCATCGCCGAGCATTTCATGGAGCGTGGCCGCGACGTACTCATCGTCTACGACGACCTCACCAATCACGCGCGCGCCTATCGGGAACTGTCGCTGCTGATGCGCCGGCCGCCGGGACGGGAGGCATTCCCGGGCGACATCTTCTATCTGCATTCGCGCCTGCTCGAGCGAGCCACGCACCTGGCGCCCGCGCACGGCGGCGGCTCGCTCACCGCACTGCCCATCATCGAGACGCAGGCGCAGGACATCTCGGCCTACATTCCGACCAATCTCATTTCGATCACCGACGGACAGATCTATCTTTCACCCACGCTGTTCGGATTGGGGATCCTTCCGGCGGTGGACGTGGGCCGCTCGGTGTCGCGCGTGGGCGGCAAGGCGCAGCTGCCGGGACATCGTGCGGCCACGGCAGGTCTCAAACTCGCCTATGCGCAGTTCGAGGAGCTCGAGACCTTCACGCGCTTTGGCGCGCGTCTCGACGAGCGCACCCGAGGCATCATCGAGCACGGCAGGCGCATCCGCGAATGCCTCAAGCAAGGCGAACATGAGCACGTTCGCCTGCAGGACCAGATCGTCTTGCTGCTGGCGCTCGCCGCCGGCCTGTTCGATGAGATTCCCCTCGAGCGCATGCGCGATGCGCAGCAACGCGTCCGTGAGGTCGCAACGTTGCTCGGCGACGCGGTGCTGCAGCGGATCACGGCATCGGGGAAGCCGACCGATGCCGATCGGGATGCGCTGCTGAATGCCGCCCGTGCGGCGCTGGCGGAGCTGCGGAGCGCGTCGTGACGGATTCGCTCGCACGCATCGGCCGCAAGATCGGAGGTGCGCGGCAGTTGGGGTCGGTCGTGCACGCGATGAAGGCGCTGGCGACTTCGAGCATCGGCCAGTACGAGAGCGCGGTGCGCGCGCTGCGGGATTACCTGGGCAACGTCGAGCTCGGCCTGGCCGTCTGCCTGCGCACGCGGCCGCTGCCGCCGGATTTCGTGGACGGCGAACCCGCGCGGCTCATCGCCATCGCGTTCGGCTCCGATCAGGGTCTCGTCGGTCGCTTCAACGAAGCCGTGGCCGACCATGCGCAGGAATTTCTGGCGCGGCATTCGTCCGTGAGCAGCATTCTCGTCGTGGGCGAGCGGCTCGCCGAGCGACTCGTTCAGCTCGGCCGTTCGCCCGGCACGGTCGCACCGGTGCCGAGCTCGGTGGCGGCGATCGCGCCCCTGGTGGCGCGGCTGCTCGTGCAGATCGAGGCCAACCGTATTACGGGATCGCGGCTCGCCGTGCACGTGTTCTTCAATCGAGCCGACGAGCGCTCGAGCTTCACACCCGCATCCGTTCGTCTGCTGCCGCTCGATGCGCGGTGGCAGCGCCGTCTCGCGCAGCTTCCCTGGCCGACGAAAAGCCTGCCCGAGCCGATCGGTCCGCTCGAAGCCAACCTGCGAGCGCACCTGCGTGAATACCTGTTCGTGTCGCTGTTCCATGCCTGCGCCGAATCGCTCAGCAGCGAGAACGCGAGCCGCCTGGCCGCCATGCAGCGCGCGGAACGCAACATCGAATCGTTGCTGGAGGAACTCACGCGCGCATTCAACGACTTGCGACAGGGCGCAATCGACGAAGAATTGTTCGACGTGATCGCCGGCTACCGGTCGATACCGGCCAGGTGACCTGGAAGGTGGACTCGCGCCCTACCGCCCCGGTCCTTACGCCAGCGCCTTCTTGAACAGCGCGAGCTTCCGCGCCCACCCTTTCTCGGCCGCCTCCGCATTGTGATTCTGCGAGTCGGGCGGCATCCAGCCGTGGTTCGCGCCCTTGTACACCTCGATCTCCGCCGGCAGCTTCGCCGCGTCGAACGCCTTGCGCAGGATGTCCTTCGACTCCGGCTGCTTCTGATCGTCGTTGTCCGCGATGGCGACCAGCATGCTGGCCTTCATCTTCGGAATCATGAGGTGCGGGCTGTCCGGATCGGACGTGGTCAAGCCGCCGCCGTGGAAAGAGCAGCCGGCGCCGATGCGCTCCGGCACCGATCCAGCGGTGCGAAACACCATGGGCCCGCCCATGCAGTATCCCGTGGTGCCGATCTTGCGGCGGGTATCCACGGCCTTCTGCGAATCGAGCCAGGCCACGAAAGCCTTTGCATCAGAGACATGCGTGGTCGCGCTGAGTGTGCGCGCGAAGCTGAACGCGTCCTCGCGGGTCGCGGGCGTGCCTTTGATGGAGCGATAGAACGGGTTGATCGTGAGCACGGCATAGCCGGACTCCGCGAGTCGCTTGCCCATGGCGCGGAACGCGGGGCGAAGACCGAAGATGTCCGGCCATACGAGCACGGCGGCCGTGGCCTTGGCCGGATGCACGAAGTGCGCATCGCAGGTGCCGTCGGGAGTTTTGATCTCGACTTCGGACTCGGAGACTTCGGCGGCTGTTGCGATTGCCGGGAGCATCGCGGCCAGCGTCGCGCCGAGGCCCAGGGCACCGAATTGGCGGCGCGAGAGCTCGTTGCCGCGCAGGATATCGTCGTTCGAATCGCGTTCGCACATGACAGTGCCCCAGGTGAGGAGAGTGGTGGGGTGGATTGTAGCGGGGCTCGCCGTCCCGGTGAGACCCTGAACGCCCTGAAGTCAGCCAAGGGCGCCAGTGAATATCTTGATACAGTAGCTGCATTGGGACCCAAGGACTCTCGAAGGCGACGAAGCCGCACAAGCCGCACGCCAAAACGGGCGTTGTCCCCCGCGGCCGAAGTACTCGAACGAAGCAGAAATTGGGAGCCGCGCAATGATCATCAGAATTCCAGACCATTTGTTTCAACAGGCGAAGGCGGCTGAAGACGGCGCCGGGCCCCTGCAATACCGCGTTGGCCGACGAGGTTTTGTCGGCTCAGCTCTGGCGGCCGCCACTCTTCCGCTGGGTCGTGCCTGGGCGGATTCGAACGACGTCGAACTGCCCGAACAACTGTCGGCCATTGCGCTCGACGGCAGACAGCTTGCGATTGCGCGTGCCGACATCAAGGGATTTCGAGCCAGCCTGCGCGGCCAGCTCTTGTTGGCCGGAAACGATGGATACGAACAAGCTCGCAAGATCTGGAACGGCGTATTCGATCGTCACCCTGCGTTGATCGCGCGCTGTGCGGACAGCGGCGACGTCGTCAAGGCGGTCAACTTTGCACGCGCCCATGGCGTGCTGACGGCGGTTCGCGGTGGTGGGCACAGCATCTCCGGCCAATCGTGTTGTGAGGGCGGGCTGATGATCGATCTCGCCCCCATGAAGGAGATTCGCGTCGACGCGGCGAAAATGAGTGCGCAGGCGCAGGCCGGCGTGTTGTTGGGAGACTTTGATCGCGAGAGCCAGGCATTGGGTCTGGTGACGACACTTGGTACTGCGTCAGATACCGGGATTGCGGGCCTGACGTTGGGCGGGGGGCTCGGTCGTCTGCAGAGAAAGTTTGGCCTGGCATGCGACAACCTGATTTCAGCCGATATCGTGACGGCCGAAGGCAGGATGTTGCGTGTGAGCGAACGCGAGAATGCCGAATTGTTCTGGGGGATTCGCGGTGGCGGCGGCAACTTCGGCGTCGTCACCAGGTTCGAATATCGCTTGCACAAGTTCGGGCCGAATCTGTTGGCGGGCAACCGGGTGTATCCGATCGCGCGCGCGAAAGAGATCATTCCCGCGCTGCTGGAGTTGATGGCAGGCGCTGACGACGACCTGAGCTACACGTTCGGCTTGACCAAGTCGCCACCGCCTGGCCAGCCGGAAGGCAGTTACGTCGAGATGGAGATGGTCTACACCGGCAATCTCGAGCACGCCGATCACGTGCTGGCATCGCTCGACAAGCTTGGCAAGCCGGCGTTCGACGACATCGCGGTCAAGCCGTATGTGAAAGCACAGATGGGTGTCAGCGGCGCGGCGCCGCGGTCATTGCCGCCTGGCTTGCGCATCTATTCGAAGTCCGGCTTCGTGTATGGCTCGGCAGACAAATTGGTGGATGAGATGCTGGCGCAATTCTCCGCGTCGCCAAGGTACATCGGCGACATGGGCTTCAGCCCGATGGGCGGGGCGGTTGGCCGCGTGAAGCCCGATGCAACGGCTTTCTGGAACCGCAACTCCGATTACATGGTCATGCTTCACGGTGCCTGGGTGGATCCCTCGCTGGATTCCGCCGCAGTCGAGGGCGGTCGCCACATCTGGCAGGCGCTCGAACCCTATACCAGAGGCCACTACGTGAATGCGGAGCCGGGCGCAGAAGGTCAGCGTCTGCGCGATACGTACGGCGACAGCTATCCGCGCCTGGTCAAGCTCAAGAACAAGGTCGACCCGACAAACCTGTTTCGACTGAACTCGAATATCAAGCCGACGGTATAGCGCCTCGGTCGCGGAGCGATTACCAGATCACGACCTTCTTGTCGCCACTGTTGACCATGGCATCGCCTTCCTTGCAGCCGAATGCCTTGGCGAAAGCGTCCATGTTGGTCGGCGTGCCATTGGCGCGCACCGCATCCGGGGAGTGCGGATCGGAGGCGATGATGAGCTTCGTCAACTCCGGCGTGTACTTCTCGCGCCAGGCAGAGGCGAAGCCCAGGAAGAAACGCTGATCGCGGCTCATGCCGTCGATCTTCGGATCGGGTTTGCCGGCGACCGCTTTCTGGAAGGCATCGTAGGCGATGTTGAGTCCGCCGAGATCGGCAATGTTCTCGCCCAGCGTCAGATTGCCATTGACCTTCTCGGTCAGGCCGGGCGCGGAATAGCCGTTGTACTGCGCGACCAGTTTGCCGGTCAGCGCCTTGAACCTGGCGGCGTCTTCTTTCGTCCACCACTGCTCGAAATTTCCCGACGGACCGAAACGCGAGCCCTGGTCGTCATAGCCGTGCGTGAGCTCGTGCCCGATGACCGCGCCGATGGCGCCGTAGTTGAGCGCGTCATCGGCCTGCGGATCGAAGAACGGCGGCTGCAGGATGGCCGCCGGGAACACGATCTCGTTACGCTGCGGATCGTAGTAGGCGTTGATGGTTTGCGGCGTCATGCCCCATTCGGTCTTGTCGACGGGCTTGCCGATCTTGTCCAGCTCGTAGCGATAGTTGAAGGCCGCGGCGGCCGTGACGTTGCCGTACAGGCTGTCGCGGCTGGTCGCGAGGCCGCTCCAATCGCGCCATTTGTCCGGATAGCCGATCTTGGTGTTGAACGCGGCCCATTTCTCCAGCGCCTTCTTCTTGGTGGCGTCGCTCATCCACGCCAGGTTCTCGATGCGCGCCTTCAGCGCATCGCGCAGGTTGTTCACGAGCTCGAGCATCCGCGCCTTCGACGAAGCCGGGAAAGCCACCTCCACGTAGCGCTGGCCCATGGCCTCGCCGGCGGAGTTCTCGATGACACCCAGGACGCGCTTCCAGCGCGCGCGCTGTTCCTTCTGGCCCTGCAGGGTCTTGCCGTAGAAATTGAAGTTCTCGGTGACGAAGTCGTCGCTCAGGTAGGGCGCCGCGCCATCCAGCAGTTTGAAGCGCAGCCAGCTCTGCCACTGCGCCACGGGCACGTCCGCCAGCATCTTGCTCACTTCCTGGTGGAAGGCGGGGATGCCCAGCGAGAACCACTCGGGGGTCGCGACCTTTTGAGACTCGAAGAACTTCGACCAGGAGAAGTTAGGCGACAGCTTGTCCGCTTCGGTCACCTTCACCGGGTGGTAGTACAGCGCCACGTCGCGCGACAGTTGTTCATTGGACTTCGACACCTTCGCCAGCCGGGTCTCGAACGCCAGCACGGAGGCGGCCTGCGTGGCGGCGTCCGCAGGGGCCGTGCCCGAAAGCTCGAACAATTTCGCGATGTGCTTCTCGTACGCTTCGCGGATCGGCTTCTTGTCCGCCAGCGAGTAGTAGGTGGAGTCGGGCAGGCCGAGGCCGCCCTGGAAGGCCGACGCCACATTCATCGTGGAGTCCTTGAAATCCGGCTGCGGCCCGAAATCGAACAGCGGGTTCTCGCCGATCGCGGCGATCGTGCGCAGGTGTTCGGCGACTGAAGGCCCGTCGGTGAGCGCGTCGATGGCGGCGAGGCGCTCCTTGAGCGGCGCGATGCCGAGCTCGTTGAGCTTCTTGTCGTCCATGCCGGTCGCCCAGAAATCACCAATGATCTTGTCGATGCCGGTGGCATCGGGTTCGGCCGCAATGCGTTCGGCCAGTTGCTGGCGCACGCCCAGCGAACGGTTGCGCAGGACCAGGAACGCACCCCAGCCTGGTTCGTCGGCGGGGATCGTATTGGCAGCCAGCCATTTGCCGTTCGCGTAGGCCGAGAGGTCCGTGCAGGCGTTCTGCGAGGGGTCGAGATCCGTGGCGGAGAAGCGGACCGGCTGCTGCAGCCTGGTTTCGTCCAGCGTCCAGGGCGCGGACTGCGCGGCGGGCTTTTTGTCTTCGGCTGCAGGCTTGCAGCCGGCGAGCATCACCAGCGCGGTGGCGGCCGCCGTCACGAGGCATCGGCTTGTGTCGGACATGGGCGGGATCCTCAACGGGCAAAATTTCGATGCGGGAGAATAGCGCCTTCATCGTGGACCCAGGCCGGCAAAAGGCGGGGTCTCTGCGACGAGCCGGGCGTAGGCTGCGACGAGGAGAAATCTTCGGGAGCGCGTTGCCGCACCAGCCTGTCCCCGTTTCCTGGAAACGAGGAATGTCCCCATTTCGCTCAGCCGTGCGACGAGCCGTCGTGCGCGTCACGGCAGCCAGCGCATCATCGGCGCATGCTGACCCGCAGAAGATTCGCCCAGGCAGCGGCCGCCGCCGGCGCCGTATTGGCGTTTGGAAAGGGGAACGCGGCGTCGCCCGCGTGGCGCGAGCGCCGTGAGTTGTACCCGCAAGGTGTCGCCTCCGGCGATCCGGCACCCGACAGCGTCCTGCTCTGGACACGCCGCCAACCAGCGCCCGGTGATACCCGTGCGGCGCACCTACTCACGGTGGAAGTCGCGAAGGATCAGTCATTCCGCGACGTCGTCGTGCGCGGCCAGGCCGAAGTCACCGCCGACACCGACTGGACCTGCCGCTTCATGGCCGCGGGCTTGAGGCCATCAACCGAATACTGGTACCGCTTCACCGACGCCGACGGCAACGGCAGTCGCGTCGGCCGCACGTTGACCGCGCCCCGCGAGGGCGACGCGCGCCCGGTGCGCTTCACGTTCGTGAGCTGCCAGGACATGACCATCGGCGCCGCTAACGCGTATCGGCGCATGATCTACGAGGACGAGCGCCGTCCGCGCGCCGAACAGCTCGGCTTCGTGCTGCACTTGGGCGACTTCATCTACGAGGTCGTGGTCTACGCGGACGAAGCGCCCGACGGCAAGGATCGCGGCCGCCGCGTGCGTCCGCTGTTCAAGTACCCGGACGGGGACAAGGTCGGCAAGTACCACATCCCAGTGACGCTCACCGACTACCGCACGATCTATCGCGCCTACCTCACCGATCCCGATCTGCAGGACGCCCGCGCCCGCTGGCCGTTCGTTCCGGTGTGGGACAACCACGAGTTCTCGTGGCAGGGATTCCAGGGCATCCAGGTGTTCGGCGGCAAGATGCGCCCCGCGCAGACCAAGAAGGTGGCGGCCAACCAGGCGTGGTGGGAATTTCAGCCGGCGCGTGTCGCGCGGCCTGGTGCGAACAAGGATCGCTTCGAAGCGCCCGCGGTCAAGGACACACCGATCACGCAGTTTGACGAGAACGGCTTCGGGCTTGGCGCCGACAACGCGGCGGCCGTCGGCAGCCTGACTATCTACCGCGCGTTCCGCTACGGCCGCAACGCCGAGCTGATCCTCACCGACAACCGTTCCTACAAGATCGCCGACGCGGACGGCTCCGCGGTGGTGCCGGAAGGATTTCCGTTCCTGGACGAGGACACGGCACGCGTGATCGACGACGGCCGCGCCGCCAACGGCGGCAAGCCGCCCGCGACACTGCGGTTCGCGGGCAAGGACATTCCGAACCCGGGCGTCGA
>DASTRL010000186.1:0-10170 GCA_035761265.1 Steroidobacteraceae bacterium
CTGCCGACACGCGGCCCTGGGAGCGCGTGCTCGCGAAGCTCTCGCATTTCCTGCTCTACGCGCTGATCTTCGCGATGCCGCTGAGCGGCTGGCTGATGTCCTCCGCGAAGAATTTTCCGGTGAGCTGGTTCAGGCTGTTCCAGCTGCCCGACCTGGTGGCGCCGGACGAGCGGACCTACCAGCTCATGCGCGACCTGCACCACCTGTTGTTCGACCTGCTGGTGGTCGTGGCGGCGGTGCACGTCGCCGGCGCCCTCAAGCATCATTTCATCGATCGCAATGACGTCCTGAAACGCATGCTGCCGTTCGGCGGCCCCAGGTGAGCCTCAATGACTAACTACCCCGCACTCGCGACGGCGCTCGCCGTGCTGTTCGCCGGCGCCTCATCGGCCGCCGCACCGCCCGCCTCGAAGCCGGCGGTCGCGAAGCCGGCCGCTGCCGCCACCTCGGCGCCGGCCGCGCACTACCGGCAGGCACCGGGCGCGACGCTCACCTTCACGTTCGACCAGGCCGGCGCGCAGAATCGCGGCTCGTTCGGACAGTTCACGACGCTGCTGTCGTACGACGAAAAGAACCCGGCCGCCGGTTCCCTCGACGTCACCGTGCAGATGGCCTCGCTCGACACGCAGGACAAGGATCGCAACGACACGCTGGCGAGCGCGGAGCTGCTCGACACGAAGCAGTATCCGACGGCCCGGTACACGGCCGGATCGTTTTCCAGGACTGCCGATGGTGGCCTGCAGGCGGTCGGCAAGCTGACCCTGCGCGGCGTGACGCGCGACCTGCGTGTGCCGCTCGCGATCCGCAGGACGGGCGCGGGCCTGGAAATCTCCGGCGAGGTCACGCTGAAGCGGCTCGACTATGGCGTCGGGCAGGGCGAGTGGAAGTCCACGGAGTGGGTGGGCGACGACGTGAAGCTGCAATACAAGGTGCCGCTGGTGACGGCGAAGCCGTGAGGTGCTAGCGGATGCTGGTGCGCAATTCCATGCGTCGCGTGTGGATGGGCATTTCGCTGGCCGTGGCGGTGCTGTCGTTCCATCCGGCCTATACCGGTCTCACCAGCTGGTGGATGCCGGGCATCGCGCTCGCGGTGTTCCTCGTGTTCGCGCTCGAGCCGTTGCTGTTGACCTGGGAACTGCGCCGCCGCGGCGAGGAGCTGCAGATCACCGACGAAGGCGTGTTGCGCCGGCTGGCGCGCGGTGACAGCGAGTACGTGCGCTGGAGCGAACTGCGCGAAGTTTCGATCGTGGTCACGCAGGGCGTGAATCTCACGGAAGAGTACTTCTTCGTGCTCGCGGGCCCGGGCACCTCCGGCGTGCTCGTCGGCCAGCGGCTCGCCACGCGGCACGACCTGGTGTCGCACCTGAACAGGCTGCCAGGCTTCGATCACCGCGGCATCGCTGCCGCCATGGCCTCGCCCGTGAACCAGCGCTTCACCCTGTGGCGCGCGGCGCCGATCGAGGGGGAGGCCAGCGTGCTGCAGGATCGCATCGTCACGCACCAGGAGCCGCCGCGCTTGCGGCTGCATTGAGCGGCCGGCGCTAGAACTTCGAGCCGTCCTTGCGCGTGAACATCACCGGCGCGTTGGCACCGTTGTACATCAGGTCCACGTCCGGGTAGACGGCGCGATCCTCGACGTCGCGGTTGCTGATCTCGAGGTATACCGCCGGGACCGGGCCGCGGTTCACCAGGCAGTGTCCGTCCTGGGTGCCGAGCGGGAACCCCGCGCACATGCCGGCCTTCAATGTCTGCTCGCCCGCGTCGGTACGCAGCACCACTTCCCCGGACAGCACGAAGATGAATTCCTCCTCGTGCGTATGCCAGTGGCGCATCGACGATTCCTTGCCCGGCGGCAAGGTCGTGTGGTTGATGCCGATCCTGCTCAGCCCCAGTGCGTTGCCGAGCGCGCGCTTCTCGCGTGGCAGGACGCGCGAACGATACGGCTCGGGATATCCGGATGAAATGCGCGCCTCGAGTGACATGGGATCGAGCGCGGGCTTCTTCAGGCTCATGTGCATTGGCTCCAGGGCATTGCCGAAAAGTGGGCTGCGTGCAAGTGTAGCCACATGCCGCAGATGTTCGATGATGTCGGGGAAATCGTCGAGGAAGCGCTGCGGCGCGTGGGCAAGCGCGTGGTGCTGGGGTTGCCGCTCGGAATCGGCAAGCCCAATCTCATCGCCAACGAATTCTTCCGCCGCGCACGCGCCGACCGCAGCCTGGATCTCACCATCTTCACCGCCCTGTCGCTGCGCAGACCCAGCGGCGGCAGCGACCTCGAGAAGCGCTTCATCGATCCCATGGCGGCGCGCATCTTCGGCAACTACCCGCAGATCGAGTATCTGGAGGCCATGCGCGCGGGCGCGATGCCCGCAAATGCGCGCGTCATCGGATTCTTCTACGAGCCTGGGGCATTGCTCAACAATCTCCATGCGCAGTCGCACTATCTCTCGGCCAACTACACGCACGTCGCGCGCGAGCTGCTGCACCGGGGCGTCAACGTGCTCGCGCACGTGGTGGCGCGCCGCACGGTGGCGGGCATCAGCGAGATCAGCCTTGGTAGCAATCCGGACGTCACGGTGGACCTGCTTCCGGACATCGCCCGCATGCGAGCCTCCGGGCAGCCGCTGGTTCTGATGGGACAGGTGCATCGCGAAATGCCCTTCATGCTGGGTGCCGCGAACGTGGCGCCGGACACCTTCGACCTGCTGCTCGATCATTCGCGCTATGACTACGACCTGTTCGCTCCGCCCAACCTGGAGCTGGCCACGGCGGATCACGCCATCGGCCTGCATGCCAGCAGCCTGGTGCGCGACGGCGGTACGCTGCAGATCGGCATTGGCGAGCTCGGCGACGCGATCGTGTATTCGCTGCTGCTGCGGCACCAGCAGAACGAGGTCTGGCGGCGCGCGCTGACCGACGCCGGCAGCGAACGCAGCGCCTCACTGATCGACGCCATCGGTGGTCGCGCGCCGTTCAGCACCGGGTTGTTCGGCGCCACCGAGATGTTCGTCGACCAGATGCTGGACCTGTACCGCGCCGGCATCCTGCGCCGGCGCGTGTACGACTATCTGCCGCTGCAGAAGGCGCTCGCGGCCAATGGCTCGAGCACGAAGGTGGATGCGCCACTGCTGGAGGCGCTGCTCGCCGCGGGCGCGGGCCCGGTGCTCGGCGCGGCGGACGTGGCGGCATTGCGCGCCGCGGGGGTCTTTCGCAGCGAGTGCCGATTCGAGAACGGCCACCTCGTCTCGCCGGAGGGAGCCCGCATCGAGCCCGACCTCGGCAACCCGAGGTCGCGTGCCGCGCTGGCGGCCGAATGCCTGGGCCTCGAGCTCAAGGGCGGCACCGTCATGCACGCGGGCTTCCTGCTCGGACCGCGCGCCTTCTACGCCGGGCTGTCCGCGCTGCCGGAATCCGAGCGGCGTCTGTTCGACATGCGCGGCGTGGGTTACATCAACCAGCTCTACGGCCTGGACCAGGAGCTGAAGATCGCGCAGCGCAGCCACGCGCGCTTCGTGAACTCCTCGATGATGCTGACCACGCTCGGCGCGGCCATATCCGACGGCCTGGCCGATGGCCGCGTGGTCTCGGGCGTGGGCGGACAGTACAACTTCGTGGCCATGGCGCATGCACTACCGGGCGCGCGTTCCGTCATGTGCGTTCGCGCCACGCGATACAAGGACGGCAGGCTGACCTCGAACATCGTGACGAGCTACGGGCACTGCACGATTCCGCGCCATCTGCGCGACGTCGTGGTCACCGAGTACGGCCTGGCGGACCTGCGCGGCAAGACCGATGCCGAGTGCATCGCCGCCATGATCGACATCGCCGATTCACGCTTCCAGGAAGAATTGCTGCGCGCCGCGCAACGCGCCAACAAGATCGACTCGGGTTATCGCATCCCGGCTTCGCGACGCCACAACACGCCCCGGCGCCTCGCGGCAGCATTCGACGCGCACCGGCGCGCGGGACTCTTCTCCGAATACCCTTTCGGCACCGACCTCACGCGCGAGGAAGTCGAGCTGGCGCGCGCCCTGCGCTGGCTGAGGGACGCCACGGCGACGAGCGGCGGCAAGCTGGTGACGCTCGCTCGCGCGCTGTTCACCCGCGCTCGCGCCGAAGACCGGCATCTGCTCGAGCGGTTGCAGCTCACCCAGCCGCGCAGCTCGAGGGAAAAGCTGGATGCGCGGCTCGTCGGGGCGGCGTTGCGCGCCGTGGCTACTTCGCGAACAGCCGCGCAGGATCCTTGAACGCCTTGAACTCGAGCGCATTGCCCGACGGGTCGTAGAGAAACATCGTCGCCTGTTCGCCGACCTGGCCGGCGAAGCGGATCCCCGGTTCTATTTCGAAGTGCGTTCCACCGCGGCGCAGCCGTTCGGCGAGGGTGTGCCAGGCCTTCCACTCCATCACGATGCCGAAATGCGGCACCGGCACGTCGTGCCCGTCCACTTCGTTGTGATGCAGGTAGGGCTTGCGGCCTGGATCCAGGTGAGCGACCAGCTGGTGACCGAAAAAATCGAAGTCCACCCATTCGTTGCTGCTGCGCCCCTCGGAGCAGCCGAACAGGCCACCGTAGAAACCGCGCGCCGCGCCCAGGTCGTGAACGGCAATGGCGAGGTGAAACGGCTCCGGCATCGACTCTCTGACTACTGGATCAGTTGCGCGACGACCTGCAGCAGGATGACTGCGACGCAGAGCGCACGTGTGCAGCGTTCAACCATGTTCCTTCTCCCATGAGTCCTTACTGGTGCATCTCCCACCACGCGTCCCGCGCCCGTACGGCGAGGTCCGGCTGGTCGGAGAACATTCCGGTGATTCCGGCGTCGAGCAGTGCGTCGATCTCCCGCTGGAGATCGCCCTTGGCCGCCACGTCGCCGGAGGATCTTAAATCAATCGGCAGAAATTCGTTCTCGGCCCTTAGAGTCCAGACGTGTACGCCGAGTTTGAGGTTGCGGGCGCGGCGCGCCAGGCCGGTATCCCTCGCCTGCCCGTCCCCGAATTGGACCACCATCCATTTGTGCGGGCCGATGGCGTCGGCGTAGGTCGCGATCTCGGCGAGTCCCGCGTCGCTCATCAGGTCCTGGTAGCTGCGCCGGTCTCCACATACAGTGAAATCAAAGGGTTGGCCGGCAGGTGCGACCAGCTGGACCAGCGGCAAGTCGGTACGGCGCCGCAGCGTCTTGAGATTCCCGACCTCGAAGGACTGGATGTAGATCGGATCAGTCCTGCCGCTGTAGCCGTGCCGCCGCAGTGCGTCGAGCAAGCCATCGTCGAAATGCAGGCCGCGCGCGGCGAAGTAACTCGGGTGCTTGGTCTCGGGGTAGATGCCGATGCGCGGTGGCGCGGGGCGACCGTTTTCGCGGGCGATGGCGGCACGTTGCGCGTCCGCGGCTGCCACCAGCTCGAGGACGTCCTCGAAGGTCGGAATCCCGAAGACTGCGTCGTAGCGTGCATTTGCGGGGCGGAGCTCCGGCAACCGTTCGCGCGCGCGCAGGGTTCGCAGCTCTGCCAGCGTGAAGTCCTCGGTGAACCACCCCGTGATCGCCTCGCCGTCGACGGTCCGGGTGGTCTTGCGCGCGGCGAATTCCGGATGCGCGGCCACGTCGGTGGTGCCGCCGATCTCGTTCTCGTGGCGAACCACGAGCGCCCCGTCCCGCGTGATCACCAAGTCGGGTTCCACGTAGTCCGCACCCTGCTGGATCGCGATGAAGTAGCCCGCGAGCGTGTGCTCGGGCACGTATCCGCTGGCGCCGCGGTGCGCTATGACAAATGGACGGCCGGCGGCCTGGCCCTGGCTTGCATTCATGAGAACTACGCCCGCGAACCCGACGGCGAGCCAGTTACAGAATCTGCCTCGAGTTTGCATTTGCCTGGGGGAGATTCGCCCATGGATACCAACGTCCGCCGCTGGCAGGAGCTTACGGTGAGGAGTGTGGCTTGTCTCGCGACGGGACTGGCGCTCACCCTGGGATTCGCAGGATGCGCGAGCGACACCCGGCCGAAGGTCGTGGGCCAGCCGTTCATGCTGCCCAGTCTCAACGACTATTGCGCGGTGGCGCAGAAGGAAGTTGCTGGCTCGCGCGTGCCCGCGCGCAACGTGCTGATCAGCGACTACCAGGCGTTCACGCGGGCATCGCCTGCGGTCAAACCGCTGGAGACCATGCAGTACGTCGGTTACGCCGATCCGCAGCGCACCAGGCCACGCATGATTTCCTGCAAGCTGCACAGCGCCGAGCGCATTCGCGCCGAATATGGCGCAACCGCCGCCGGCGAGCCCAGTTCCTGCGCGCGGCTGAATCGGCGCACGCTCGATGCGGTCATGCTCACGCTGACCGATCGCCAGAAGAAGAAGATGCCGTTCAAGGGTCCGGTGCCCGTGATGCTGGAGCCCGATCTGCAGGCAACCAGCGAGTCCGACTGGCTCGAGGCCTTCACCATGGTGGAGACCGACGCCGGCGGCACGCTGCGCATCCGTGCCAAGAGCCTGGGCAAGCCGGCGGGCAACGTGCGCGTCGGTTCGCGTTCGGCATCGAACGGCGATCGACAGTACTGCCACCTGATCGCGCCTGACTACCTCAAGCGCATCCTGGTGGGTGAAGTACAGCTGCCGAAGGCCGAATTCCCCGGGGCCGCACAGACGGCCGCGCGTTAGTCGGCCAGCGAGAAGATCTTTTCCACGCTGACGCCGAGTGCGCGCGCCAGCTTGAGCGCCAGCGTCGCCGACGGCGTGAACACACCGTTCTCGACGGTGTTGATGGTCTTGCGCGAGACGCCGACCCGCTCGGCGAGCTCCGCCTGCGTGAGCGCCAGGCGCGCTCGATGCTCGCGCAGCCTGTTCTGCAGCCCGGTATCAGCCATTTCCGCGCCGTTCCAGCACGGCGAACGCGATGGCCTGCACACCAAAGGCGGTGAGCAGCAAGCCGTTCACCACCCACGGCGCCGACAGCGTGCTGAACATCGAGAGCACGGCGAGCACCACCAGCACCGACAGCATCGCGAGGTATGCCAGGACCATCGATCGGGTGTGATTCGCGCTCGCGAGTTCATCCCACAGCGTGTCTTTCAGGCGCGGCTCCCGGAACGATCGATGCAGCAGTACGATGAATTTGCCGAGCATGGCCACCATCGCGGCGCCACCCACACCGATGAGCGCGAGCGCCGCCAGGCGTGTGCCGCCGCCAGCGCGCCCGGACTGGACCAGCGCGTCATTGCCGGCGATTCCTCCGAGCACGACCACGAAGCACAGCGCGATGCCGAGCCCGAGGCGCACCCGCTCGCGTGACAGTGAGTCGATCCTCTTTTCGTCGATTTCCATCATCGCCTCTCCCCGTACGTGTAACCTATAGGTGATACTACCCGGGCGCTCGTGTAACGTCAAGGTTACACGCCGACTGCTAGTCTTGGGAGGTGTCGACCACGACCGCGCCCTATACCCGCCCGGAGGAACTCGCTCACTCGCTGACGGCCGGCTTCGGCATTGCGGCTTGCGCGCTCGGCATCCCCTGGCTGATCGCGGTTTCCCGGCACGATCCATCGCGCCTCGCCGCGGCGCTGGCGTTCGGCCTGACGGCGCTCGCGATGTTCGTGACTTCCGTGGTGTATCACTGGGCCAGCAGGCCGGAGCTCAAGGTCAGGCTGCGCACGCTCGATCATTCGGCCATCTATCTACTCATCGCCGGCACCTACACGCCGGTGGCGCTGATCGCCATGGGCGGCACGCGCGGGTGGGTGTTGTTCGGCGCGGTGTGGGGGCTGGCGCTGCTCGGCATCATCGCCAAGACCACCGTGGGATTCCGCTTTCCCAGGCTGTCGTTGTTGCTCTACGTGGCGATGGGCTGGATCGGCGTGCTCGCGATCCGTCCGATGACCGAATCATTGAGCGCGCATGAGCTAGCCTGGATCATCGCCGGCGGCCTGGTCTACACCGCCGGCGTGCCCTTCTATGCGTGGAAGTCGCGACGCTACACGCATGCGTTGTGGCACCTGTTCGTGCTGGGCGGCGTGGCCTGCCATTTCGTCGCAGTGCTCAGCCTGGTGAACTCCGCACGCGTGGCCTGACTCGCTCACTTCTTTCGACGCGCCACCTTCTTCTTTCTCGCCGGCGAGCGCTTCTTCGGTGCTGCTCGCCGCGGGCCGGCTTTTGCGCCGGACCTGGCCTTCGACTTGGACTTTGCCTTGGACTTGGACTTTGCCGGTTTGCGCTTCGCTGTCGTCTTTGCCTTGACCCCGGCCTTTGGCCTGGCACCTGCCGTGGCCGTCACCCTGGGCCGGTGCTCGGCCGCGGATTTCGCAGGCTTGTTCGTCGAGCCCTTGCCCGGCGGTGCGGCGGCGGGCTCCGCGCCGCGCAGTTGATCGATGATGGCCGGATTTTCCAGCGTCGACAGGTCCTGCGCGATGTCTTCATTGCGCGCAATCGCGCGCAGCAGCCGTCGCATGATCTTGCCGGAGCGCGTCTTCGGCAGATTGTCCGCGAAGCGGATGTCGTCGGGACGCGCGATGGCGCCCAACTGTTCGGATACGTGCTCGCGCAGCACCCTCGTGAAGGCCTCGGCTTTCTCTCCGGTGGGGCGATCGCCCTTGAGCACCACGTAGGCGAAGACGGACTCGCCCTTGATGTCGTGGGGCCGCCCGACCACCGCCGCTTCGGCGACCTTGGCATGCGCCACCAGTGCGGATTCAATTTCCATGGTGCCGAGCCGATGGCCTGCGACGTTCAACACGTCGTCGATGCGGCCCATGATCCAGAAGTAACCGTCCTTGTCGCGATGCGCGCTGTCGCCGGCGACGTAGTAACGGTTCTGGAACGCCTCCCAATACGTCTTGAGATACCTGTCGTTGTCGCCCCAGATGGTGCGCAACATGAACGGCCAGGGCTTGCGGATGACCAGGTAGCCGCCCGCGTCCTCGCCTTTCACCTCGTCGCCGCGCGCATCGACGATGGTGGCGTCGATGCCCGGCAGCGGCAGCGTGCACGAGCCCGGCTTGGTGGGAGTACAGCCGGGCAGCGGCGAGATCATAATGGCGCCGGTCTCGGTCTGCCACCAGGTGTCGACCACCGGGCACCGGCCGCGCCCGATGTGCTCGTGGTACCACATCCAGGCTTCCGGGTTGATGGGCTCGCCCACCGAGCCCAACAACCTGAGCTTGGTCAGGTCGTAGCGCGCCGGGATGTCGTCGCCCAGTTTCATGAGCGCGCGGATCGCCGTGGGCGCGGTGTAAAAGATCGTCACGCCCTGCTGCTCGATGATCTGCCAGAAGCGCCCCGGATGAGGCGTCGTCGGCCCGCCTTCGTAGATCACGACCGTGGCACCGGCCGCCAGCGGGCCGTAGGCCACGTAGCTGTGTCCGGTGACCCAGCCGATGTCGGCCGTGCACCAGAAGACGTCATCCTCGCGAATGTCGAACACCCACTTGGTGGTGAGCTTGGCGCCGAGCAGGAAGCCCGCGCTCGAGTGCTGGATGCCCTTCGGCTTGCCGGTGGATCCCGAGGTGTAGAGCAGGAACAGCGGATGTTCCGCATTGACCCACGCCGGCTCGCACACCGGGGTCTGGCCTTCGATGAGCTCGTGCCACCAGAAGTCGCGCGCCTCCTTCATGGGCACGTCCTGCCCGGTGCGCTTCAGCACCACGACGCTGCGGATGCTGCGGCAGCCTTGTGACAGTGCCTTGTCGGCCGCTTCCTTGAGCTCGATGATCTTGCCCGCGCGCCAGCCGCCGTCCGCGGTGATCAGCACCGTGGCCTGGGCATCTTCGATGCGATCCTTGAGCGACAGCGCCGAGAACCCGCCGAACACCACGGAATGAATGGCGCCGATGCGCGCGCATGCATGCATGGCGACGATGGCCTCCACTGTCAGCGGCATGTAGATGACGACGCGGTCTCCCTGCCGGACGCCCAATGCGCCGAGCGCATTGGCGAAGCGACACACGTCCGCATGCAGCTCGCGATAGGAGACGTGGCGCACGTCGCCCGGCTCGCCGACGAAGGTGATGGCGGTCTTGTGGCCGCGTTCCTCGAGATGGACGTCGAGGCAGTTCCAGGCGACGTTCAGCTCGCCGTCCACGAACCAGCTGTAGTTGGGCGCCTTCGATTCGTCGAGCGTCACGCTGAAAGGATTGTGCCAGCGCAGCTCGCTTTGAGCCTGGCGCGCCCAGAATCCCTTGTGATTCGCG
>DASTRL010000187.1:0-5130 GCA_035761265.1 Steroidobacteraceae bacterium
AAGAAGCTGCGCGAGGAGAAGGAAGACATCGAGTCGACGCTGAAGTCCAAGGCCAAGCTCAAGAAGCTGATCGCCAGCGAGATCGAGGCCGACGCCGCGAAGTACGGCGACGACCGCCGCACGAAGATCGTGGAGCGCGAGGCGGCGGTGGCGATCGACGAATCGCAGCTGGTGGCCAACGAGCCCGCGACCATCGTGCTCTCGAAGGGCGGCTTCGTGCGTTCGGCCAAGGGCCACGAAATCGATCCGCGCACCTTGCAGTACAAGACTGGCGACGAGTACCAGCATGCGGCCAAGGGCCGGAGCATCCAGCAGGCGGTGTTCCTGGATTCCACCGGCCGCGCCTACAGCCTGGTGGCGCATTCGCTGCCGTCGGCACGCGGACTCGGTGAACCGCTGTCCTCGCGACTCGACCCGCCGGATGGCGCCAAGTGGCGCGGCGTGATGATCGGCGAGCCGGAGGACCTGTGGCTGGTCGCGAGTGATGCCGGCTACGGCTTCACGGTTCGCCTCATGGAGGCGTACGCGAGCAAGAAGGCCGGCAAGACCCTGCTGAGCCTGCCGCAGGGCGCGCTGGTGCTGCCGCCGGCGCCGGTGCCGGGCGACGACGCACTGGTCGCCGTCACGTCCGAAGGTGGCAAACTACTCGTGTTCCCGGTCAAGGACGTGCCGGAGCTGCCGCGCGGCAAGGGCAACAAGCTGTTCGACATTCCCTCGAAGAAGTTCGCCGCGCGCGAGGACTTTCTCACCGGCATGACCGTGGTGGCCAGGGACAGGTCGCTGATCGTGCGCTCGGGCGATCGCAAGATGACGATCGATTGGAAGGACCTCAAGGACTATCGCGGCGAGCGCGCGCAGCGCGGTTCGGTGCTGCCGCGCGGCTGGCGCACCGTCGACATGCTCGAGACCGAATGAGGAATTCGCGGCTCAGCGCGTCGCGATGACCACCGCCGCGCCCGCCATGGCGACGCCCGAGCTGCGATTCAGGCGCTGCACGGCCCGTGGCGTCGTGAACAACCGGCGCGCGCGGGCCGCGAGGAACACGTAGGAGAACAGCACCGCCGGCAGGATGATGGCGATGGCCGTCGAGATCTCGATGACGCGCACGGCATTCAGCGAGGCGAGATCGACCACGGTGGGCAGCAGCGCGAGGAAGAACAGGATGGCCTTGGGATTGCCCAGCGTCAGCATCAGGCTGGCGACGAACGCGCGCCAGCCGTGCTGCCGCCCGTCATCGTCGACCACGGCGACGCGTTCGGCCGGCGCGGTCCACAGCTTCCACGCCAGGAAGAGTAGATAGACGACGCCCGCCCACTTGATCGCGACGAACACCGTCGCCGCCGTCCTGGCGATGGCGGCGAGGCCGGTGGCGGCGATCGCGAACCACGCGAGGTCGCCCACGATGAAGCCCGCAACGAAAGCCGGGGCTCCCTTGAAGCCGTGCGCCAGCGAGCGCGCGACGATGGCGGCGATGCCGGGACCCGGCGTGGCGACGGCCAGCGCGTACACGGCGCAGAAGGTGACGAGTCCGTAGAAGCTCATGGCGATCGAGACTACAGTAAGTGCCTCGAATCGAGGAGGTGCCCGCGATGCTCCGGCGAAAGAACTTGATCCTCGCGCTGATGATCGGCGTCGTGTCCGCCCCGGCTTCGTGCGCGGAGCCCGCTGCGGCGAAGCCGGCGTCCTGGTCATTGGCGATCCATGGAGGAGCCGGCGTCATCCAGCGCGGCGATCTCTCGCCTGCAAGAGAAGCGGCATACCGCGCCGGCCTTGGCGCGGCCCTGGCGGCCGGACAGAAGGTGCTCTCGAATGGCGGCAGCAGTCTCGATGCCGTGGAGGCGACGGTCCGCGTGCTCGAGGACGATCCGCTGTTCAATGCCGGCCGGGGCGCGGTGTTCACGGCGGAGGGCCGCAACGAACTCGACGCCTCGATCATGGACGGGGCCACGCTGAAGGCCGGAGCGGTCGCCGGCGTCACCCGTACCCGCAATCCCATCAGCCTGGCGCGCGCGGTCATGGAGAAGTCGCCCCACGTCATGCTGGCACGCGATGGCGCCGACCAGTTCTCGGTGGAGCAGGGACTGCCGCAGGTTGCGCCTGACTACTTTCGCACCGAAGAGCGCTGGCAACAGCTGCTCGACTGGCGGCGGGATCACGCCGCGGAGCTGGACCGCACGCATTCGCGTGGCACGGTCGGCGCCGTGGCCATCGACGTCCGCGGACACCTCGCCGCGGCGACTTCCACCGGCGGCATGACCGGCAAGCGCTGGGGCCGCATCGGCGACTCGCCGGTGATCGGCGCGGGAACCTATGCGGCCGACGGCAACTGCGCCGTGTCGGCAACCGGCTCCGGCGAATACTTCATCCGCGCGAGCGCCGCGCGCCAGCTCTGCGACCGCATCGCCTGGCACGGAGAAGGCGTGCAAGCGGCGGCCTCCGCCACCATCGCCGGCATTGCCGGCCTGGGCGGCGACGGCGGTGTCGTCGCCATGGACGGCGCGGGCCGGATCGCCTACGCGATGAATACCAGCGGCATGTACCGCGGATGGGTGACGAGCACTCGGCCCGCGAAGACGGCCATCTACTCGAACGAGCCGGGACCGTGAGGCGCGCTCAGCGGCGCAGGCCTTCGGCCATGACCACTTCCTCCGGGGCGTTGACGAAATAGCCCTGGATGAATTGCACGCCGAGCTGCCACAGCACGGCCATGGTGTTGGCGTCCTCGACGCGCTCGGCGATGGTCTCGATCTTCAGCTTGACGGCCTGCTCCACCAGCTTCCTCACGATGATCTGCGTCTCGGGATTGGCCGCCAGGTCCTGCACGAGCGCGCCGTCCACCTTGATGAAGTCGAGCGGCACGGCGCTCAGCAGCTTGTAGGGATCGCGGCCGGCGCCGAAGCGCTCGAGCGCGATGCGGAAACCGAGCTGCTTGAGTGCGCCGAGCTGTGCCACCGCCGCGTTCATGTACTGCTCGGCGATGGTTTCGGTGATCTGGAAGCAGATGCGTTTCGGTTCGTGCTTGCCATTGGCGAGCTGGGTCTTCAGCCATTCGACGAACGCCGAGTCGATCACGCTGTCGCGCGACAGTCGCACGAACAGGCAGCCGGGCCTGGCCTTGGCCGCGAACGACAGCGATGCGCCGACCACCCAGCGGTCGATGTTCTTCAGGAGGTCATTGCGCTCGGCCGCGGCCATGAAGTCCGCGGGCAGCACCTCCTTGCCCTGGTGATCGAGCATGCGCACCAGCACGTCGAACATGTTCGGATCTTCGCCCTGCAGGCTGGCCACGGGCTGCTGAACCAGCCGGAAGCGGTTCTCCATCAGCGCGGTCTTGATGTGCTTCACCCAGATCATGTCGTAGGCCTGCACGCGCGTGTCGGTGTCGGCCTTGTCGAGGTGGTAGATCTGGTTGCCGCCCTGCGAACGCCCGCGCCGTACGGCTTCGATCACATCGGCGACGATGGCGTCGATGTTCGATCCTGTGGTGGGCACGGCGGTGAGCCCGATCGTGCAGGTCGAATGCACGGAGCGCTGGCCGATCGTGGAGGTGTTCTCGCTGAAGCGAGCCAATACGGATTCCGCCCAGGCCTCGACGTCGTGCGGATTGCCGCGCTCGATGAGCGCGAGGAACGAGACGCCGGAGAAGCGACCTGCGACGTCGTTCGGGCCCAGGTACGACTTGAGCGTGGCCGCGTATTCACTCACGAGCTGCTCGCTGGCGCGGACGCCGACGTCCTTCTCGAGCTCCGCGAATTTATCGGGGCGCACCAGCGCCATGAATCGCACGCCGCCGGCCGGCGGCGCCGCGATGCGCGCGCCGATCGCATCGAGCAGGGGACGGCGCAATAAAAGTCCGGTGGTGCCGTCGCGCTTGACGGCGTCGGTGAGCTCGGTGGTGAGCTGCCGCTCGTCGCGCTTTTTCGCGGGTACCATGATGCGCACGCAGGGTTCGTTCTCGAACTCTCCGGGCGTCAGCACCAGGTCGAGCTGCAGCTGGGTCCCATCGCCGAGCAGGGCGTTGACCTTCAGCGGATGGTCGCTCCACTTGCCCTGCGCGCAGGCCACGAGCGCGCCCTTGAGCGCCGCGTGCGAGCGATCGTCGAACAGGTCCATCAACGGCTGGCCGACCACGGCGTTGGCGTCGGCATGGCCGAAGAGCTCGAGCCAGGTCTGGTTGGCGTCGACCACGATGCCTTCCTGCACCTGCAGGATCGCGTCGTTGGAACGCTGCAGCACGGACTGCAACTGGCGCCGGTAGTCGCTGGCCGACTGCAGCGTGGAGTTCAATGCGCGTTCCAGTCGGAAGGTGCGCAGCTCGCGCGACACCACGGCCTGCACGCGCTCGGTGGCCGAGAGCGAGACCACGTCGCGCGCGCCGAGCCGCATGCCGGCGGCGATGTCGGTCTCGGAAATCTGCGGCCGCACCACGAGCAGTGGCACCTGTGGTGCGAGCTGGTCGCGGATCGTGGCCGCCTGCTTCACCTCGGCATCGGGTACGTAGGCGCAGATCAGCAATTCCGGATTGAGTTGCTCGAGCGCCTCGCCGAGATCCCGCACCGCCGGAATCCAGGTGCAATGCACCGGTTCCCCCGCTTTGCGCATCAGGCCGTTGATGAATTCGGACGGCTCGCGCTGCGGCGAAAAAACGATGAGCGGAACGGCGGAATTGTCCGTCAAGTCGACTCCCCGGGATGGCGCGCCAGGCGCGGCGCGCGTACAAACAAGCGCCGCGAGTTTACCACCCGTCCCCCGGGTCCCCGGCTGCGAGCCGGCTCACAATTGGCCGCGGCGCGTTCTTGCGGCGCTTTTCGTATGGCGAGGGTTTCCCCGGGTGGGTATCATGCCGGGTCTTTTTTTCAGGCAATTGGTCTTCGAGACGGCGGGAAATCCATGTCCAGTTACACCACCAACGAAATTCGCGGCGGAATGAAGCTCCTGATCGACGGGGATCCCTACTCCGTGATCGAGAACGAATACGTGAAGCCGGGAAAGGGCCAGGCCTTCAACCGCATCCGCGTCCGCAACCTGCGCACCGGCCGCACCGTCGAGAAGAGCTATCGCTCGGGCGAGTCCATCGAGGCCGCCGACGTCATGGATACGGAGATGCAGTACCTCTACAAGGACGGCGAT
>DASTRL010000188.1:0-58224 GCA_035761265.1 Steroidobacteraceae bacterium
GGAACAGCCTGAACCAGCTCACCGGAAAATTCTTCGCGGAGGACATCAGCCAGCCGCTCAGCGGCATCGCGAAGATCAGCGCGTAGAGCAGGAAATGCGAGAGCTTCGCGAGCACGCGCTCCCAGGGCCGCGTGTCGGCAGTGAGGTCCGGGACGGGATTCACCCAGCGCCACGCCAGGCGCAACACGGCCAGCATCAGGATCGTGATGCCGAATGACTTGTGCCACGCCAGCGCCTGCAGTTTCGCGATGCCGATCGGCAGGCTGTCGGCGCGCTCCGCGATCACCCACTGGTTGATGATCAGCAGCACGACCAGCCAGTGCAGCAGCTTCGAGACAGAACCCCAGGAGCGCGTGGTGTTACGAAAGGACATGTCGTTAAGCTAGCCGCTGGCTGGGGACAGGGTCAAAGCCATGGAGTCACGGGCACACCAGATGAGTACTCGGCGATCGAATCACGGTTCCCGCTCCCTCGTTGCAGGGCTCGTGCTATTGGGGCTCGCAGGCTGTCAGACAAGGCCTCCTCAGCCTGCACCGCCGCGCGCCCCGGCGCCGGCGCCTGCGGCCCCCGCGGTGCCGGCCGGCTCGCGCGAATACCGGGTGGTGGCCGAGCGATCGCTGTTGCAGGTGTTCGTGTACCGAGGGGGCGCGATGGCGCGCCTGGGACACAACCACGTGATCGCCTCGCATCATCTGGCCGGAGCCGTGTACGTGACGGACGATCCTCTCGGCACGCGCTTCGACGTCGCCTTTCCGGTCGCCGAGTTGACCGTCGACGAGCCCGCGTTGCGCGCAGCGGCGGGCCCGGATTTTCCACCGGCGGTGCCGCAGAGCGCGCGAGACGGGACGCGCACCAACATGCTGTCCGGGCCGCTGCTCGATGCGGCCCACTTCCCCGAAATCCGCTTGCGCGCCACCGACGTGCGCGCCGCCGGCGAGGGCTACGACGTGGCCGTCGAGGTCACGCTCAAGGGCGCCAGCCACTCGCTGCGCGTGCCGGCCACCGTGACGCGTGAGGAAGGCACGATCACGGCAACCGGCGAGTTCCCGCTGAAGCAATCCGATCTCGGTCTCGAGCCCTTCACGGCCGCGCTCGGCGCGCTGGTCGTGCTCGACGACATGCGGGTGAAGTTCGAGCTCACGGCGGCGCGTCCCTAGCTCCCGGCGAATTCAGCGGCTCAGCTCCTGCAGCAGGGCGTCCGCGCCATAAACCTTCTGCAGCGCTTCGCGAATGATCGCGGGGTGTACGGCGATGCCGCGGTTCTTCGAGGCGTCGAACCAGTAGGCGCCCGAGATCGAATGGATGTTGCCGTCGAACATGACGCCCACCAGTTCTCCCCTGGCGTTGATCAGCGGGCTGCCGGAGTTGCCGCCGACGATGTCGTTGTTGGTGGAGAGGTCGAATGGCGTGCCCATGTCGAGCTGATCCTTCGCGCGCATCCAGCTGTCCGGGATGCGAAAGGGCGGGGCGCCCGTGGCCCGCTCGAAAGCGCGCCCCAGCCGCGTGAACGGCTCCACCGGCGTGCCGCGCTCGTTCCAGCCCTGCACCGTGCCCCAGTTCAGGCGCAGCGTGAACGTGGCGTCGGGATACACGCCGGTGCCGAGCACCGCGAAACGCGCCTTCGCGATGCGCTCCGTCGCGTCGCGCAGCGGGCCTTCGACCTCCTGCTCGTACTGTTTGCGCACGGCGCGTGCGTCCGCATCGACGCTGCGCCACAGCGCGATCACCGGATCGTTCGAAGCGGCCACGGCGGCGCTGCCTCCGTTCCACAATTCCTGGCGCACGGCCGGATCGGCCAGCCTGCTGGTCGTGACCAGGCGGCGTGCGAGCTGCGCCGGCGATTCGCTCGCCAGCAGCTTGCGCACCACCGGGTGATCCGGTCCGAGCCACTCGCGCATGCGCTCCAGGCCCCAGGAGAGGCGCAGCATCTCGAGCTCGGGGTACACGGGTAGTTTGGCCATCAGCTGCTGCTCGACCCGCGGCAGCGCGGCGTCGGTATATTCGCGGAAACGCGCGGTGTTGGGCTTCTCGCGCTCGGCGGTGCCGCGCACCAGCGTGCGCGCATAACCGGCGAGCCGGCCCTGAAATCCGGCGAGCTGCTCCAGGTAGAGGTACGGCTCGTAGATGGCGCGCTCGTTCGCCAGCGCCACGTCGATTTCCTTCCAGGGATTGCCGATCGCCGGCCTGAGCTTCTCGTCCTTGGCGACGCGCGCCTGCAGGCTCTGCTGTTCCACCGCCTTGCGCGCCAGCAGGTTGTCGTCGTGCAGGGTATCCAGCATCTTGCGGCGCACCTTGAGGGAGTTCTCGACGCGGTGCAGCTCGTCCGCGGTGATGCGCGCGTTCTCGGCACTGGCCTGCGAGAACTGGATCAGCCGCCCGCGAAGTTCCGAGAAGCGCAGCAGGTACTGCGGCCAGTCGAGATTGCGCTGCTGCTTGAGCTGCGCCAGCGTCAGCTCGCGGTTGGTGCGACCGGGATGACCCGCGACGAAGACCGCCTCACCGGCCGCCGGCCCCGCAAAGCTGATCTTCAGGTAGTTAGTCGGATGCACGGGCCGGCCGTCCTGGTACGCACGCAGCACGCTCACGTCGAGGC
The DNA here is from genome assembly GCA_035761265.1 of Steroidobacteraceae bacterium. Taxonomy (GTDB): domain Bacteria; phylum Pseudomonadota; class Gammaproteobacteria; order Steroidobacterales; family Steroidobacteraceae; genus CADEED01. The sequence continues at coordinate 2,594 of DASTRL010000188.1, forward strand.
CCCAGCGCGGAAACTGGAAATTGTCGGGGTCGCCGCCGAAGGAGGCGATGCCGGACTCGGGTGCGAATACCAGGCGCAGGTCGGTGTAGCGCTGGTACTTGTACAACCAGTACTGGCCGCCTTCGTACAGCGAGACGCTCTGGCATTTGAGCTTGCTGGCCGCCTCGCATTCCTGTTCGGCCTGCGTGAGCGCGGCTTTGCGTGCATCGTTCCGCTCGGCCCCGGATTTGCCCTCCGTGGCCTGGAAGATCCTGGGCGTCACGTCTTCCATGCCGGTGAGCACGTCGGCCACCTGTGTCTGGCAGCGCATCTCCTCTGCGCGCGACCGCGCGAGCCAGCCGTCTTCGACATGGCTCTTCTCGGGCGTCGAGTTGTCCGCGAGGCAGGCACGCACGCAGTGTTGATTCGTCAGGATCAATCCTTCATCCGAGACGAACGCGCCCGTGCAATTGGCCAGGCGTACGGTGGCCGAACGCACGCGATCGAGCCATGCCTGGTCGAGCTGCGTCTTCAGTGCGGCGTTGGCCGCGTCGAACGGGAAGCCGTGGAAGGTCCACATGCCCTCGTCGGCGCGCGCGGCAGAGCAGACGAATACGAGTGAGGCGGCGCAAACCGCGTGCAACCAGCGCGTCATGGAATTCTCCGGAAGAGGGTTCCCGCGGCGGCGGGGATTGCGCGCGATTATCTCAGCAATTGCCGCGTGCCCACACCGGGCGGCGGGCTCGGTTCACCGAATCAGCGCATTCCTAGTCGACGGCGTTGACGAGCAGCAGCGCGGTGCCTTCGGGGGCCAAGAGCAGCGCGCAATGCCGCGGATCGAGCCCGCGCGGCAGGTTCTGCGTGGTTTCGTGGCCGAGCGCGCGCAGCCGCTCGATGCGCTCGCCCATGTCGGCGGCGCTGAACACCAGCATGGGTGATTCGAACGTGCGCGGTCGATGCACGCCGATGTCCAGGTGATCGCTGGTCATGGACATGCGCGCGTAGGGAGATTCCGTCTCGCCCATGGCCACGAATCCGAGCGGCTCCCAGAAGGCCCGCATGGGCTCGAAGTCCGCCGCCGGCACGCTGAATTCCGCGAAGTCGCCGCACAGCGAAGGCTTTCCGTCCTCGCGATCGCTCGCGAAGTGCGTGGCCGCCTCCTGCACGCGTACCGCCTGGCCACTGGGATCGAGGAAGCCGAATTCGTTGAAGGCATCGTCGCCGACGCGCTTCCAGGCGAGCTCGATGCCGTGCTTTTCGATGGCGTGGGCGTGATGCGCGACACCGGGGTGCACCCAGGTGATCGTCGGCGACGGAAACTTGAACTGATGCAGGCCGAGGAAGAGCTTGCCGTCGGTCACGACGCCGTACGGGTGCGTCCAGGTGTCGGTGGTGCCGCACTGGCTGAAGCCGAGCCGCTCGTAGAAAGCCACCGATTCGGCGATGTCCGCCGTTTCGACGCTGATTTCGTGGAACCGTCCTAGCACTGGCGGCGCAGTTTACGCGGCTTGCGCGCGGCTTGCCTATGCGGACGCCGCGCGAGCTCGACGGCGCTAGATCCCGCCGACGCAGACGTATTTGAGCTCGGTGAAATCGAGGATGCCGTACTTGCTGCCCTCGCGGCCCATGCCGCTCTCCTTCATGCCGCCGAACGGCGCGACCTCCGTGGAGATGATGCCGGTGTTCAGACCGACGATGCCGTACTCCAATCCCTCGGTGACGCGCCAGGAACGCGCGAGATCACGCGTATAGAGGTACGCGGCCAGCCCGAACTCGGTGTCGTTCGCGAGCTGCACGGCCTGCTCGTCGGTGGCCACTTCGAACAGCGGCGCCACCGGCCCGAAGGTCTCCTCGCGCGCCAGGATCATGTCGCGCGAGACGTTCGTGAGCACCGTGGGCTCGTAGAAGGTGCCGCCGAGCGCGTGCCTCTGGCCGCCGGTCAGCAAGGTCGCGCCCTTGGCGCGCGCGTCGGCCACGTGCTTCTCGACCTTGGCGAGCGCCTTGGTGTCGATCAGTGGTCCCTGATCGGTCTCGCCCTTGAGGCCGTCGCCGACGCGCAGCTTCTTCACCGCCGCGGTGAGCCTGGCGGCGAAGTCGTCGTAGATCTTCGACTGCACGATGAAGCGGTTGGCGCACACGCAGGTCTGCCCGGTGTTGCGGTACTTGCTCGCGATGGCGCCGGCCACCGCGGCATCGAGGTCCGCGTCGTCGAGCACGATGAACGGTGCATTGCCGCCGAGCTCCAGCGACACCTTCTTCACGGTGTTCGCCGACTGCGACATGAGTAGTTTGCCCACCTGCGTGGAGCCGGTGAAGGAGATCTTGCGGACCTTGGCGTTGCCGGTGAACTCACCGCCGATCGCCACCGCGTCGCCGGTGACCACGTTGACGACGCCAGCCGGGATTCCCGCGCGGCGCGCGAGCTCGGCCATGGCGAGCGCCGAGTACGGCGTCTGCGGTGCCGGCTTGATGACGATCGGGCAGCCGGCGCCGAGCGCGGGGCCCGCCTTGCGCGTGATCATCGCCGCCGGGAAATTCCACGGCGTGATCGCGGCGACGACGCCCACGGGCTGGCGCAGCACCATGATGCGTTTATCGGGCGCATGCCCGGGAATGATGTCGCCATACAGGCGCTTGCCTTCTTCGGCAAACCATTCGATGAACGAGGCGGCGTAGGCGATCTCGCCACGCGATTCGGCCAGTGGCTTGCCCTGCTCGGCGGTCATGATGACGGCGAGGTCTTCGACGTTGGCCATCATCAGGTCGAACCACCCGCGCATCAGGCGCGCGCGCTCGCCCGCGGTCTTCTTCGCCCACGCGGGCAGCGCGGCGTGCGCCGCATCGATGGCGCGGCGCGCCTCGGCGGCGCCGGCGTTCGGCACCGTGCCCAGCGCCTCGCCGGATGCCGGGTTGCGGATTTCGGTGGTCGCCCCCGAGTCCGCGGCCTGCCATTGGCCGCCGATGAAGCAGTGCTCTTTCCAGAGGCCGGCGTCCTTGAGTTTCATCTCTTCTCCATTTGCGCGGCGAGAAAAGCCAGAGTGCGGTCGCGCGCGAGCTGCGCGCTCGCCGCGTCATAACTGGCGCGCTCGTCGCAGTTGAAGCCGTGGTCCGCCGGATAGAGGTGGAACTCGCCGCCGGGATCGGCGGCGCGGATCTTCTCGACATCCGTGGAGGGGATATATGGGTCCTTGGCGCCGAAGTGGTAGAGCACCGGCCGCTTTGGATGCTTGTCGAGGTGCTCCTTGATCTGCCCCCCGTAGTAGGACACGGCGCAAACCACCGGCAACTCGCAGGCCGCGAGGAAGGCGAGCGTGCCGCCCCAGCAATATCCGACGGCGGCCACGCGCCCGGCGTGCTTGACCACGTTGAGGGACGCGGACATGTCGAGCAGCGTCTTGTCCGTGGGAACCTGCATGCGGTACCCGCGGCCTTCCTGGGTATCGGCCGGCGAGTAGCCGAGCTCGATGCCGCGGCGGATGCGGTCGAACAAACAAGGGGCGATGGCCAGGTAGCCCTCGGCGGCGAAGCCGTCCGCGACGCCGCGGATGTGATGATTCACGCCGAAGATTTCCTGGCAGACCACGACCGCCCCGCGCGCCCCGCCCGCGGGCGCGGCGAGCCAGGCGTTGAATTCATGGCCATCGCGGGCCATGAGCGTGGTGTACTCGCCCATGCGTTCTCCTGGTTCGGCAGTCCGATGGCATTGTGCCACCGGGCGAGCGGAGCACCTCTCCCCCGAAGGTAATATCCATGTCGGAGAACAGGGAGAACGAGATGAAACACCGACTCGCGCCGCTGCTGCTGTGCGTGCTGCCACTGGCCGCCGCCGCCGAAGATCCCGCGAAACTCGCCGAGCAGGTGCGCGCCACCGAAGTGGCATTCGCCAGGACGCTGGCCGACCGCGACGTGCGGGCGTTTCGCGCCATGATCGCGCCCGACGTCATCTGGCTCGCGGACCAGCCGCTGCGTGGCCCCGACCAGGTGCTGACGCGCTGGCAGAAATTCTTCGATGCCCCGGCGGCGCCGTTCTCCTGGTCGCCGGAGACGGTGGAAGTACAGGACGGCGGCACGCTGGCGCTGTCCACGGGCCCGGTGATGAACGCCGCCGGAAAGCGCATCGGCACGTTCACCTCGATCTGGCGGCGTGAGCCCACGGGCGAGTGGAAGATCATCTTCGATCGCGGCTGTCCCGCGTGCGACTGCGCCGCGCAGGCTGCGCCGGGCAAAGAGTGATCCCGCGATCATCGTTTTGACAGCGAGACGCCGGCCCCGATTGCGCTAAGGTGGCGCGATGGTCACGCGCAGGACGGCAATCAAGGGCGGCATGGCCGCGGGGGCCCTGACATCGTGGGGGCTGCGAGCCGCGGGCTCGCCGGACGCAACCAGCGATTGGCGACTGTGGTATCGCCAGCCCGCCGAAGCGTGGACCGAGGCGCTGCCCATTGGTAATGGCCGCCTCGGTGCGATGATCTTCGGCGGCGTGGCGCGCGAGCGCCTGCAGCTCAACGAGGACACGCTGTATGCCGGTGGGCCTTACGACCCCTCCGATCCCGGCGCGCTCGAAGCCCTGCCGCGCGTGCGAGCGCTCATCAACGAGGGCCGGTATGCCGAGGCACAGGCGCTCGCCAACGAGAAGATGATGGCGCGGCCGCTGCGCATGCCCTCGTACCAGACCGTCGGCGACCTCGTGCTGACCTCAGGCAGCAGTTCCTTCGTCGAGCATTACCGCCGCGAGCTCGACCTGGGTACGGCCATCGGCAGCGTCGAGTATCGACAACAGGGGGTGACGTATCGCCGCGAGGCATTTGCTTCCGCGGTCGATCAGCTCCTGGTCGTGCGCGTGCGCGCCGATCGCGCGGGCGCGGTGAATTTCCGCGCCTCCTTCGAGACGCCGATGCCCGCCACGGTGCGCGTCGAGGACGATGCCTTGATCCTCTCCGGCACCAATACCTCACAGGAGAACCTGCCCGCGGCGCTGCGCTTCGAAGCGCGCGCCTGGTTGCGCGCGCAGGGCGGGGAACTCGTGTCCTCGGATGCCGCCATCAGCGTCAGGGGCGCGGACTCCGCATTGCTGCTGATCGCCATGGCGACCAGTTATCGGCGCTTCGACGATGTGAGCGGGGATCCGGCGGCGGCGAACCGGGCCCGGCTGCAGGCCGCGCGCGCCAGGAACTGGGAGGAGTTGGCCGCGGCCCACGTCCGTGATCATCGACGCCTGTTCGGCCGGATGTCGATCGACCTCGGGCGCACCACTGCCGCCGATCAGCCCACGGACGTGCGCATCCGCAATTCGCCCACCACGGAAGATCCGCAATTGGCGGCGCTGTACCTGCAGTACGCACGTTACCTGCTGATCGGCTGTTCGCGTCCTGGCACGCAGCCCGCGAACCTGCAGGGACTGTGGAACGACAGGCTCTCGGCGCCGTGGGGCTCCAAGTACACGATCAACATCAACACCGAGATGAACTACTGGCCGGCGGAACCGGCCAATCTTGCCGAGTGCGTCGAGCCGCTGGTGAGCCTGGTGAGGGACCTCGCGATCACGGGCGCGCGCACGGCGCGCGTGAACTATGGCGCGCGCGGCTGGGTGGCGCACCACAACACCGACCTGTGGCGCGCGACGGCGCCGATCGATGGCGCGCGCTGGGGCATGTGGCCGACGGGCGGCGCCTGGCTGTGCAAGCACCTCTGGGACCACTACGACTACGGGCACGACCGCGCCTTTCTCGCCGAGATCTATCCCTTGATGAAAGGCGCGGCCGAATTCTTCCTGGACACGCTGGTACCCGATCCCTCCGGGCGCTTCCTGGTCACCAGCCCCTCCATCTCGCCGGAAAACGAACATCCCGAGGGCGCCGCCATCTGCGCGGGCCCGGCAATGGATTCACAGATCCTGCGCGACCTGTTCGGCCATTGCGTGCAGGCGGCGCAGCTCCTGCGCGTGGATGCGGACTTTCGCGCCGCCTGCGCCGCGACACTGGCCAAACTACCGCCGGATCGCATCGGCGCGGCGGGCCAGCTGCAGGAATGGCTCGAGGACTGGGACATGCGGGCGCCGGAGCCGAACCATCGCCACGTCTCCCACCTGTACGCGCTGTTTCCCTCGGATCAGATCAGCCCGCGGCGCACGCCCGGGCTGGCCGCTGCCGCGCGACGCTCGCTGGAGCTGCGCGGCGATCTGTCCACCGGCTGGGCGATCGCCTGGCGCATCAATCTCTGGGCGCGGCTGCGCGAGGCGGAACACACGCACGGCGTGCTCAGGCTGCTGCTCGATCCATCGCGCACCTATCCCAACATGTTCGATGCGCATCCGCCGTTCCAGATCGACGGCAATTTCGGCGGCGCCAACGGGATACTCGAGATGCTCGTGCAATGCGTCGACGGCGAGATCGAGCTGTTGCCCGCATTGCCGCGCGCCTGGCCCACGGGGTCGATCGCGGGAGTACGCACCCGCGGCGCCTTCGAGCTCGACCTGGCGTGGCGCGAAGGCGAGCTGCTCTCGGCGCAGCTGCGCGGCACGCCCGGCGCCGTCGCGCGCGTGCGGTACCGCGACAGCGTACGGTCCGTGCGCGTCGGCGGGAGCGCGGCGACGCTGCGCAGATCGATGTTCGACTGAGACGTCGACCGGCTAGCGGCCACCATGGCGGCGCCGGCACCGATCCGCGCGAGCCGGTGCGGGTGCCGCGGCCGCGGCGCGTGTCCGTCGCGATCGCCTAGGCGCGCACCACGCGATTGTCGAGCGTGCCGAAGATGTTGGCGCCACCGGCGGCGCGCATCTCGATCTGCACGCGGTCGCCGAACTTGAGGAACGGCGTGCGCGCCTGGCCGTGCTCGAGCAGCTCGAGCATGCGCTTTTCGGCGAGGCAGCTCGAACCGCGGCCGCGGTCGTAATTCGACACGGTGCCCGATCCGACGATCGCGCCGGCGCCGAGGCGCCGCGTCTTGGTGACGTGCGCGATGAGCTGCGCGAAATTGAACGTCATGTCGACGCCGGCTTCCGGGCGCCCGAACTCCGCGCCGTTGATGCGGCTGATGAGCGGCAGGTTCACCTTGCAGCCGCTCCAGGCGTCGCCGAGCTCATCGGGCGTGACCGCGACGGGTGCGAAGGCCGTCGCGGGCTTCGATTGATAGAAGCCGAACCCCTTGGCGAGCTCGGCCGGGATGAGATTGCGCAGCGACCAGTCGTTGACCAGCGTGACGAGCCTGATCGCCGGGGCCGCCGCCTCTGCGGTGGTGCCCATGGGTACGTCGCCGGTGATCACCGCGACCTCGGCTTCCAGGTCGATGCCCCAGGCTTCGTCGCCAAACGGCACGTCGTCGCGCGGACCTAACAAGTCGTCCGAGCCGCCCTGATAGACCAGCGGATCGGTCCAGAAGGAAGCCGGCATTTCCGCGCCGCGGGCCTTGCGTACGAGCTCGACGTGATTGACGTAGGCGCTGCCGTCCACCCAGTGGTAGGCGCGCGGCAGCGGCGCGGCGCACAGCGCCGCATCGAACGCCATCACGCCGGCATGGTCGCGGTGCGACTCGAGCGCCGCGGCGCGCTCGACGAGGCGCGGCGCCACCGTGTCCCAGTCGTCGAGCGCCGCCTGCATGGTGGCGGCGATGCCGGGCACGAGTACGCAATGCCCGAGATCGCGGCTCACCAGCGCGAGCCGTCCGTCGCGGCCACCGCCTTTCAGGGTCGCGAGCTTCACCGTCTCACTTCGCGTGCTTCCAGCTGTCGACGTACTCGCGCCACTCGATCTGCTCCGCCTGCGCCGTCACCTCGAGCGGATCGCGCGTATCGATCATGACCGCATATTCGTCGGTGGCTGCCTTGGTCTGCTGGAACACCTTCTGCAGCGCCTTGGGGTGCGGGCCGTGCGTGAAGCCCGCCGGATGCAGCGTGATCATGCCGGGATGGATGTTGTCGCGGCTGAAGAAGTCGCCCGCGTGGTAGAAGATGGCTTCGTCGTAGTCATCGTTGTTGTGGAAGAAGGGCACCTTCATGGCGCCCGGATCCGTCTCGAACGGCCGCGGCACGAAACTGCAGACCACGAAGCGATCCGCGACGAACGTGGTGTGCGCCGACGGCGGCAGATGATAGCGATGACTCATCAGCGGGCGCAGGTGCCGCATGTTGATGCGCACCACGCTGAGGTCGCCGTGCCAGCCCACCGCATCGAGCGGATTGAACGGATAGGTGACGGTGGAAATCTCGTTGCGGCGCTTGATCGCGACGCGCCACTCGCTGCCGTCCTGCTGCTCCTTGAAGGCTTCGTCGATACGCGGAGTGTCCAGCATCGCGGCATCGAAGATGGCGTGCGGGCCCACCAGACCCTTGTCGGGAAGGCGGTAGGAATTGTTGCTGGCCTCGATGAGCAGCGCGCGCAGGGGCTCGGCGCATTCCACGCGCCACATCGTGCCGCGCGGGATCACCACGTAGTCCCCGGCTTCGATGTCGAGATGGCCGTAGTCACAGAAGAAGTCGCCGCGCCCGGCGTGCACGAACAGCAGCTCGTCGCCGTCGGCGTTGCGCGCGAGCGCGGGCATGTTCGATTCACAGCGCCAGAAGCGCACGCGCACCGCGGCGTTGAACAGCAGTTCGGCCGCGGCCCAGGGCATTTCCTGGCTGCGCACGAGCCGGGTGCAGTCGAAGGCGTGCGGTCGCAGCGGTCCTTCGAATTTCACCCAGCCGGTGGGCGGATTGCGATGGTAGAGATGGGAGGCGGGCCCGAAGAATCCTTCCTTGCTGATCTCACGCTCGTAGGTGCCGGCGGGCAGATCCGCGTGCGCCTGGCGCGAGGCCTGGCCTTCGACCTTCGGGAAGTGGATGTAGCGTTTCATGGCGTAGCGGCGACATTAGTTTCAAATGAAACCAATGGGAAGTGGGGGAGAGGCTGCTTCCCTTCTACGCCTTTTCGAGGATCGCCACGACCCCCATGCCGCCCGCGGTGCACACCGAAATCAGGCCGCGCCGGGCGGTCGAGGATTCCGACAGCTGCTTGGCGAGTTGCGCGACGAGGCGCGTGCCCGTGGCCGCGAACGGATGCCCCATGGCGACACTGGAGCCGTTCACGTTGAGCTTCGATCGGTCGATGCCGCCCAGCGGGCGCTCGAGGCCCAGCCGTTCCCGGCAGTACTCGGGCGAATCCCACGCCTTGAGCGTGCACAGCACCTGCGCGGCGAACGCCTCGTGGATCTCGTAGAAATCGAAATCCTGCAACGTCAGGTTCGCGTCCCGCAGCATGGCAGGCACGGCGTAGGCGGGGGCCATCAACAGGCCCTCCTTGCCGCTCACGTAGTCCACGGCCCACTGCTTGCTGTGGCCGAACCAGGCGAGGATGGGCAGGTTGCGCTGGCGCGCCCAATCTTCGCTCGCGAGCAGCACGGCGGAGGCGCCGTCGGTCAGCGGCGTGGAATTCCCCGCCGTCAGCGTACCCATGCCGCTCCTGCGGTCGAACACCGGCTTCAGCGTGGCTAACTTCTCGATCGTGCTGTCGGCGCGCACGTTGTTGTCCATCTTCAGCCCCTGGTACTCGCCGATCACGAGGTCGCTGAAGAAGCCGCGTTTCCAGGCGGCGCCGGCGTTCACGTGGCTCGCGTTCGCGAGCGCGTCCTGGTCGGCGCGCGCGATCTTCCAGGTCTTGGCCATCTGCTCGCAGTGCTCGCCCATGGACAGTCCGGTGCGCGGCTCGAGCACGCCCGGCATCACCGGCTTGAAATGCCTGGGGCGCAGGCCGAGGAATGGCGTGATCCGCTGTCCCAGCGTCTTGCCGCGATAGGCGCGCAGCAGCAGCTGCTGGTAGGAGCGCGGATAGACGATGGGTGGATCGCTCACCGTGTCGAAGCCGCCCGCGATGCCGGCATCCATCTGCCCCAGCGCGATCTTCATCGCGATCGTGATCGTCGCGTCGAGACCGGTGCCGCAGGCGCGTTGCATGTCGAGCCCCGGCGTGGCGGGATCCAGCCCGGACGACAGCACGCATTCGCGCACCAGGTTGAAGTCCTTGGAGTGCTTGAGCACGGCGCCCGCCGTCACGTCGCCGAGTCGCTCGCCGGCGATGCGATATTTGGCGACCAGCGCCTGCAGCACCGCCGTGAACATGTCCTGGTTGCCGACCTTGGCGTATGCGCCGTGTCCGCGGGCGAAGGGAATGCGCATTCCGCCGACCACGGCGACGCGACGAACCTGGGATCCGACCAGCATGGGAATGCTCCGGGAAAACTGCCGGCTAGGATGCCACGCGCTGTGGAAAACACCTACCATCGCGGCATGAAGATCTCCCTGCTGTTAGCCACCGCCATGCTGAGTGCCTGCGCCGCGACGCAGCCGCAATCCCGGGCCGACCTCGCGCTCGACTCGCTGGTCGAGGAATATTTCGACCAGCAGCTCGAGCTCTCGCCGATGAACGCCACGGCCATCGGCGATTCGCGCTTCGACGACCGCCTGGACGAGTCGACCAGCCCGGGTTTCCGCGAGAAATCGCTGGCGATCGAGCGCGCCTACCTGGATCGCGTGCGCAAGATCGATGCGGCGCAGCTTTCCGCCGCGGCGCGCATCAGCTACGAGATCTTCGTCGACGAGCGCGAACAGGCACTCGCCGGCACGCCGTTCCACGAGGAGTACATGCCGTTCAACCAGATGAGCGGGCTGCCGATGGATCTCGTGGTGTACGGCTCGGGCGAGGGACCGCAGCCGTTCGCGACGGTCGCCGACTACGATCGCTTCCTCAGGCGCGTAGGCGAATTCCCGCGCTGGGCCGAGGGTGCGATCGCGCTGATGCGCACCGGCATGTCGCGCGGCATCACGCTGCCGCGGCCGGCCGTGGCCAAGATGATTCCGCAACTGCGCGACATCGTCGCCGCCACGCCGCAGCAGAGCATCTTCTGGGGCCCGATCAGGTCCATGCCGAAGGATTTTCCCGCGGCCGACGTGCGGCGCCTGACCGCGGCCTACGCCGCGGTGCTGCGCGAGCGCGTGCTGCCCGCCTATGCACGCCTCGCGGACTTCCTCGAGCGCGACTATCTACCCGCCGCGCGCAGCACGGTGGGCTGGAGCGACCTGCCCGGCGGCGCCGCCTGGTACCGCTGGCGCATCCGCGGCGCGACCACCATGGACATGCCGCCGGAGGAGATCCATCGCATCGGGCTCGAGGAGGTGGCGCGCATCCGCGCCGAGATGATCGCGGTCAAGCAACAGGTGGGCTTCGACGGCGATCTCGACGCGTTCTTCAAGTACCTCGAGGACGATCCGAAGTTCTATTTCCGCAGCGACGCGGAGTTGCTGGCCGCGTATCGTGACGTGAAGCGGCGCATCGATGCGCTGCTGCCGAAATTGTTCGTGGATTTTCCGCGCGCGGACTACGAAATCCGCCCGGTCGAGGCGTTCCGCGCGGCCTCTGCCGCCGGCGCTTCGTACCAGGCGCCCTCGGCCGACGGCAAGCGCCCGGGCATCTTCTACATCAACACGTTCAACCTCAAGGCCCAGCCCCGGTTCGGGCTGGAGACCTTGTCGCTGCACGAGGCGGCGCCGGGGCACCACTTCCAGATCGCGATCCAGCAGGAGCTCACCGGCCTGCCGCGCTTCCGGCGATTCAACAACTATGTGTCCTACGCCGAGGGCTGGGCCCTGTACGCGGAGTCGATCGGCAAGGAACTGGGCGTGTTCACCGATCCCTACCAGTGGTACGGGCGCCTGTCCGACGAAATGCTGCGCGCCATGCGGCTCGTGGTCGACACGGGACTGCACGCCAGGGGTTGGACGCGCGAGCAGGCGATCCAGTACATGCTCGACAACTCCTCCATGGCCGAGAGCGACGTCACCGCGGAGGTCGAGCGCTACATCGTCTGGCCCGGCCAGGCGCTCGGCTACAAGTTGGGCCAGCTGCGCATCACGGCGCTGCGCGCCCGGGCGCAGGCCGCGCTCGGCGCGAAGTTCGACGTGCGGGAATTCCACAGCCAGGTACTGCGCGACGGCGCCGTGCCCATGGACGTCCTGAGCGCCAAAATCGAGCGCTGGATCGCCGCCAGAGCCGCTCAGTTGTAACCGTACCCCAGCGTCTCGATCTCCGTCACGACGCCACCCTCGAAGCGCAGGCGCCGCATGAGCTTGTTAGGGCCGAGGTTGTACACCCATGCCTCGACCGGCACCTCGACGGCATCCTCGCCGATGAAGTAGGGCCGGCCGTTGGTCCATATCACGGGGCGGCGGAAGATGCTGCGCATGGTGATCACTTCGGTGGGCTCGCCGCACTTGGCGGCCACCTCGGATCGCGTCGCGCCCTCCAGTACCAGCTTCGTGCCACAACGGAAGCCGTCGGCGAACGCGGGTGACGCGGCGAGGAATCCCAGTACGACAATGGCGGCGGCGCGGCGCATGAGCCGCACCTTAGGCCCATTCCCCTTAACGGGCAATGAACGAGCATGCACGGCCTTGCGCGATGGCCGCGGTGAACCTTTTCGAGGCCCGGGGCCACTCATTACCCATGGGATCGGCGACGCGGTGGATCGCGCTTGCGCTGGCGCTGCTGGCCGGCGCGGCCGCGTCCGCGGCCGATTTCACGCTCACGCCCGCCGAGGAACAGCGGGTCGCGGCCCGGCAGGTGGTGATCCGCGCGGCGCTCGACAACTCCGAGCGTCGCGGCACGGTGCGTGCCGCCATCCGCATCGACGCGCCGCCGCACGTCGTGTTCCGCATGATGACGAACTGCGCGGACGCCATGCAGTACGTGCCCCATCTGCGGCTGTGCCGCGTGCGTGACCGTGCGCCCGACGACAGCTGGCAGCTGGTCGAGCACGAGATCGATTTCGGCTGGTATGCGCCCCGCATCAGATACGTGTTCCGCGCCGAGCTCGCCGCCGACCGCGGCATCACGTTCAAGCAGGTCAGCGGCGACTTCAAGGCGAACGAAGGCCGCTGGGAACTGCAGCCGCAGGACGAAGGCGCCCGTACGCTGCTGCTGTATCGCGCCTACATCGATCCGCCGGGCTTCATGCCCAACTGGCTGGCGCGCTCCACCTTCAAGCGCGAGATGCCCCAGATGCTGACCAACCTGCGCCAGCGTTGTGAGGTCGAACAATCCCTCAGGGCGCGGGCCGACGGCACCCACCACTGAGATTTTCTAAAGTCACCTCTCCACAGACTGATTGCACAATTCCGCGGCGTGACGGCAAGATGCCCGCCCCGCATGCCTGCCGCCATCGATCGAAAATTCGAACAAACCCTGGCGGCGCTGATCAACAGCGGTGAGCCGCAGATCATGCAGGGTGGGCGCAAGGGCGTCGAAAAGGAGTCGCTGCGCGTCACGCCGGAGGGGCGCATCGCGCAGACGCCGCATCCGCGCGCGCTCGGCTCGACGCTCACCAACGAGCACATCACCACCGACTACTCCGAGGCGCTGATCGAACTGGTCACGCCCACGTTTCGGGCCTCGTGGGAGCTGCTGCAGTACCTGTGCGACCTGCACCAGTTCGTCTACCAGCACCTGGGCGACGAGCTGCTGTGGGCCACCTCGATGCCTTCGATCATCGACGGCGATGCCAGCATTCCGATCGCGCAATACGGCACGTCGAACATCGGCCGCATGAAGACCGTGTACCGCGAGGGCCTGGGCCTGCGGTATGGGCGCGTGATGCAGGCGATCTCCGGCGTGCACTTCAACTATTCGTTCCCGGAGAAGATGTGGGATGCGTGGGCCGAGCTGGTCCAGTCGCGCGAGCGCGGGCAGCCGTTCATCTCGGAGCGCTACTTCCACCTGCTGCGCAATTACCGGCGCCACGGCTGGATCGTGCTGTACCTGTTCGGCGTCTCGCCGGTGGTCTGCGATTCCTTCCTGCGAGGCCGCAGCGTCACGTTGCCGCGGCTCTCGAAGGACACCTCGTACGAGCCGTATGCCACCTCGCTGCGCATGAGCGATCTCGGCTATCGCAACCGCAACCAGGCGGGGCTGTCGGTGTCCGTCAACAGCCTCGAGGAGTACGTCCGCGACCTGTCGCGCGCCATTTCCACGCGCCACGAACCTTACGAGAAGTTAGGCGTCAGGGTGGACGGCCAGTACCGCCAGCTCAATGCCAACATCCTGCAGATCGAGAACGAGTATTACAGCTTCATCCGGCCGAAGCGCGTGGCGCGCTCGGGCGAGCGGCCCACCAAGGCGCTGCTGCGCGCAGGCGTCGAGTACGTGGAAGTGCGCGCGCTCGACGTCAGTGCCTTCGATCCGGTGGGCGTCAACCAGAACAAGATGCGCTTCCTGGAGATGTTTCTCGCGCTGTGCCTGATGAAGGACTCCCCGCCCATCGGTGTCACCGAGCAGGACACTCTGGATGCGAACCACGTGACCGTGGCGCGCCGCGGCCGCGAGCCCGGCCTGGTCCTCGAGCGCGACGGTCGCAAGGTCGCCATGGCCGGCTGGGCCCGCGAGCTCGTCGACTCCATGCAGGGAATCGCCGAAATCTTCGATCGAGGCGACGCCGCGAAGCCGTATGCCGCAGCCCTCGCGGTGCAGGCGGCAAAGATCGAGAACGTCGCGCTGACCCCGTCGGCGCGCATGCTGGCGGAACTGGAGAGCACGGGAGAATCCTTCTTCGACCTCGCGCTGCGCATGTCGAAGTTGCACAAGGAATATTTTCTGGCGTTGTATCCGCCCAACGTCGGGCGACAGGCGGAATTCAGGGCAGAGGCTGACGAGTCCCTAAGGGCGCAAGCCGCGATCGAGGCCGCGGACAACGTCGGTTTCGAGCAATACCTCGCGGAATATGTCGCAGGGTGAAAAGTGTGACGCAGTTCTAGGTCTTGACATATAGAGAAAACATCGGGTTTTTGCGGAAACGTTTCATCTCCGGCGTACTAGAATCGCTGCCTAGACCAACAAGTCCAAGAATCAGGGAACGAGATGAAAACCAAGAATCAGACCGGGCAGCCACTGCTCGAGTCGTTGGAAAAGGCAGCGAACGACGACAGCTTCCCGCCCCAGCCCGCGCGCGAGAATGGCGCCGCGGCTCGCCAACAGGCCTGGAGCCCCAAGGAAGTCTGGCGCACCCGCGTCAAGCCCTCGCACCATCGCGGCGAAAACCTTTCCCGATAGTCGCCGCCGCGGCTCGTTCGAGCGTTGCGCCGCACGGCTTGCGCCGCGAGTGCCGAACACATAAAACGTAGACCCTGAACCCAGGGGATGCCTCGACAGGCGCAGGACACATGGCGCACAACAAGAATCCGTCGCCGGAAAGTTCGGACGCTTCGCGTCTGCTCGCGAACGGCTTCCGTTTCCTGCGCTTCCCTGAGCCACTCGAGTCCGAATTCCGCAGCGAGCATCGCGCGCGGCTGCGCGGCTGGAACCGCATCGCCATCTGGATCGCCGCGTGCACCGTGAGCGGCTATGTGGTGCTCGACCATTTCGTGCTTTCGGCCGAGCATGCGCGCGTCACCAACATGGTGCGCTTCGGGCTGCACGTGCCCGCCGTGATCCTGATGCTGGTGCTCACCAGCAAGCGCTTCTACAACCGCTGGTATGACCTCGGCATCGGCGTGATCGCGCCGGCCTTCGGCATCGGCACGGTCATCATGGCGGCGTTCTCACCGCCGGCGGAGGTGCCACTGGTCGGCGGGCGTGTGCTGCTCGCTTCCTTCTTCTTCTACTTCATGGTGGGCCTGCGCCTGCGCGAAGCGCTGCGCGCCAATCTGATCGTGTACGCCGCCCTCGTGGTGGCGTTCGCCGCGGGCACCATGCCGACCGCCACGGCCACCTACCTGATGTTCACGCTGTTCTGCGCCAACATCATCGGCTTCGCGGGCTCCTACGCACTCGAGCACGCGAATCGCACCGCATTCCTCGAGCACCGCCAGCTCACCGAGGTCGCCACCCACGACGGCCTGACCGCGCTGCTGAACCGCGCGGCATTCGAGGACCAGATCCGCCGCGTGTGGCAGCAGGCACAGCGCGACCGCCAGACCGTCGCGGTGATCATGATCGACATCGACAACTTCAAGGCCTACAACGACCGCTATGGCCACATGGCCGGCGACGACTGCCTGCGACGCGTATCGATGGCGTTGCGCGATGCGGCGCGGCGGCGTCCGCTCGACTTCGTGGCGCGCTACGGAGGCGAGGAGCTGATCGCCGTGCTGTACGGCGCGGACAAGGCCTACGGCGAGAGCATTTCGCGCAGCCTGCTGGCCGCGGTGCGCGAGCTGCGCATCCCGCATGCCGGCTCGCAGGTACAACCTTACGTCACCGTGAGCGTTGGCGTGGTGGCCCTGGATGCCTACCGCGTGGCGACGCACGACGCCGCCGTCGGGCTCGCCGACGAGGCGCTGTACGCGGCCAAGAACCAGGGTCGCGATCGCTACGTGGTGCTGGATCCTTCGGTGCCGCGCGTCGATCCCGGCGCCACGACCGTGCTGCCCCTGCGCGCCTAGCGGCGGGTGCCTGACACCGCCACGCTAACGGAACATCGCGACTTCGCGCCGGCCGGCGGAAGTAGCCAGGCCACGGAACATCCCTTCGCTGTTGAATTCCATCGCGACCTCGCCTGCGCGGTCGATGGCGATCACTCCGCCGTTGCCGCCGAGCTGCCGCAGCTTGTCGAGCACGTGGCGTGCGGCCTGCGCCAGCGGGACCTGCAGATACTCCACCTGCGCGCAGATGTCGTGCGCGACCACGGTGCGGATGAAGTATTCGCCGTGCCCGGTGGCCGACACCGCGCAGCCCGCGTTGCTGGCGTAGGTACCCGCACCGATGATGGGCGAGTCGCCGACACGCCCCCAGCGCTTGCCCGTCATGCCGCCGGTCGAGGTGGCCGCGGCCAGATCGCCGTGCACGTCGAGCGCCACGGCCCCGACGGTGCCGAAAGCCTCGAGCTCGTTCTCGCGCGAGATCGCGCCGCGCAGATGGCGTTCGAGCTGGCGCGTGCGCGCGGGTGTGCGGAAATATTCGTTCGACACCAGCTCGACGCCCTGCGTGCGTGCGAATTCCTCCGCGCCGGCGCCGACCAGCATCACGTGCGGTGATTTCTCCATGACCAGGCGTGCGAGCTCGACCGGGTTCCTGACGTGGCGCAGTCCGGTGACGGCACCAGCGGCCAATGTCCTGCCCTCCATGACCGAGGCATCGAGCTCGGCCACGCCGTCGCGATTCAGGACAGCGCCGCGTCCTGCGTTGAACAGCGGGTTGTCTTCCAGGACACGCACCGCGGCGATGACGGCATCGAGACTCGTGCCGCGCGCGTCGAGCACGGCAAGGCCCGCATCGAGCGCGGCACCGAGACCATCACGGTAGTCCGCCTCCTGAGCGGCGCTCATCCCGGTGCGGGACAAACTCCCTGCGCCTGCGTGAATGGCGATCGCGAACATCCTTCCTCCAGCAAGCCGGCAGAGAGCGCTGACACGCGAAGACGCCGCGTTCTTTCCGCCATTTTCGCGGTGCGGGCGGCTATGCTTTGCGGCCCCCGGATTCTATTAGAAGAACGTGCTCATGCTGACCCGTATCCGCAGCCTGCTGGTCGCCAATCGCGGCGAAATCGCCATCCGCGTCATGCGCGCGGCCAACGAGCTGGGAATCCGCACCATCGCCGTCTACTCGCAGGAGGATCGCTTCTCGCTGCATCGGACCAAGGCCGACGAGGCGTATCTGGTGGGGCGCGGCAAGGCGCCGGTCGATGCCTACCTCGATATCGAGGACATCCTGCGCATCGCGGTGGAAGCCAGGGCGGATGCGATCCATCCGGGGTACGGATTCCTCTCCGAGAATCCGGAGTTCGTCGAAGCCTGTGCGGCGCAAAAGGTGATCTTCGTCGGCCCGACGCCCGAGATCATGCGCACGCTCGGCAACAAAGTGGCCGCACGCAACCTCGCCACCCGGGCGCAGGTACCGGTGATGCCGGCCACGCCGCCGCTGCCCGCTGACCTCGAGACCTGCCGCAAGCTGGCTGCCGAAGTCGGGTACCCGGTGATGTTGAAGGCCAGCTGGGGCGGCGGCGGCCGCGGCATGCGTGTCATCGAAAACGATGCGCAGCTCGCCGAACTACTGCCGGTCGCGCGGCGCGAAGCCAAGGCGGGCTTCGGCAACGACGAGGTGTATCTGGAGAAGCTGGTGCGCAAGGCGCGCCACATCGAGGTGCAGATCCTCGGCGATACGCACGGCAACCTCGTGCATCTCTACGAGCGCGACTGCACCGTGCAGCGGCGCAACCAGAAGGTGGTGGAGCGCGCCCCGGCGGCGTTCCTCAGCGACGCGCAGCGCGAGGAGCTGTGCGGCTACGCGCTGCAGATCGGCAAGGCGGTGAATTACCGCAACGCCGGCACCGTGGAGTTCCTGCAGGACGCGCAGACCGGCAAGTTCTATTTCATCGAGGTGAATCCGCGCATCCAGGTCGAGCACACGGTGACCGAGGCCGTGACCGGCATCGATCTGGTGAAGGCGCAGATCCGCATCGCCGACGGCGCGAAGATCGGCGAGCAGGCCAGCGGCGTTCCGGCGCAGCAGGACATCCATCTGTATTCGCACGCCCTGCAGTGTCGCGTCACCACCGAAGACCCCGAGAACAACTTCGCACCCGACTACGGCAAGATCACCGCGTACCGTTCGCCGGCGGGCTTCGGCATCCGGCTCGACGCCGGCACCGCCTATGCCGGCGCCATCCTCACGCGGTCCTACGATTCGATGCTGGTGAAGGTCACGGCCTGGGCGCCGAGTCCGGCGGAGGCGATCGCGCGCATGCACCGCGCGCTGTGGGAATTCCGCATCCGCGGCGTGGCCACGAACCTGCGCTTCCTCGACCAGGTGATCACGCATCCGAAGTTCGCGAACGGCGACTACACCACGAAATTCATCGACGAGACGCCGGAGCTCTTCAAGTGGGAGAAGAAGCGCGACCGCGCCACGCGCCTGCTCAGCTTCATCGGCGACGTCATCGTCAACGGCAATCCGGAGGTGAAGGGCCGGCTGAAGCCGAAGCAGGGCACGCTCGCGCGGCTGCCGAAGTTCAACGTCTCCAAGGCGCCGCCGCCGGGCACGAAACAGAAGCTCGACGAGCTCGGCCCGCAGAAGTTCGCCGAGTGGCTGCTGGCCCAGGAACGCGTGCTCATGACCGACACCAGCATGCGCGACGCGCACCAGTCGCTGCTGGCGACGCGCATGCGCACCTCGGACATGGTGGCGGTCGCGCCCCATTACGCGCACATGCTGCCGCAGCTTTTTTCCATGGAATGCTGGGGTGGCGCCACCTTCGACGTGGCGCTGCGCTTCCTCAAGGAGGACCCCTGGGACCGCCTGGAGCAGTTCCGCGCGGCCATGCCCAACCTGCTGCTGCAGATGCTGCTGCGCTCGGCGAATGCCGTGGGCTACACCAACTACCCGGACAACGTGGTGCGCGCCTTCGTCAGGCAGGCCGCGCTCGGCGGCATCGACGTATTCCGCGTCTTCGATTCGCTGAACTGGGTGGAGAACATGCGCGTCGCCATCGACGCGGTGCTCGAAACCGGCAAGCTCTGCGAAGCGTCCATCTGCTACACCGGCAATCTCTCCTCGCCGAAGGAGACCAAGTACACGCTCGACTATTACCTGAAGATGGGACGCGAGCTGAAAGCGGCGGGCACGCACATCCTCGGCATCAAGGACATGGCGGGCCTGTGCCAGCCGAATGCCGCCTATACGCTGGTCAAGGCGCTGAAGGACGAGCTGAAGATCCCGGTGCATTTCCATACGCACGACACCTCCGGGATCGCGGCGGCCAGCGTGCTCGCGGCCGTGGCCGCGGGCTGCGACGTCGTGGATGCCGCCATCGATGCGATGTCGGGCTTCACCTCGCAGCCGAATCTCGGTTCCATCGTCGAAGCATTGCGCCACAGCGCGCGCGATCCGGGCATCGATCATGCGGCCGTGCGCGCGATCTCCATGTACTGGGAGCAGGTGCGCAAGAACTACCTGGCCTTCGAGAGCGACATGCGTTCTGGCGCTTCCGAGGTGTACGTGCACGCCATGCCCGGCGGGCAGTACACCAATCTCAAGGAGCAGGCGCGCGGCGTCGGCCTCGATGATTCGCGCTGGCCCGAGGTCTCGCAGGCCTACGCCGACGTCAACGAAATGTTCGGCAACATCGTCAAGGTGACGCCTTCCTCGAAGGTGGTCGGCGACATGGCGTTGATGATGGTGTCGAGCGGTCTCACGCGCGCGCAGGTCGAGGATCCGGAATTCGAAGTCGCATTCCCCGAGTCGGTCGTGCAGATGATGCGCGGCGAGCTCGGCCGTCCCGAAGGCGGCTGGCCGGAAGGCATCCAGAAGAAGGTCCTCAAGGGCCAGCAGCCGCTGACCACGCGCCCGGGCGCCAGCATGGCGCCGCTCGACCTGGACGCGGAACGCCGCAAGCTGGACGAAAAGCTGGGCCGCGCCGCGACCGATACGCAGTTCGCCTCATATCTCATGTACCCGAAAGTGTTCCTCGACTACGCGCGCGATCGCGCCGCCTTCGGCGACTGCGCCGTATTGCCCACGCCGGTGTTCTTCTATGGCATGGAGCCCGGCGACGAGGTGAGCATCGACATCGAGCGCGGCAAGACGCTGATCGTGCGTTTCGTGACCGTGTCCGACGTGCACGACGACGGCACGCGTACCGTCTTCTTCGAGCTAAACGGCCAGCCGCGTTCCATCGTGGTGGCGGACCGCTCGCAGGTGGCCAGGCGTCCGCCGCAGCGCAAGATGGAATCTGGCAATGCGAAACATGTCGGCGCACCCATGCCCGGCACCATCGCCACCGTGAAGGCCATGGTGGGCAGGAAGATCGCCAAGGGCGATCTGCTGCTGACCATGGAGGCCATGAAGATGGAGACCAGCGTGCGCGCGGAAACGGATGGCATCGTGGTCGAGGTGCTGGCGAAGCCGGGAATGCAGGTGGACGCGAAGGATTTGCTGATCGTGCTCGCCTGACCCATTCACCTGCGTTCGGCGCGGGCGGATACTGTGCACCGGCCACCGGACGGGAGGCGCCATGACGAGACTGCGGGCAACGTGGCGAATGGTCTTCCTGCAATTCCTGCTGAGCGGCGCGGTGTGCGCCGCCGACACCTGTGAATGCGCGGACATCGCCGATCTGCGCAATCGCGAGGCCGAAGAGCGTGCGGCGATCCAGGCCTACCGTGACGCGATCACGCGCTGGGGCAGCGCCGCGCCGCAGGCAAGCGAGTCGTCGCGCAAGGATTTCCAGGACAACGACATCCAGGGCGCGATCAACCAGGTGACCGCCCAGGGCACCAACAAGGCCCGCGGCGTGACCGATGCATCCTGTCGAACCCGCATCGAGGAATCATCGCGCTGCATGCAGGAAGTCGCCGCGCAGCACGAGCATCCGCACGCCGCGGCCTGCAGCGCTCACCGGCAGGCACATCCTTTGTCGCTGGATCGATGGTCGAACCTCGCCGACTACGCGCTCGAGGAGATCGCCGCGTACGAAGCGGAGGCCGCCTACGTGCACGGCGCGCTCGTCGACCTGTCGTCGAAGTGCCAGCTGCAGATCGACATGAAGTCGCAGATTGCGGGCGGCATGGAGGCCACGATGTCGAATGCGAACGCGAGCGTGCTCGCGACCTTCTCCGCGCCGGATCACCAGCCGACGACGCCCTACAAGGGCAGCGGGAACTTGCAGTACCGCACGCGCGACGCGGGGCCGCCAAAGAAGACGGGCGACCGGATGCTGATGAAGCTGGCGCCCGTGTGTTACGCGGCCTCCGAAGGCAGCGGCGATACACCTTTCGACGTGATCGATGGCTACCTGTGGCGCAGCAACACGCCTCCCTATGAACCCCGCCTGGATCTCGTCTTCGCAATCCATCCGACGAACGAGACTTACAAGCTCAAGGGACAGCGCGGTTGCCCGAAGAGCAGCGAGCCGCGGCCATTCTGGAGCAAGTGGTTCGTGACGGCGAAGACCACCACCACCGCGGCCAATCACGTGCTGATCGACGATTGGACCTTCGAGCCGCGCTCCGGCATCTACGCCGAAAAGGAAATCCGCAGTACCTGCGGCACGCCGGTCAGGCTGCCGGGGCCGTTCGCGCAGTTCGGCGCGCTGCCGCCCTGCAACGAGGCGACCACCTTCGCGGTGCGTTTGAAGCGCTGACGACGTCCAGGTCAGCGATACCAGTAAAATCGCACCTTCTGGATCTGCGGTTCTCCGGGCGGCAGGCGGATGTGCCGTCCCTGGTGGGTCTGATCGCCGTTGAGCCGGCGTCCCGCGACCCATTTCCCGGAAGCGTCGAACACGCCTTCCTCTGCGAAGAGCAGGCCGACTTTCGGCGCATCGGGCTCGACGCCCTTGAAGGTGATGGTGATGCCCTGACCCGCGAACCAATAGTCCTCGCCGTCACGGATCATCAGGCCTCCATGGTTGGCGATGACCTGCTGATCCTTCGGCGTCCACGGATCCGTGAAGCTCACGGTGAACTCGATGTCCATCATGCGCGCCCTGGCGGGGGCGTCGCTGACCGTGGCGTCTTCCTGCAGCGTCGCGCGGAATCCGGCCATCAGGTCCTTGCCGCGGCTGGCGAGGATCTTCGGGGCCAGTTGCTCGAGCACTGCGTATGAGCGGGACAGCGCATTCGGCGCATCGCCCAGCGACTCGATGGAGAATGGCGAGAAGCCAAGCGCATCGAGCTGCCCGAATGCGTAGAGCGCATTCGGCGGCGACTGCGGATGGGTGGCGTTGTTCGCCTCGGGAATGAACAGCGCGTTGTCGTCACGCCGATAGCGCGCCGCGAGCTGCGAAAAATTCGGGAAGTAGATGTCCGGCGCCAGCAAATCCAGCGAGGGGGCGCCGGCCTTCCACACGTCGATGAGATGCGGCAGTGGTCCACCGCTCGGATATTCGCCGGGCTTGCGGCCCGTGCGGTTCAACGCGACGTTGGCGTACATCGGAATGTCGTATGCCGCCTTGCCGGCCTTCACCAGCGACTCGACGAAGCGCGCGTAGTGCCAGGCGGTGAACACTTCCTGGCCCCACTCGTCCTCGCCGAACACCTGCGCCCAGGTGCCGGAAGATTTCCTGCCGGACTTCTGCCAACGCTCGAGCAGTTCGGGCTCGAGCGCGTCGCCACGTGCGTGCAATGCGCGCATCAGCTCCGCGGGCACCGGGCCGGCATAGGCCCTGTCCGCGACGGCGCCGCGCTCGCGCGCGATCGGCAGCATGCCGATCTCGTTCTCCACCTGCACCATGAGCACGGTGTGGTCACGCGCATCCGCCTGCGACAGGTGCGCCATCATCGCCGCGAACGCACGCGCATCGGCGTCGAGCGTGTTCCTGGAGAAGGCGGAGAGAATCTCCACGCTCGAGCCGTCGGCGACCTGCACGTGCGGATACCGCACCGAGTCGAGCTTCACCCACGCCGGCACATACGTGGACATGCTGTTCTTCCATGCGCCGAACCACAGCAACACCAGTTTCAGATCGTTGGCGCGCGCATCGCGCAGCATGGTGTCGAGCGATGTCCAGTCGAAGCTGCCCTGCCGGGGTTCGAGCAGTTCCCAGTACACGGGCGCGAGCACGGTGTTGAGATGCATGGCGCGCAGCCGGGGCCAGTGCGGCTGCATGTACGCCGCGCTCGAAGCGCTGGAATTGCCGAGCTCGCCGCCGAGGATGAGGAAAGGCCTGCCGTCGACGACCAGCTGCCGGCCATTGCCGTGCTTCTCGAGACGCGGCGGCGCAGCCTGCGCGAGCGCGAGCGTGCCGGCCATGATTGCGGCCAGGAGCCGCGTGCCTGTCGTGCGTTTCACGCCGCGGATGCTAGCAAACACAAATTCCCGCCAGCGGAAATTGCCTCTCATGGCATAGGGGCTTGGTTCCCGACGGGCGATTTATGGCGCCGGGCGCGATCCATACCTTGGTTGCATCGCGCACCGACGCGCAATCATCGGCAAGAAGGAGATTCGAATGAGCACGACACTCAGCGGCAAGGCGGCTCTCGTCACCGGCGGATCGCGCGGCATCGGCGCGGCCATCGCGCGGGCGCTGGCCGACGATGGCGCCGACGTCGCCATCAGCCATGTCCATTCACCGGAGAAAGCGCAGGCGCTCGTGCGCGAGCTTCAGCAGAAGGGCGTGCGGGCGGTGGCTTTCCAGGCCGACCAGGGAAAACCCGCGGAAGTCACCGAGCTGGTGCGCAAGGTCGCCGGCCATTTCGGTCGCCTCGACATTCTCGTGAACAACGCCGGCGTATTCGTGACGGGCACGGTGGATGAGATCCAGGCCGCGGACGTCGAGCGGCAACTCGCCGTCAATGTCAGCGGCGTCAGCGCGGCCGTGCGCGAGGCGGCAAAGCACATGCGGGCAGGTGGGCGCATCATTTCCATCGGGTCGATGGGTGCCACGTCTTCCGCGTGGGCGGGAATCGCCGACTACTCGGCCACCAAGGCCGCAGTCGGTGCGTACACGCGCGGCTGGGCACGCGACCTCGGACCCCGGGGCATCACGGTGAACGTCGTGGATCCGGGACCCATCGACACCGACATGAACCGCGATGATGAGCACGAGTTCGTGAAGGCGTTGAAGAGCGGTACGGCGCTGGGACGCTATGGCAGACCCGAGGAAGTGGCCGCGACGGTCGCATTCCTCGCCAGCGGCGGCGCGAGCTACATCACCGGTGCGAGCATTGCCGTCGACGGCGGTTACAACGCGTGAGGCATCGCGCCGGTTCGGCGACGATTCCCGTGCGCGCCAAAGAATTTTCACGATGCTACTGCACGAGATGTTGACAACCCGGGGACGAAGAACACAACATCTTGTCGTGCATCGGTTCGCGCGCGAGCGCGACGAAGAGGGAATGCGGTGAGGTCGATCCACGATCGAATCCGCAGCTGCCCCCGCAACTGTAGACCGCGAGCGATCCGAAGATTTTCCGGTCACTGGAAGCGTGAGCTTCCGGGAAGACCCAGCGGATCGCGTCGAGCGGTGAGCCAGGAGACCTGCCGGGCACGCATGAACTTCTGATCGGACGGGGTGTTCCGGCAGCAGCGACGATGCATTCCGCAGGGAATCTCGCGCCGCTTCCGCCCCGTGAACTACGGAGGGCGGATGGCAGGCCAGATGGTTTCGGATGCACGCACCGGTGTCACGCGCAGGGCACGCAAGAATTCCAGAAATGTCCCGGGACCTCCGGTGTCCAGGCCGCGCTTGGATGGCATCAAGGCCGCGCGCGCGGCCATCGAAGTCAGGACCGATCCGGCGCGCGACGCGCTGTTGACCGCTTTCGGCCGGGCCACGCTGCGCGATCGCTATCTACTCGCCGGCGAGACCACGCAGGACCTGTTCGCGCGCGTGGCGCGCGCGTACGCCGACGACGCGAGGCACGCGCAGCGGCTGTACGACTACATGTCGCGCCTGTGGTTCATGCCGGCCACGCCGATCCTTTCGAACGGCGGCACCGAGCGCGGGCTGCCGATCTCCTGCTTCCTGAACGCGGTCGAGGACAACCTCGATGGTATCGTCGGTACCTGGACCGAAAACGTCTGGCTGGCATCCAACGGCGGCGGCATCGGCACCTATTGGGGCGGCGTGCGTTCGATCGGCGAGACGGTCAAGGGCTGCGGCCAGACCTCGGGAATCATCCCCTTCGTGCGCGTCATGGATTCGTTGACCCTGGCGATTTCTCAGGGGTCCTTGCGCCGCGGCTCGGCGGCCGTCTATCTAGACGTGCATCACCCCGAGATAGAGGAGTTCATCGAGATCCGCAAGCCGTCGGGCGACTTCAATCGCAAGAGCCTGAACCTGCACCACGGCGTCTGCATCACGGACGAATTCATGCACGCGGTGCGCGATGATCTGCCATTCGCACTGCGCAGCCCGAAGGACGGCGAAACACTGCGCACGATCAATGCGCGCAAGCTCTGGCAGAAGATCCTCGAGACGCGTCTGCAGACCGGCGAGCCGTATCTGCTGTTCAGCGACACGGCCAATCGCCGGTTGGCGCCGCACCAGCAGGCGGCCGGCCTCCAGGTACGCCAGTCGAACCTGTGCAGCGAGATCCTGCTGCCCACGGGCGTGGATCATCTCGGCGAGGCGCGTACCGCGGTGTGCTGCCTGTCTTCGGTGAATTTCGAGACCTGGGAGGAGTGGAGCCAGGACGCGAGCTTCATCGAAGACGTGCTGCGCATGCTCGACAACGTGCTGCAGGACTTCATCGACCACGCGCCGGACAGCATGGCGCACGCGAAATACTCGGCCATGCGCGAGCGCTCGGTGGGCCTCGGCGCCATGGGTTTCCACTCCTGGCTGCAGAACCATGGCATCCCGTTCGAGAGCGCACTGGCGCGCGCCGCCAACCTGCGCATGTTCAAGCATCTGCGGCGCGAGGCCGACGCCGCCTCGCGCAAGCTCGCCGGCGAGCGCGGCGCCTGCCCGGACGCGGCCGAGCAGGGCGTGATGGAGCGCTTCAGTCACAAGCTCGCGATCGCACCGACGGCCAGCATCTCGGTGATCTGCGGCGGTACCAGCGCGTGCATCGAGCCGATTCCGGCCAACATCTACACGCACAAGACGCTGTCCGGTTCCTTCAGCGTGCGCAACCCGGCGCTGACCAAACTACTCGAGCGAAAGGGCGCGGACACCGAAGACACCTGGCAGTCCATCCTGGCGCACGAAGGCTCGGTGCAGCACCTCGAGTGCCTGGATGAGGACGAAAAATCCGTGTTCCGCACCGCCTTCGAGATCGACCAGCGCTGGGTGGTGGAGCTGGCGGCCGACCGTGCACCGCTCGTCTGCCAGGGCCAGTCGCTGAACCTCTATCTGCGCAGCGACATCCACAAGTGGGACCTGCTGATGCTGCACTGGACGGCGTGGGAGCGCGGCGTGAAATCGCTGTACTACTGCCGCAGCAAGTCCGTGCAGCGCGCGGGCTTCGCCGGAGTCGAGGCGGACAACACGCGCGCCTGGCCGAGCAAACCGCTGTCGGACACGCCTTCGGAACAAGAGCACAAGTACGACGAATGCCTCGCCTGTCAATGAAGAGGTGCCGGGTGAGAGAAGTGGGGATTGGCCCCGACTCCGGCCCGCACCATGTCCATCGGTAATCCCCACTTCCCTCACCCGGCACCTCCCATGTCCCGACAAATCGATCTGATCGTCAAACCCGGGCTGCTCACGCCCTCGAAGTCGTACAAGCCGTTCCGCTATCCCTGGGCGATCGAATACTGGCGCCGCCAGCAGCAGATCCACTGGATGCCGGAGGAGATCCCGCTCGGCGAAGACTGCAAGGACTGGAACGGCCGCATCACCGACGCGGAGCGCAATCTCCTGACCCAGGTGTTCCGCTTCTTCACGCAGTCGGACGTCGAGGTGCAGGACAACTACATGGAGCGCTACGCCCGCGTTTTCCGGCCGACCGAGATCAAGATGATGCTGGCGGCATTCGCCAACATGGAGACGGTGCACATCGCGGCGTACGCGCTGCTGCTGGAGACGCTCGGCATGCCGGACAGCGAGTTCACCGCATTCATGGACTACGCCGCCATGCGCGACAAGCACGACTATCTACAGGGCTTCGGCGTGGACACCGACGCCGACGTGCTGCGCACGCTCGCCATGTTCGGCGGTTTCACGGAGGGACTGCAGCTGTTCGCGAGCTTCGCGATCCTGCTGAATTTTCCGCGGCACAACAAGATGCGTGGCATGGGACAGGTGGTGAGCTGGAGCGTGCGCGACGAGACGCTGCACTGCGAAGGCATCATCCGGCTGTTCCACACTTTCGCGCAGGAGACCGGCGCGCTGTCCCGGTCCGTGCGCGATGACATCCTCGAGTGCGCGAAGACCGTCGTGAAGCTCGAGGACCGCTTCGTCGACCTCGCCTTCGAGATGGGTCCGGTCCAGGGCCTGGGCGCCGGCGAGGTGAAGAGCTACATCCGCTACATCGCCGACTGGCGGCTGAAGCAGCTCGGACTGCCGCAGATATACGGCGTGAAGGAACATCCACTGCCCTGGCTCACGGAGATCCTCAACGGCGTCGAGCACGCGAACTTCTTCGAGACCCGCGCCACCGAATATGCCAAGGCGGCGACCGGCGGTGCGTGGCACGGCCACGAGGGCGCGTGGGGGTTGTTCGACCGTCGCGTGGCACGACGCGGCCAGTTGGACCTGATCGGCGGCCGCGACGCGAACTAGAGCGGAGATTCGCCGAGCGGCTCCCCGTACACGCCGCACGGCGGCTGGCACTTGCCGTTGATCTGGATCTCGATGCCGAAGCGCTCCGCGACGAACTGCGTGATCCGCTGGTGCAGCGCGTAGGTCTCGAATTCCCCGGGATTCGCGATGCGCGCGCGCACGCGCACATCGTAGCGCGGTGTCACCAGCCAGGGCCGCGCCTCCGGATCATTCGAAAACATCTGGTCGCTCCACACCGCAAAGTGCGATACCCCATAGGCCACGGCGAGCAGTTCCTGCATGTTGACGTTGCGCAGCACCACGCCGCTCGCGCTCACGTCGACGCGAAAACGCGAGCCCATCCCCGGCGCAGCCTCGACCAGCGTCACCGGGGCGCCGCGCAACGCCTGCGCGTGCGCGAGCAGCAGCTCGAGCCGCCGCAGCCGATCGGCGACGGCGCCGCCCAGCAGCACGCCCAGCGCGATGGCGATCGCGGACGAAGTGAACAATGCCGCCTTGAAGAACCCGAGCGCTGCCGCGCGATCGCCGGGATCCGCCTCGCGACGCGCGTCTTCCTGGGCCAGCAGCCAGCGTTCCACGCGCAGTCCGCGCCACAGCAGCGGCAGGAACAGCGCGACCGCCGGCAGCGGTACCAGCACGCACAGCGAGGCGGCGGACGAGCGGATGCCGGCAGACTGTGCCGGCGCCAGCAGCGGGGTCAGCAGTTCGGTGGCGCTCAGCAGCAGCGCGGGCACCGGATCGTCGCTGTAGCGCACCGGCAGTCCCAGCCAGCGCCCCAATGCGAACAGCAGCGAAAACGGCAGCCACAGCTTGAGCGCGCAGAGGTGCCAGATCCACAGGCGGATGCGTGCGGAATTGCCGCGCGCCATCCAGGCGAACAGCGTCCCCAGCGCGCAGAACAGCAGGAACTGCCACAGGTGATCCGCGAGCGCCGCGAGCATCGCCGTCAATTCGCGTGGATTTCGAGATCGAAGCGCGAGGCAAGTAGTTTGTCGACCAGCCCGCGCAGCGCGAACGGATGGAACTCCGTGGGCTCGCGGATGGTGCCGGGCACGCGCGCGCGGATGTCGTAACGCGCCGCATCCAGCCACGATCCGCCGCCGAGCACCTGGCCGGGATGCACGCCGTAGGCGAGGGCGATCAGCTCGCGCAGCGAGGTATTGCGGATCGTGACTTCGTGATCGGAGACGCTGACGCGGACCGCGGGCCCCGAGCCGCGCGCGAGCGGATGCACGTCCACGTCCGATGCCCACAGCGCGCGCGAATTCGCCACCGCCAGCTCCTGGCGCCGCGCCGCGCCGTCGATCGCGCCGGACGCGACCGGCAGTGCGGCCACCAGCAGCGTGCAGATCGACAGCGCGAAAGCCTTGATGAATCCCAGCGCCGCGGGCGCGCGGCTGCCAAGGATGTGGCGCACACGGTCGGTGAGATTTCCGGCCAGCGCGGCCATCGCGTGCGGTGAATGCACCGCGGCGCAATGACGGCACACGGCGAGAATTCCGGCGGCGTAGTCGCCCGGGTCGTGGCCGCGCTCGATCACGGCCTCGTCGCAGGCGCGCTCGCGTTCTTCCCTGAGCTGCCGGCCGATGAACCACACCAGCGGATGGAACCAGAACAGCGTCTCGACCAGCCGGTGCGCGTGCGCCTTGAGATTGTCGTGGCGCGCGATGTGCTCGCGCTCATGCGCCATCACGGCGTCGAGCTGGGCGGGGGTGAGCCTGCGGAGCAGCGCGGACGGCAGCAACACCACCGGTTGGAACACGCGCGCCACGGCCGGCTCGATGGCCGCGTCCGTGATGCGCGCGTCCGGCAATGTGCCCGGCGCCGGCCGCGCTGCCCTGGACAGTAGTTCGGCCGCGCGCCAACCCTGCAGCCAGCGCCAGGCGAGCCCCAGCGATACCAGGCTCCAGGTCGCCAACGAGGCAGGCCACAGCATCGCGGCCGGTGCGGACTGCGCCGCATCGAGCTGCAACGCCGGAGATATCATCGGCGTCGCCGCCTGCACCGCGGCGATGAAGAAATGCGGCTGCGACTCTCCAGGGGTGATGAGTCCAGCCGCGGCGCCGACGAAATGCAGCGCCGAAAACGGCACCAGGAATTTGAGCGAAGCCAGCATCCACAGCCAGTGGCGTACCGCCGCGGAGTTGGCGCGCAACAGCAGCGCGATCGACCCGATGGCGGCGCAGAACAGCGTCGATTGCCACAGGTGGTCGATCAAGGCGCCGATCATCGGTGCTTGTCCTTGTCCCTCGAGGCCCGGGCCTGGTGTGCATCGAGCAGCTTCTGCGCGCCTTCGATGTCCTCGTGCGAGATCTTGCCCATCTCCACCAGGTGCGCCATGACCGGCCCGGCGCTGCCGCCGAACAGTCCCAGCAGCTCCTTGAGCAAGCGCGTCTGAACCGAGGCGCGCGAGGTCGTGGCCTCGAACACGTGCGCATTGCCAATCTTCCTGGTGCGGCGCACCGCGCCCTTGGCTTCCAGTCGATACACCATGGTCTGCACCGTGGTGTAGGCGGGCTTGTCGCGCTTGACGATGGCTTCGTGGATCTCGCGGATCGAGCAGGCTCCGCGGCTCCAGAACTCGGACATGATGCGCAGCTCCAGCGCGCTCAACTTGGGTTCGGTCACCATGATGTTTCCTACTACAACTGGCGCCGAGTCTATGACATGTGTAGTAGGGATTGCAATGCGCGATCCGTAGGCCATCGCCGCGGCCCGGAAGGCCTCGGTCTAGAGCGCGGCGAGCGAGTCGGTCACGTCGTCGCGGCGCCGGCCGGTGAACGCGGAAATGCGATTCCGGCCGGCTTCCTTGGCCGAGAACAGCGCGGCATCCGCCGCATCGAACAGCTTGTCGGCGGAGGGGAATTCGCCTCCGGAGAACGTGGCGTACCCGACGCTCACGGTGATGCGCGATTCGTCGCTGCCGCCCGCCTGCACGTTGGCGCGCAGCCGCTCGGCGACCGTCGCGGCAGCCTCCGCGCCCGTGTCCGGCAGGATCACGCAGAACTCGTCGCCGCCGTAGCGGCACGCCAGCACCGGCTTGCGCGCGAACCGCCGCAGGACGCCGCCGACCATCTTGATGGCCTCGTCGCCCAGCGTGTGGCCATGGTGGTCGTTGTAGGTCTTGAAGTTGTCGATGTCGAGCACCAGCAGCGACACCGGGCGGCGGGCGGCCCGCGCATTCTCGAATTCGACCGGCAGCCGCGTGTCGAACAGCCGGCGGTTGCCGAGCAGCGTGAGCGGATCGGTCCGACTCTGGTGCTTCAGCTCGTTCATGCGGCTGCTGAGCGTCATCGACAGCAGGATCATCTCGAGCAGCGCGCCCACCTGCCAGCTGTGCTGGCTCATGAATGTGTGCGGCACCAGGCCGAAGTTCTTCAGCAGGAACACCACGGAGCCGGCCAGGAAGGCTCCCCAGGCCACGACGTAGAAGCGCGCGGGTCGCGAGCCGGCGAGCGCGCAGATGCCGCCCAGCGCGATCATGAAGATGACCGAGATGAAGATCAGGAAAGTGACCGGCTTGATCAGGGTTGCGTATTCGACGACCGGTGTGAGCGCGATGCCCAGTACCGCCAGGGCTTGCAGCACGCGCGCCGCCACGTTCAGTCGCGGCGTGTAATCGCGGGCGCGCAGGATGGTCGTCGAGAACTCGAGCGCCGTGATCAGCGACAGGTTGAGCAGCAGCGGCAGCACCGCGTTGCCCCACCGCGGACTGTCTGGCCAGAAGAACTGGAACGCCAGACCCGTGTTGACCGTCATGTAGAGGCCGAACACCGCGACGTAGGCAAAGTATGCGAGGAAGGCCTGGTCACGCACCGCGACGAACACCAGGCCGCTCCACACCAGCAGCATGAGCACGCAACCGAAGTACACGCCGTAGGCGAGCTGCTCGCGTCCCACGTCCGCGGTGAGCTGGTCCGGCCCGAGCAGGGAAAGATTGATGTCCACCGGTCCCTGCGAGGCATAGCGCAGGTAGTAGGTGGATGAGCTGCCCGGCGGCAACGTCAGCGGAAACAGGAAATCGCGGTGCATCACCGGTCGCGTACCAAACGGCGTGCGATCGCCGGTGGACACGCGGCGCCAGCCGCCGCCGGCCTGCGGTTCGAACAGCTGCACCGAATCGATCAGCGGATAACCCTGGCGCAGGTAGACCAGGCGTTCCTGCTTCGCGGGATTCGCCAGTGTGAGGCGGACCCACCAGGCGGAACGCGAAAAGCCGATGTTGGTGTTGGCGGGAGTGCCGGCGACGAATCCCGATTCCGCCGGTGGCCGGCTCACCGCCTCGATGTCGAGCCGGCCGTCCCTGTCCTCGAGCAGGTCGATCGACCTGCTCAGGGATTCGGTGCGCACCGAGCGGTCGGGCAGCATCAGCGCATCGCGGGACTGCGCGAAGGCCGGCACTCCGAGGCTAACTAGCGCGGCGAGCAGCGGCCATGTCCGCCTCGAAGCAGTTGCAACGTCAGTGAGCCGGTACACAATCGCCGTCCTGTCGCCTGGGTTGTTTGTTCGAGTATGCGATAGTTCGCGCAGGGAGTAACGCGATGCGTCGAGTGCTGAAATGGTCCCTGGGTCTCGCCGTGCTCGGGCTGGGGGCACTCGCCGCAGCGTTCGCCTGGTTCGTGTGGTGGCCGGTTCACGGCATCCCGCCGCTGGAACGCGTCGACGAATACGTTTGGCTCGACCAGGGCTGGGGCGCGGGCCAGGACGCGGCGGCGCGGCAGCGGTACTACTACACCGCGCAGGGCACTTCGATTCCGCAGGGCGCCTCCGCGGGCGCGCTGCGCTACGACTGGTTCGTGAACTTGGAACGGCCGCTGTCGCGCGAACGTTTCGCGGCGCCGGAGCACATGCGGCGCCTGCGGTTCCTGGTCGACCCGGCGCCGAGCGAGGCGAATCCGGATCAGCTGCCGATCGGATTCACGAAACACCTCGATCCGGACATCGGCGAGGACGTGCTCGACATCACCTGCGCGGCCTGCCACACGGGCGAGATCCACTACACGCGCGGCGGCAGGACGCGCGCCATCCGCATCGACGGCGGCCCGGCCATGCATGCCTTCACCGACACCTCGCGCGGCAACTTCGCGCCGCTGTTGCTGGCAGCGCTGATCGACACGGCGGTGGACCCCGGCAAGTTCGACCGCTTCGCGCGCCGGGTGCTGAAGAGCCGCTATCCCGCGGACGCGGCGCGGCTGCGCAGCTCGCTGCACGCCTCGATCCGCGCCATCTTCGGCGCCGGGCAGAACAATCCCCTTCGCGGCCTGTACCCCGTGCGCGAGGGCTTCGGCCGCACCGATGCGCTCGGCCGCATCGGCAACACGGCGTTCGGCGACCACCTGACCTCGGCTAACTACCAGCCGGGCGCCGCGCCGGTGAGCTATCCATATCTGTGGAACATCTGGAAGTTCGACTGGGTGCAATACAACGGCTCGGTGGCGCAGCCGCTGGCGCGCAATGTCGGCGAGGCGCTCGGCGTTGGAGCCGTCGCGCCGCTGATCGACCCGGACGGCGCGCCGCTCGCGCCCGCGGCGCGGTACCGCAGCTCGGTGGACATTCCCGGTCTGGTGCGCATCGAACACACGCTGCAGTCGCTGCGCCCGCCGCGCTGGCCGGAGGAGATCTTCGGGCCCATCGACCCGGACAAGGCGGCGCGCGGCGAGGTGCTGTTCAAGCGGCACTGCCAGGAATGCCACGGCCCATACGTGGCCGAGTTGTCGCGCCAGCGGGCCGTGGCGCCGCTCAAGCCCTCGAACGAGCTGGCGTGGCGCATCGAGGTCATTCCGGTGAAACATATCGGCACCGATCCCGCCGCCGCTGAAGGTTTCATGAAGCGGCGCTACGACCTGTCGAAAACCGGCCTGCAAAACACGGACCTGCAGGCGGCTCTGCGGCCCCTGCTCACCCGTTCGCTGTTGCGCGACGTGCGCTTCCGGCTCACCGAGCTCATCAGACTGCGCGGCGAGGCGGGCCTGCCCGTGGGGGATCTGCCGGCGCGGCTCGCCGCGTATCCGGATCCCGATACGCCATCGCCACCGGCGATTCCGGCGGAGGCATTCCGCGCCATCGACGCCGCGCTCGTCGCGCTGCTCGCCGAGCAGCCCCGCCTGCCGAGCGCGGACTGGCGTCCCGAAGATCCGCCAGGCTGCGCGCTCGATTGCCACGTCGTGAACCTGCTGTGGGACCTGCGCGTCGGCGCGCAGAACATCGAGACCACGCTCGCCTCGCTCGACGTGAAGAGTCTCACCGAAGGCCTGGCACTCAACGTGGTCGGCATCCTGATCAAGAATCGCTACTACGCGGACCACGGCATCGACCCGGCGACACAGCAATGCCTGGAGGGTTTCGGCGCGCTCGACCTGCCGCAGCAGATCGCCGGCTACAAGCCGCGGCCGCTCGAAGGCGTCTGGGCCACCGCACCGTTCCTGCACAACGGCTCCGTGCCGACGCTCTACCAGATGCTGCTGCCGCCCGCGCAGCGCGACAAGCGCTTCTTCGTCGGTCGCCGCGAATACGATCCGGTGCACGTGGGCTACGTCACGCAGCCGGGTGCCGATGGCGAGGACGCGGGCTTCTGGCTGGATACCGGCATCGAGGGCAACCACAACACCGGCCATGCCTTCTCGGCGGACGCGGCCACGTGGGCGAAGCATCTCGCCGATCATCGGCCGCTGCCCGATGGCGTGATCGGCCCCGAGCTCAACGATGACGAACGCTATGAACTCATCGAGTACCTGAAGGTCCACCGCGACCTTCCGGCGACGCCGGCGGACTACCAGCCGCCGTCGTGCGGCCACGGGTGATAGATAGACCAACGCGCCGCGTACCGCTCGCCTCACGACGGCGAGCCGCCGGGTGTTCACGCGTCGCGCAGCGCCACCGCCGGGTCAGCGAGTTTTGCAGGATCCGGCCGCGCCCGCGCGGCGATCATCTTGCGCCCGGCGATCTGGTCGCGGTTCTGGTTCACGGTCTCGATGGCGATCAGCTCGCCGCCCCTGAGATAGCACACGCTGAAGGCGCGGCTGGCGGGATCGCCGCGCACCACGACCTGGTCGTGCCCGGCCGAAAGGCCCACGATCACCATCTTGAGGTCGAACTGGTCGGACCAGAACCAGGGCACCTTGTCGTGCACGGTCGTCAGCCCGAGCATGTTGAGGGCGGCGCTCGTGCCCTGCTCGAAGGCATTGTCCACCGACTCCAGACGCACCGGCAGGCCGAAGTGCAGGCTGCGTTGGCGCGTGCAGTCACCCGCTGCCCAGATGTAAGCATCCGAGGTGCGGCAGTATTCGTCGATCACGATGCCGTCGTCGCAGGCGAGGCCGGCGTCGCGCGCCAGCGCCTCCTGCGGCATCACGCCCACGGCGATGATCACGAAATCCGCGGGCAATTCGCTGCCGTCCTCGAGGCGCACGGCGGCAACGCGTTGCGCGCCGGAATCCGGCCCGCGGCCGGGCAGGAGTTCCAGCACGCGGCAATCGAGCCGCACGTCGACGCCATGCCTCGCGTGCTCGGTGGCATAGAAGCGCGAAACCTCGGGAGAAACCACGCGCGCCATGAGGCGCTCCGTGGCCTCGACCACGGAGACATACACGCCGGCTTCGCGGCAGGTGGCGGCGACCTCCAGGCCGATGTATCCGCCACCGATGATGACCGCGCGCTGTCCCGGCCGCACTTCGGCGCGCAGGCGGTCGACGTCCGCCGCGGTGCGCAGGTAGTACACGCCGGCCAGCTCGGCGCCCGGCACCGGCAGCAGGCGGGGCCTGCTGCCCGTGGCCAGCAGCAGCCGCTCGTACTCGACGTGCGATCCGTCGGCGATCTCGATGCGCTGCGCGCGTGGGTCGAGGTTCACGGCCGCAAACCCGAGCCGCAGGTCCACCGCATGCTGCGCGTAGTGATCCGCGTGGCGGAACAAGAGGCGGTCCTTTTCCATCGAACCCGCGAGGTACTTCTTGGACAGCGGCGGACGTTGATAAGGCAGCAGATCCTCGTCGCCGATCAGCACGATGGGGCCCTTGTGCCCGCGCTTGCGCAGGGTCTCGATGGCTTGCGCCGCGGCCTGTCCGGCGCCGACGATCACGATGGGTGAATACATGAGGGAGAGAATGATGCCGCGATTCGTGACAGTTTGGGCTCTCACCACCCTGGGTCTGGCGACCGCCGTGGCGCCGGTTCCTGCCGCGACGCATGCCGGCTCCATACCGCCCACCACGCGCCACGTGGTTTACGACAAGGTGGAAAACGGCTATCGGCTGAAAACCATCGAGGTGCCCGTGCCCAAGCCCGGGCCGCGCCAGGTGCTGGTGCACATTCGCGCGGTTTCGCTGAATCGCGGCGAGATCGAGAACCTGGCGCAGGCGGAAGGCCGCGATCGCTCGGGAATGATCGCCGCATCGGATGGCGCGGGCGAAGTGGTAGCGCTCGGGCCGCAGGCGCGGCAGTTCAAGGTGGGACAGCGGGTCACCAGCATGTATTTCCACGACTGGAACGACGGACCGCCGGCCGGCGAACACGTGCGCGGCGCCGTGGGGTCATCCATCGATGGCGTGTTCGGCGACTACGTCGTGCTGGACGAGTCGGCACTGGTGGCCATTCCTTCGGGCTGGAGCGACGTCGACGCGGCCACACTGCCCACCGCCGGACTCGCCGCCTACAGCGCGGTGATCACCGAAGGCCGCGCGGCGCCCGGAAAAATCGTGCTCATCCAGGGTACGGGCGGTGTCTCCACCTTCGCACTGCAGCTGGCGCACGCCGCCGGCGCCACGGTGATCGTGACCAGCGGATCGGACGACAAGCTGACGCGGGCGCGCGAGCTCGGCGCGAGCCAGACTATCAACTACCGCACCACCCCCGAGTGGGGCGCGAAGGTACTCGAGCTCACGGACGGCCACGGTGCCGACGTCATCGTCGAAGTGGGCGGCAAGGGCACCCTGGCCCAGTCGGAAAAATGCCTGGCCGAGGCGGGCACGCTGGCCATCATCGGGGGTATCACGGGTTACGGCGGGCAGTTCTCCGCGCTCACCTTGCTGGACAAGGGTGCGCGCGCCGTCGGCGTGCTGGTCGGACCGCGGGTGCGGCTGCGGGAAATGCAGGACTTCATGACGCGGCACCACGTGAAGCCCGTGGTCGAGAAGGTGTATGAGCTCGACCAGCTCGACGCGGCGCTCGAGCAGCTCCGCTCGGGGCAATTCGTGGGCAAGATCGTGGTCCGACTCTCGCCGACACATTAATAAGAGTGACGTGAATGCACCATTCCTGGGCAGAAGCAGCAGGGTCGCGCTAAATTGGTGCCGGGCATTCCCTCGATCGGCGGCCCGTTTGCGAAATTGCCGCTAAATCGGGCTTTGGGGATACTGGCACGGAAGCTGCACTGCAATCAGGGCTCGCCGATGTCGGCGTCCATACACCTGACTGGCACCAAAGAATTGGGAGAAAAGAAATGAAATTGGTCACCGCCATCATCAAGCCTTTCAAGCTCGACGACGTCCGCGCGGCGCTGTCCGAGATTGGTGTCTCTGGCATGACGGTGACGGAGGTGAAGGGATTCGGTCGCCAGCGCGGTCACACCGAGTTGTACCGTGGCGCCGAATACGTCGTCGACTTCGTCCCGAAGACCAAGATCGAAGTGGCCGTGCGCAGCGACCTCGTCGATCAAGTCGTCGAAGCCATCCTCAAGGCCGCAAAGACCGGCAAGGTGGGCGACGGCAAGATCTTCATCACCGACATCGACCGTGTCATCCGCATCCGTACGGGTGAAACGGACAACTCTGCCCTGTAAGGCCCGGCAGAAAGTTCTTCAGCTGCATGCACGACGGCCCGCACCCCTTCCGGTCGCGGGTCGTCTACTAACAAGCGTGGGCACCAAACCACCAGCATGCCTGTGGAACGAGCGAGCGGGCTGAAGTAACACAGTGCGGCGCGAGCCGCTAACAAGACTGCGGCGCTTCCGGCCGCCTGACGAGGGGTTCGAAAAAATGCGTGTCTCCAATTACCGGGTGCCGGCGGCACTCGGCTTGCTGCTGTGCCCGTTGTTCGCGCTGGCCCAATCCGCCGAGGCGGCGCCTCCTTCCATCGACACCGGCGACACGGCATGGATCATCGCCGCGACCGCGCTGGTGCTGTTCATGACGCTGCCCGGACTCGCGCTGTTCTACGCGGGACTGGTGCGCGCCAAGAACGTGCTGTCCATCCTCATGCAGTGTTTCGCGATCACCGGCGTCGTCTCGCTGCTGTGGCTGGCGGTGGGCTATT
Source organism: Steroidobacteraceae bacterium (assembly GCA_035761265.1). GTDB lineage: Bacteria > Pseudomonadota > Gammaproteobacteria > Steroidobacterales > Steroidobacteraceae > CADEED01. The sequence goes on from DASTRL010000188.1 coordinate 40,937, forward strand.
CGCTGGTGTTCACCGACGGCGGTGACGCGCAGGCGTTAATCGGCGGCCTGGAGCGCGCCTTCATGCTGGGTGTGTCGCGCGAGGCCCTCTCGGGCAGCATTCCCGAGACCGTGTTCTTCATGTTCCAGATGACCTTCGCCATCATCACGCCGGCGCTGGTCATCGGCGGGTTCGCCGAACGCATGCGTTTCTCGGCGGTGCTGTGCTTCACGGTGCTGTGGCTGCTGCTCGTGTACGTGCCGCTGGCGCACTGGGTGTGGGGCGGCGGCTGGCTCGCCAAGCGCGGCATCATGGATTTCGCCGGCGGCATCGTGGTGCACGTGAGCGCGGGCGTCTCCGCGCTGGTCTGCGCGCTGGTGCTGAAGCCGCGGCGCGGCTTCCCGCACACGGCGATGACGCCGCACAGCCTGCCGCTCACGATGGCGGGCGCCGGCATGCTGTGGGTGGGCTGGTTCGGCTTCAATGCGGGCAGCGCGCTCGCGGCCAACGGCTCCGCGGGCATGGCGATGCTCGCCACGCACATGGGCGCGGCATCGGGCGCGCTTGCGTGGATGTTCATCGAATGGAAGAAGTACGGTAAGCCTTCGACGCTGGGCATCGTCACCGGCATGGTCGCGGGTCTCGGCACGATCACGCCCGCGTCGGGCTTCGTCGGTCCGCTCGGCGCCGTGGTGATCGGACTCGCCGCCGGCACGGTGTGCTTCTTCGCGACGCAATTCCTCAAGCGCAAGCTCGAGATCGACGATTCGCTCGACGTGTCGCCGGTGCACGGTGTCGGCGGCGTCATCGGCACGCTCCTGACCGGCGTGTTCGGCGCGGCGTCGCTGGGCGGCACCGGTTTTCCGGTGCAGTCGGGCATCGGCGCGCAGGTGGGCGTGCAGGCGCTGGGGGTCGTCGCCGCGATCGCCTGGTGCGCGGCGGTCACCTGGGTGATCCTCAAGCTCACCTCAGCGGTGTTCAAACTGCGCGTGTCGGAAGAGAAGGAGACCGAAGGCCTCGATCTCGCCGAGCACGGCGAGCGCGGGTACTCTCTCCTGTAGTTTTCCGAGGAGTCGCATCATGCCGCGTGCCATTCGGATTCATGAGACGGGTGGCCCGGAGGTGATGCGGCTCGAGGACATCGACGTCGGCGCACCCGCCGACGGCGAGGTCCAGGTGCAGCACGCGGCAATAGGCGTCAATTTCATCGACGTCTACGACCGCAGCGGGCTGTACCCGCAGAAGGTCATGCCCGGCGGCCTCGGTCGCGAGGCCGCCGGCGTCATCCGCGTCGTGGGTCGCGGGGTGCGCGGCTTTCGCATCGGCGATCGCGTGGCCTATGTGATCGGTGTGCCCGGCTCGTATGCCGAGGTGCGCAACGTGCCCGCGTTCCGCGTCGTGAAGATTCCCGCCGGCATCACCGACGAGCAGGCCGCCGTGCTCATGCTGAAGGGCCTCACGGCCTGCTATCTACTCCGGCATACATACCGCGTGAAGCGCGGCGATTTCATCGTCGTGCACGCCGCCGCGGGCGGCGTCGGCACCTTGCTTTCGCAGTGGGCCAAGGCGCTGGGGGCCGTGGTCATCGGCGTGGTCGGCAGCGAGGAGAAGGCGCAGCTCGCGAAGCGCAACGGCTGTCGCCACGTGCTGATCCGCGGCCGGGATGCGGTCGCCGGGAGCGTGAAGAGGATTTCGAAAGGCGCGGGCGCGCACGTGGTGTACGACGGTGTCGGCAAGGACACGTTCGTCGAATCGCTCGACTCGCTGCGCAAACGCGGGCTCATGGTGAGCTATGGCAACGCATCGGGACCGGTACCGCCGTTCTCGACCGCGGAGCTGGTGAAGCGCGGCTCGCTGTACATCACGCGGCCCACGTTGTTCGACTACACGGCCGAACGCGCCGATCTCGATTCCATGGCGCGCGAGACCTTCGCCGCACTGCGCAAGAAATGGATCCGCGTGCGCATCGACCAGCGCTATGCTTTGGCAGATGCCGCGCAGGCTCACCGCGACCTGGAAGCCCGCAGGACCACCGGTGCGTCGGTAATACTGCCGGCCTGACCATGAGACCTGCGGCCGCGCGGCAGGATGGACATCGCCTGCCCGATGATCTCGCCAACCGGTATCGTCGTCGCATTGCTCGTGATGGCGATGGACAGCCGGCGCTCCGGAAAGTGGTACACCGCGGCGCTGAACCCATCGCCGCCGCCTTCCAGGCCCGTACCCGGCTCGCCCGAGATTCGCTTCGGCAGCAGCGCGATGGGCGCGTCGGGATTGCGCAGGGTGTCGAGGCTCTGCGCGCTCACGAGTTTTCCGGCGAACAACGCATCCATCAACTGTACGAGGTCACCCGCATTCGAAACCACGCCAGCCGCGCCGCCGAGCACGGACGGATCGCTCGGCGGAATCGCCACCCAGCTCGTGGCCGTGGCCTCGTACGCAAGACTCTCCAGGCTGGAGACCTGCGTGCCGGCGAAATACGTGCGCACCAGGCCGAGTCTTTCGATGCCTCGCGACAGGATCTCGCCATACGGGCGACCGCGCACCTTCTCGATCATGAATCCCAGCAGCAACGCATTGCTGTGACTGTATTCGGTGCGCTCGCGCGGCTCGAACGTCGGGCCCGGCGCGATGATGGCGGCAAGCAGTTGGCCGTGGGTCCGCGGCTGCGTGCGCCATGCCGGGAAGTCGGGCGCGTCGAAATAGTCGGCGAGGCCGCTGCGTTCCTGCAGCAGGTCGCGATACGTGATGGCCAGCGCGTTCGGCAGATCGGGGTAGAACTCGGCCACCGGAGTATCGAGCGTGATGCTGGCGGTCTCGGCCAGCTGCAGGGTCAGTACGGCGGTGACGAGTCGGGATACCGAGCCGATGCGGTAGCGAGTCCCGGCATCCGCGGGCTGCGCAACGCCGTTCTCGATGCGCGCGAAGCCCAGCGACCGTTGGTAGCGCATCCGGCCGTTCTCGGAGATGGCGATGCTGCCGTTGACGCGCCCCTGCGCCGCGAGAGCATCGAACCAGGCATCGAGTTTCTTCCCCGGCGCCCAGTTGTCAGAGGCAAGTCCCGAAATCGGCAACAGCAGGAGCAGGCACCAGCCGGTGATTCTCACGCGCATGCCGCGAGCATACTGGAGACGAAAGGGAAGCAGCCGGCCTCTCGCGAAGCCGGCAGCCAGGGAGATCTCTCAGGGCAGGGACGTGGCCATCAGTCCCGACATCTTGCCGTTGTCGGCCAAAATGATCCGGTACTGCAGTGTCCCGTTCTCGAAAGTGACGTCATAGATGTCCCAGCCCATCTTGCCGACGCCGACAAACTGGATCGACTTCACCGCGCCGAGCTGGTCACGGAGAGACCTGGCCTGCGCTTCCTGTCGGCGATAGGCGTCTGCGAGCGCCGGCTCCATCCGGTCATAGTCGATGCTTCCGGCCGCGAGTGCCTGGAAATGGTGTTTCAACGCCGCTTCCGTGCCGGGAGACGCCGTCTTGTTGGCAATCCGCTCGTCGAGCGCCGCCTGCGCCTGCTCGGACTCGGACGAGGGCACTTTCGCCAGTGGCATGTCGCGGCCGTTCTGATGCAGCACGGCAGAGCCCGTGCCGTCATTCGAGAACTCCAGCTGCGCGTTGACCACCTTCCAGAAGAAGTAGCCGTCACGTTCCGGGAATATCTCGAATTCAGGTTGCCCGGTGAGCCTGGCGAGGAGCCTTTCGCCATTGCGCTTCACGTCGAGGAAGATCTGCTCGCTGAGCTTGTAGGTGCCGACGTACTTGTCGAGCGTGGCCGCCGGTAGTTTGATGGCCACGCGCTCCGGGGATTTTTCGGGCGCGGCTCCCTGCTTCTCCGTGGGCTCGACGCTCGCGGCGCCGTGCATGTTGGGCGGGCTGACCTGTGCGGCCAGCGCCGTCAGTGTCAGCGAGATCGCGGCCAGCGTGACCACAGCCACGCGCCGCCATTTGACGGGTTTGCTGATCATGATTCGTATCCTCTCCTCGAGAAATGATTTGGATTCCGACATCGCCGCGACCGCGCCGATGTAGGCCGATTGGCGTTCACCCACGGAGATCAGCGTCTCTCCGTAGTGCGTGGGATCGATGCCGCCCGCGAGCACGCGCGCATCGCAATCGACCTCGATCGCGTAGCGCAGGCGGCGCAGCTGCCACCACAGCGGCAGGTTCCAGGGCATGAAGACCAGCAGTGCGAGCGCCAGCGTGAACAATTGCGGATCGCCCGCCTTCAGATGGGATTGCTCGTGCGCGATGATGGCGGCCTGGTCGCGCGGCAGCGCCATGGTGACCCAGGCCGGCACGACGATGCGCGGGCGCAGCAGGCCCACGACGGCGGGTCCCACCCCCTTCGTGACGTAGACCTGCGCGCCCGAGACCGTGTCGGTGCGCCAGTGGCGCTTGCGCACCGCCAACGCGATGCCGCTCGCGACCAGCGCGCCCAGCATCGCGAACGAGGCCGCGCGCCACAGCGCAGTCAGAAGCGCATCGTAGTTGCGCCAGCCACCCGGCTCGGCCGCGCTGCCCGAGAGCCACATCACCGGCGAGAGCACCTGCGTCGTGGTGTCGCGCAGCGCGACCATCCTCTGGGCCGCCGGTGTCATGACGCTGGGCAGCTGCACCGAGACCGACGAGACGATGGTGGGCAACGCCAGCGAAGCGACGATGGCGGTGATCCAGATCCAGCGAGAGCGTGCGCGCTCGAGGCGCGTGGCGCGCTCGGCGACGTAGGCGCCCACTGAGAGCAGCGCCGTGACCATGATGACGTACAGCATCCAGGCGAACATTCACTTCTCCTGCCTGGCGTCCTTCTTGGCGCCCTCGGCCAGCATGTCGCGCATGCGCCGGATCTGGTCCTTCGACAGCTTCTGATCGGACACGAGATGCGTGAACAACAGTTCGGCCGATCCCTTGAAGAGCTTTCCGGTGAGGTGCTGCAGCGCGCTCTTGCGCGCGGCCTGTTCCCTGACCGCCGCGAAGTAGCGATGCACGCGGCCTTCTTCCTCGTGCCTGACGTATCCCTTCTGTTCCAGCGTGCGCAGAATGGTCAGCACGGTGGTATAGGCAAGGTCATCGTGCAGCCTGTCCCTGACCTCGTTGACCACGGACGGGCCCTGGTCCCACAGCACCTGCATCACGTCGGCTTCGCGGTCGGTCAGATGGATGTCATTGGCCATGAGCGCCTCACTACTAGATGTCTAGTAGTAAGCGCCGTCCGCGGATCGTTTGTCAACTAGAGATCTAGTAGTAAGGCGTGGAGCTCCCGGAAGTGCCTGAACCGCGGGCGAATTCGCTGGGTCAGCGTACGACGTGCAGCGCGCGGGCACTGCGCCCGACGGCCAGCGCGCCGGAGCGCACCACTTCGATGATCTCGGTGCGTTCGCCAAGGTCGCTGACGAACTTGTTGATCTCGGCCTCCGAGGCCGTGAGCTCGACCACGAAGCTTTCGGGCGAAGGCGCGAGCACGCGTCCGCCGGCGCGCACCACGTAGCCGCGCACCGAATCGATGAGCTGCGGCTCGACGTGCAGCTTGAGCACGGCGAGCTCGCGCTCGATGTGTTCGCCGCGCGTCAGATCCTCGACCGCCACCACGTCGATCAGCTTGTTGAGCTGGTTGACGATCTGCAGGATCACGCCGTCCGCGCCCTGCGTCGTGAGCGTGACGCGCGATACCGAGGGGTCGTCCGTGGCCGCGACCGACAGCGACTCGATGTTGTAGCCGCGGGTGGAGAACAGGCCCGTGACGCGGGTGAGGGCTCCGGCCTCGTTCTGCAGGTGGATGGCGATGATATGACGCATGCGTGGCGGGATTCCCGGGACGGCCCTTCGAGAGTCGAAACGGCGGCCAGAATAGCGGTTTAAGACCTGCCTGCAAACTGCTAGGCTCGCCCCATCCCTATGGCAAATCCTCCCAATAAATCAACGAGTATCCGCGACTTGCCGGCGCCCGCCAGGCCAGCCGCGCCCACCATCCAGCATCCGCTCGCCGGCAGGAAGATGACCGGCGCGGAAATGATCGTGCAGGTACTCGCGGACGAGGGTGTGGCGACGATTTTCGGGTACTCAGGTGGCGCCATCCTGCCTACCTACGATGCGGTGTTCTGTTTCAACGAGGAGCGCAAGGCGCGCGGCGAGCCGCAGATGCCGCTCATCGTGCCGGCCAACGAGCAGGGCGCCGGCTTCATGGCGGCGGGCTATGCGCGCGCCAGCGGCCGCGTCGGCGTGTGCATCGTCACCTCGGGTCCCGGCGCCACGAACACCGTCACGCCGATCCGCGATTCGTTGGCGGACTCGGTTCCCATCGTTGTCATCTGCGGTCAGGTGCCGCGCAGCGCCATCGGCACGGATGCATTCCAGGAAGCGCCGGTGCCGTCGATCATGGGCTCGGTGGCCAAGCACATCTTCCTGGTCACCGATCCTGAGAAGTTGGAGGCCACGGTGCGCACCGCGTTCGAGATCGCGCGCACCGGCCGACCCGGCCCGGTGGTCATCGACATCCCGAAGGACGTGCAGAACTGGTCGGGCGAGTTCAAGGGCTCGGGCACGCTGCCCATGCCCGGCTATCGACGGCGCCTGGAGATCCTGACCACCGACATCATCGACGGCACCGAGGCCAACCACTTCTTCGAGATGCTGGGCGTGTCGCAGCGCCCGCTGATCTACGCCGGTGGCGGCGTGATCGCCGGCAACGCGGCGCAGGAGCTGCGCGATTTCGCGCAGGCGTTCGACATCCCCGTGGTCACCACGCTGATGGGTATCGGCGCGATGGACACCACGAGCGCCCTGTCGATGCGCATGCTGGGCATGCACGGCGCCGCCTTCGCCAACTACGCGGTGGACGACTGCGATTTCCTGATCACCATCGGCGCGCGCTTCGACGATCGCGTCGCGGGCATGCCGGCGAAGTTCGCGCCGGGCGCCAGGGCCATCGCGCATTTCGACATCGACCGCGCCGAGATCAACAAGGTGAAGCGCGTGCAGTGGAGCCACGTCGGGCTGCTGCCCGAGGCACTGCGCATGCTCACCAACCACGGCTTGCGCGCCGGCTTCCAGCGCGATCGTTCGAAGTGGCTGGCCTACCTCGCGGACCTCAAGCAGAAGTACGCGATGAACTATGACCGCGACAGCGAGCTCATCCAGCCTTACTACGTGATCGAGGAGATCAACCGCATCACGAAAGGAGAGGCCATCATCTCGACGGGCGTCGGCCAGCACCAGATGTGGTCGGCGCAGTACTTCGATTTCAAGCGCCCGCGGCTGTGGCTCACCTCCGGGTCGATGGGCACCATGGGCTTCGGCCTGCCCGCCGCGATCGGCGCGCAGTTCGCCAATCCCGGCAAGCTGGTCATCGACATCGACGGCGACGCGTCGGTGCGCATGAACATCGGCGAGATGGAAACGGTCACGACCTACAACCTGCCGGTGAAGATCGTCGTGCTGAACAACAACGGCGATGGCATGGTGAAGCAGTGGCAGAAGCTGTTCCACAAGGGCCGCCTGTCCGCCTCCGAGAAGACGCTGCACACCAAGGATTTCATCAAGGCCGCGCAGGCCGACGGCTACAAGTACGCCGTGCGGCTCGACAAGAAGGCCGACGTGCCGCGCGTGGTCGCCGAATTCCTGGCATTCCAGGGCGCGGCGTTCCTCGAGGTCATCATCGATCCCGACGCGGGCGTCTACCCGATGGTCGGCCCCGGTCAGCCCTACGAGGCCATGATCACCGGCGACTGGATCCCGTCGCGCAAGAAGGTGGACGTGAAGCCGCCTGGCGCCTCCGAAATGTTCTGACAGGCGGGCGCCGCATGAAATACCTGCACACCATGGTGCGCGTCAGCGACGTCGAAGCGTCTTTGCGGTTCTATTGCGATGCGCTCGGACTGGAAGTGCTGTCACGCAAGGACTATCCGCAAGGCAAGTTCACGTTGATCTTCCTGGCGGCGCCGGGGGATTCCACCGCACAGGTGGAGCTCACGCACAATTGGGAGCCTGAGCAGTACACCGGTGGTCGCAACTTCGGGCATCTCGCCTACGCGGTCGATGACATCTACGCTGCCTGCGAGCGTCTGCAGAGGCACGGCGTGACCATCAACCGGCCGCCGCGCGATGGACGCATGGCGTTCGTACGTTCGCCGGACAACATCTCCATCGAACTACTGCAGAAGGATGGCGCGCTGCCGCCACGCGAGCCCTGGGTATCGATGGCCAACACCGGTAGCTGGTGATCCGCGCCGATCCGCAACGGCGCGCGGCATTCGGCGCCGGGCGCCGCGCCATCCTGCCATCGCTGCCCGGGTCCGCGGCCTGGGGACTGGTGAGCGGTGTGGCGATGGTGAAGGGCGGACTCACGGCACCATGGGCTGCCTTCATGTCGCTCACCGTCTACGCCGGTTCCGCCCAGCTCGCCGCGTTGCCGCTGATTGCAACCGGCATGCCGCTGTGGGTGATCGTCGCCACCGGCCTCATCACCAACCTGCGTTTCGTCATCTACAGCGCCGCGCTGCGCCCGTGGTTCGCGGACCAGCCGCTGCGCAAACGCGCCGCCATCGGCTTCTTCATGACGGACTTCACCTTCACGCTGTTCATGCGCGCCGCGCAGGAAGCCTGGCTGCCCGCCAGGCACCGCGACGCCTGGTTCGCCGGCGTGTGCTCGGCGAACTGGATCACCTGGCAGGCCTGCGCCATCACGGGCATCGTCGCCGCGAGCCACGTGCCCACGGATTGGGGACTGGAGTTCACGGGCACCCTGGCGCTGGTGGCGCTGGTCGGGCCGGCGCTGAACGCACGCCCGGCATTCGTGGGTGCGCTGACCGCCGGTGTGGTCGCGCTGCTTGCGCACCCGCTGCCGTACCGGCTCGGCCTGTTCGTGGCGGCGATCGCCGGCATCGTCGCGGCCTCGCTCGCGGATGCGTGGCGCAGGCCCGAGGCGGAGGCCGCATGAATCCGCCCGTCGAAGGGATCGCGCTTGCCGTCGTGATCGTCGGGCTCGCGCTCTCGACCTTCGTCACGCGCACCTCGTTCCTGCTCGCCGGTGGCCGTGCGCGGCTCAATCACCGCATCGAGGTGGCCTTGCGCTACGCGCCGGTATGCACGTTGACAGCCATCGTCGTGCCGGACGTGCTGATGCATGGGAGGGAATACGCGGACTTCTCGCTGCTGAATCCCCGGCTCGTCGGCGTGCTCGTCTCGGGCATCTGGCTCTGCTTCTCGCGCAACATCCTCGGCTGCCTGGCGTTCGGCATGGTGGCGTTTTCGCTGGCCCGCCTGTATCTCTAGGCCGTGTCTGCCCGGATCGGTGTCGGCGCGGCGGCACGGGGTTTCAGCAGCCAGACGTAGAGCCCGAGCTGCACGAACCAGACGATGGCGGCGCTGGTGAGATCGTGTGACAGGAAATGCGCCCCGCGCGCCTCCTGCCCCACCGTGAAAAGTGTACCGACCAGCAAGGCTGCCAGCAGCGCCAGCCGCGCGGCGCGCCGCGAACGATCGCGCCACAGGAAGTAGAAGCACAGCAGTGCGAAGCCCGACGAGGAGTGCGCGCCCGGGAAGCATTGCGCGCGCGGCAGCGCGTCCGGGCGGTCACCAAACAGAGTCACGTACGGCCGGCTGCCGCCGAACTCGGCGAGGTCCCACGGGCAATCGACATTGGTCACGGATTTGAGGCCGCCGACCAGACCCACCGCGGCCACCATCGACAGCAGGACGAATCCCGCGGATCGGCGCCACTGCCGCGCCCGCGGCACCAGGAGCGATGCGAGCCAGCCAACCAGCGCGGCGGCCGCTACGCCCCGTACCAGCCAGCGCCCGTCGTTGTGGATGAGGCGGCGCGCCCACGCATCTCCGGCGCCGCCGCCCAGCCAGGCGTGAGTCGCGGAATCGAAGAACAGCGCATGCGCAATGCGCCGATCCAGCCCCAGCGCTTCGATCAGACCGAACGCCGCGAGGAACAGCGCCAGTGGCCACCACAGGTGCGTGCTGCGGAAATTGTCCCGGACAGGCGCGGTCGCCGGGGCGACGGCGCTGCCAGCGGTTGCGGCGTCGGCGCCGGCGAATTCTGTCATTCAGGTGGGTGCATGGTTTGGCTGTGGGATTAGACGTCCGTGAGGCGCAAAATCCTTCGCCGGGCGGAGCAACGGGCTTCACTTCCAGACGACGTCTAAGGCCGGGTGTGGACGAACAGCAACTCATTGATCGGATGCGCCGTGGCGAGCAGCGGGCCTTCGATGAATTCTTCGACGCATTCGCGGGGCGCCTCGGCGCCTTCGCCGCACGCCGCAGTGCGCTCGATGCCGCGGCCATCGAAGACGTCGTGCAGATGACCATGATCAACGCGATGCGCAGCCTGGCAAATTTTCGTGGCGGCTCGACGCTGTTCACCTGGCTGTGCCAGATCTGCCGCAACCAGCTGATCGACGCGCGCCGCAAGGCCGCGCGCCAGCCTCAGACTCAAAGCATCGAGCAGCTGCAGGAAGACAGGCAGTCGGCCAAGGTGGTGCAGCTCACGGATTTCCGCGACCCGCTGGATGAATGCGCGGCGGATTCCGAGCGCGGCGCCGTGCGTCGTGCCATCAACCGCCTGCCGCCACACTACGCACGCATACTCGAGCTGCGCTTCGGCGACGACCTCACGGTGCCGGAGATCGCGCGCGTGCTGCAGGTATCGGAAAGCGCCGCCGAATCGCAGCTGGTGCGCGCCCGACAGGCGTTCCGCGCGGAATGGCAGAGCGCGGCCGACGTCGAGGAAGGAACATGAGCAACGCCGACGACGAGAAGGTGCTGCGTGAAAACCTGCACGTGACCGCGTTGTCGCCCGAGGCGCTGGCGCGCATCCGCCGCGCCACCGAAGCGGAATGGCGCGCGCAGGTCGGGCCGCGGCGTCGAAGCTGGATCCCACACGCAGCGGCCGCCACCATTCTGCTGATCGCGGGCTTCGGCGCGTGGCAGCTGTGGGGCCGCGATGCCACATCAGGCGGCGCCGCCGTGGCGCGGCTGGCGCGCGCGGAAGGCTCCGGCGTCGTTGAGCTGCACACGCTGTGGCGCGACACGCCGGTCGGTATCGGCGCCGAGCTGCGTGCCGGTTCGCAATTCATCGCGCGCGGCGCAACCCTGCTGGCGCTGCACGGTGGCGGCAACGTGCGAGTCGCGCCGGATACCAGGTTCGAGGTGATGTCGCAGGACTCCGTGCGCCTCGGCCGTGGCGAGATCTACGTCGACATTCCGCCGGGCCAGCATGCCAGCGCGAGCTTCACCGCCATCACCGGCGCCGGCGAATTCCGGCACGTGGGCACGCAGTTCTCGATCGCCGTGAAGGATGGCGCCACGCGCCTGCGCGTGCGCGAAGGCCGCGTGCAATGGCACGGTGTCGACGGCGATTCGACCGTGCCCGCCGGCACGGAAGTGCTCATCGGCCGCGACTCGCATGTCAGCCGCAGCGCCATCGCATCCTCCGGCGAGCACTGGATGTGGATCGACGCGATGGCGCCCGAGATCGACATCGAAGACCGGCCGCTCGGCGAATTCCTCGGCTGGGTGGCGCGAGAAACCGGGCGGCAGATCGTCTACGCGGATGACAATACTCGCCGCCAGGTGGCTGCCATCCGCATGCATGGCAGCGTGCGCGGCCTGGCGCCGCTGCAGGCGTTGAAGGCCGTGATGGCATCGACCTCGTTGCGTTTCGAGCTACCCGACGGCGCGATCCGGGTAAGCTTCGTGGGTGGATCCCCGCCGCCACGCACTTAGTCTGACGCTGCTCCTGTGTTTCGCGCCGTGCGCACCGCGCGCCGCCGCCGTGCCCGCCGAAGATCCCGCCGCGATCTCGGTAGATAGTCTGCTGCGCGTGCTGCAGGCGCAGGGCATCGACGTCATCTACAGTTCCGAGCTGGTGCCGCCGCAGATGCGCGCCCCGGCGCCGCGACCGGGTCGCACGCCGCTCGAGGCCGCGACGGATGCGCTGGCGGCGAATGGCCTCAAGCTCGAGCCGCTGGCGCCGCAGAAATATGTCGTGGTGCGCGCGGCGCCGCCGCCCGTTCCGGCCGCGGCCGCCGAAGAACCGCTGCAGGAGATTTCCGTCTACGCCAGCCGCTATTCCATCGAAACACGCACGGTGGCCGCGCCGCGTGCGCTCTCCGGCGATGACATCGACGCGGTGCCCGGCAGCCACGACGATGCGCTGCGCGCGCTGAAGTCCCTGCCAGGTCTTGCGAGCAATCTTTCCGGGCGACCCTACATCCGCGGTTCGCTGGCCGACGACGTGCTGGTGCGCTACGACGGCATCACGCTGCTCGATCCCTTCCACCTCAAGAACTACCAGAGCCTGATCAGCGCCATCGATCCGGCGGCCGTGGAACGCATCGAAGTGTTCAGCGGCGGCTTCCCGGTGCGCTACGGCACGCGTTCGGGCGGCGTCATCGACGTCACTCCACCGCAGGTCGACTCCGGCTACGAGAACCGCGCGGCGATCAGCATGATCTCCGCGGGGTTGTCGTCGCTCGGGCGCAGCGAGCGCTGGCCGGCCGACTGGCTGCTCGCCATACGGCGCAGCACGCTCGACCTGCTCGATCCGGTGGAGGATGGCTTCGGGCAGCCGCAGTTCAGCGACTCGCTTGGCCGCGTGCGCTATCACACCGAGCATGGCGCGTGGACGCTCGGCTGGCTGCTGCTCGACGATCGCATCGAGCTCGGCCAGAAGGACGACGAGGAGATCGCCGATGCGCGCTATCGCGACGAGTACATCTGGCTGGCGCGCGATCACGAGTTCAGCGACACGCTGCGCACGCGTGCCACGGCGGTGCTCACCGCCTCGGAACGGCACCGCTCGGGACTGTTGGCCGAGCCGGGCGTCGCCACGGGCACGCTCGATGACGACACGTCGTTCGACCGCTTCGAGCTGACCAACCTCTGGACCTACGAGCCGCGGGATTCCGTCACCTGGACACTGGGCGCCGAGATGGCGGCATCGCGCGCCGAATACACCTACAGCCGCCGCGCCGAGTACGCACCGGGGGTGGCCACCGCATTCGCACGCCCGCTCCGCAACGACCTCGATTTCGCCGCGCGCCCGGAAGTGCTCACCTACGCCCTGCACGCGGCCGAGCGCCAGCGATGGAAGAACTTCGAAGCCGAGCTCGGCCTGAGGCTCGACGGCCAGCACTACAACCTGGGCGGGGATCACTCGCAGATCAGCCCGCGGCTCAATCTGCGTTACGACGTCGATGACCGGCTGCGCATCTACGCCTCGGTCGGACGGTTCGCGCAGGCACAGCACGTCGAAGAATGGCGCGCGGAGGAAGCACAGCCCGAGGCGGATGCGGCGCAGATCTCCGTGCACACCATTCTTGGGGTCACCTGGGAGCCCTCCGCGGCGACGCGCTGGGGCGTCGAGGCATACAGCAAACGCTGGACCACCGTGTCACCCTATTTCGACAGCCAGCTCGATCCGCTGTCCCTGACACCGGACCTCGCTCCGGATCGCATCCGCATCACGCCGAAGGAATCGGAAGCCTCCGGGCTCGAGCTGAATTTCCGTCGCGAGTTTTCCAGTCGGCTGGCGGGATGGAGCACGCTGAGCTGGGCACGCGTCGCGGACGACATCCGCGCCGGCGGTGAGTTGCACGACGTGCTGCGCAGTTGGGACCAGTCGCTGGCGCTGACGGCCGGCGCGGGCTGGCAGGGCTCGCGGCTGAACCTGTCGGTGTTCGGTGCCTGGCATCGGGGCTGGCCACGGACCGGGCTGATCCTGGCCGGGCCACTGGCCGCGGCCGTCGACGTGCCGCTCGTGCTTGGCGGACGCAATCGCTCGCGCTGGGGTGACTTCTATACGCTCGACCTGCGTGCCAGCTATGTGTGGCCTTCCGCGCGCGGAGAATTCAGCACCGTGTTCGAGGTGACCAATGCCACCAACCGTGCCAACGATTGCTGCGCCATCTTGAAGTCGGTCGGGAACGGCTCCCTGGAATCGGACACCGGTCACTGGCTGCCCACCATCGTAAACCTGGGTTTTTCCTACCGCTGGCGGGAACGCAACTGAGCTCCGACGGGATGCGTGGCGCGGTGACGTCTAACCGCGCATCGTGGGGCGTAAGCTTTCGAATTCTCTGGGAACTTTTCTGGGTCTCGCCTTGTCGGGCGTGATGCAGATGGCAACCGCCCGCATCCTGCCGAGCGTCGATGCGCGCACCCCGCCGCCCGAGCCGCAACACGTGTCCGGTGTGCCCTCCGACGCCGAGCTCGAGAATGCCGCGACACGCATCGGCGAGATCCTGATCGATGAGCGCCAGCTGTTCGATTTTCGACAGGACGAGGACACTTCGCTGACGCGCGTCGCGAACCGGCTGCACATTCCCACGCGCGAAGCCACCATCGAGGACCAGCTGCTCTTCAAGAGCGGCGATCCGTACCGCGCCGACCTGCTGGAAGAATCCGCACGCATCCTGCGCGACACGCGTTACCTGCGCGATGCGCTGATCCGCCCGGTGGCCTATCACGACGGGGTCGTCGACGTCGAAGTGACCACGCAGGACGTATGGACGCTCAACCCCGGCATCTCGTTCGGCCGCAAGGGCGGCAAGAACACCGGCGGCGTGCAGGTGGAGGATCTCAACTTCCTCGGCCTGGGCACGCAGCTCGGTGCGGGCTACGAGAGCGGTGTCGACCGTGATTCCAAGACCATCTACTACCGCGACCGGCAACTCGGCTCCTCGTGGTGGGACCTCGCGACCCGGTACTCGGACAACAGCGACGGCCGTTTCGCGCAATTCGGCCTGCAGCATCCGTTCTATGCACTCGACAGCCGCTGGTCCGCGGGCGTCGCGCTCAGCGATGACCTGCGCGACGACTCGCGCTACGACCTCGGTGAGGTTGTCGATCGCTACCAGGTGCGGGAGAAGCTCGCGTCGGTGTACTGGGGCTGGTCGAAAGGCCTGGTCGGCGACTGGGCGCGACGCTACACGGTCGGCCTGAGTTTCGAGGATCACGCCTTTTCGGAGTCGCCGGACGGCACGGTTCCGCTGCTGCTGCCCGAGAACCGCCGCTTCGCGTATCCCTGGATCGGGGCGGAGTGGGTGCAGAACGAATTCCGCACGGCGCGCAACCGCGACCAGATCGAGAAGACCGAGGACTACTCGCTCGGCTGGCGCGCGCGCGCGCAGCTCGGCTTCGCGAGCACCGCGACGGGATCGGATCGCGACGCCGTCATGTTGCGCGGCGGAGTGTCGAAGGGGCTCGCCGCGAGCGAGCGGCAGACGCTGCTGTTCGATGCCGACGCGACCGGGCGCGTCGAGCAGGGTGAAATTCACGGTGGCAGACTGGGCGCCGCCGCGCGCTACTATTTCCGGCAATCACCGGGCCGCCTGCTGTTCATGGGACTGTCGGCGGAGGCCGGGCAGAATCTCGATGTCGACCAGCAGATCCTGCTGGGCGGCGACAGCGGACTGCGCGGGTATCCGCTGCGTTACCAGGCGGGCGAGGGCCGCTGGCTGTTCACCGCCGAGCAGCGCTTCTTCACACGCTGGTATCCGTTCCAGCTTTTCAACGTCGGCGCGGCCGTCTTCTACGACATGGGCGCCACCTGGGGCCGCGATCCGCTGGGCGCACCGTCCCAGGGATTGCTGCGTGACGTGGGCTTCGGCCTGCGGCTCGGCAACAGCCGCTCGGCGCTCGGCAACGTGCTGCACATCGACGTCGCCTATCCACTCGACGGAGATTCCTCGATCAGCAACGTGCAGTTCCTGGTGGAAACCAAGAAGAGTTTTTGATGAACCTCCTCAACCGTTTCCGCCCGATGATCCGGATCGAGACGCTGGTGCTGGCCGTGGTGGCCTGGCTGATGGCGACCGCGAACTTCTCGTGGTGGACGGTCGTGGGCCGCGGCCGCGACTGGTCGCAGCCATCCAACTGGTTCTTCGTGGCCTGCTGCTTCGCGGCGCTGGTGTTGCTGCATTTCGCGCTGATCGCACCTTTCGCATTCCGCCGCGTCGTGCGTCCGCTGCTCACGCTGATCGTGGTGCTGAGCGCCGCGGCCGCATGGTACATGCGCAATTTCTCCGTGCTGCTCGACCCGACGATGATCCAGAACGTGCTGCGGACCGATGCGCACGAGGCGGGCGAGCTGCTCAACTTCCACATGATCGCCTGGGTGCTGCTGTGGTCCACGCTGCCGGCGGCCTTCATCTGGTGGGTGAGGCTGCAAGACGTGCCCGTGCTGCGCGCGCTCCTGATCCGCAGCGGCAGCGTGCTCGCCGCCTGCGTGCTCGCGGCATTGGCCGTGCTGGCCATCTCGCGCGACATGACCTCGTTCATGCGCAACGATCGGCAGGCACGCTACCTGATCACGCCGGCGAACTACCTGTACGGCCTCGCGGTGCAGTCCGCGCATCGCGTGCAGGATGCGCACGTGGCGCGGGAGCTGGTCGGCACCGATGCGCATTTCGTCCGGACCGCCTTCGAGGAGCCGCCGCGCGTGCTGGTCCTGGTGGTGGGCGAGACGGCGCGTGCCGCGAATTTCTCGTTGCTCGGGTATCCGCGCGAAACCAATCCGGAGCTCGCGCGCGCCGGCGTCACCGCGTTCGACCACGTGACTTCCTGCGGCACCTCGACCGAGGTGTCGGTGCCCTGCATGTTTTCACCCTATGGGCGTGAAAACTACGACGAAAAGCGCATCCGCAATTCCGAAGGACTGCTCAACGTGCTGGCGCACGCGGGCTTCGCCGTGCGGTGGCTGGACAACCAGTCCGGGTGCAAGGGAGTCTGCCAGGGCAGCGGCATCCAGTACGAGAAGATGGATGCGAAGCTGGCGCCGGACCTGTGCAGCGGCAATGAATGTCACGACGAGATCCTGGTGCGCCGCCTCGGCGAGGAGCTGGCGAAGGTGCAGGCCAACACCGTCTTCGTGCTGCACATGATGGGCAATCATGGCCCTGCGTATTTCCGGCGCTATCCGGACGAATACCGCCGCTTCCTGCCGGATTGCGCCACCGCGGAACTGCGCGACTGCAGCCGCGAGCAGGTGGTGAATGCCTATGACAATGCCATCCTCTACACCGACCACGTGCTCGCGAGCGTGATACGCACGCTGGCGAACGATCCGCACCGTTTCGAGAGCGCGATGATCTACGTGTCCGATCACGGTGAGTCGCTGGGCGAGCATGGGCTTTACCTGCATGGCATCCCGTATGCCATCGCGCCGGAGTATCAGACGCACGTTCCCATGCTGGTGTGGCTGTCGCGGCAGTTGACCGCGAGCGACGTGGACCTGGACTGCCTGCGTGGCCATGCGCACGAGCCGCTGTCGCACGACAACCTGTTCCACTCGGTGCTCGGCC
>DASTRL010000189.1:0-3023 GCA_035761265.1 Steroidobacteraceae bacterium
AACGGGCATGTGTACTGCTCGGCGCACATCAGCGACGAGCGTGCTCGCGAGCAATTGCTGGCCCATCTCGATTCCGAACCGCTCGCCGAGCCGCGGCCCATCCGCTTCACCACCGGCCGGCGCAAGCTGTTCTGGAATCGCAACGTGGTCTGCATGGGGCTGGCGAGCGGCTTCCTCGAGCCGCTGGAGTCGACCTCGATCCACCTGATCCAGGTGGCCATCCAGCGGCTGATCCTGCTGTTCCCGCACCACGGTGACAGCGAGGAGCGGCGGCGCGAATTCAATCGCTCCGCGGCCGCGGAGTACGAATACATCCGCGATTTCATCATCCTGCATTACTACGCGAACGGCCGGCACGGCGAGCCGTTCTGGGATGCCTGTCGGAACATGGCGGCGCCGGACTCGCTGCGGCAACGCATCGAGCTGTTCCGCGAGACCGCGAGCATCTTCTGCGCGCCGGACGATCTGTTCCAACTCAACAGCTGGCTGCAGGTGCTGTGGGGGCAGGGCGTGGAGCCGCGCGCCACGCATCCCTTCGTCGAGACGATCCGGCCGGAGGATCGCGCCGGCTACCTGCGAGACCTGCGGCGGTTGTTAGGCCAGGCCGCGCAGCAGCTACCCGATCACGCGCAGTTCATCGCCAGACACTGCGCGGCGGCTTCCCCGGCTACTTGAAACCCAGGCAGGGCGCGACGAACACGGCCGTGGTGCGCGCCGGCACCGTGAACGTCCCGGTCTGCGCCTGGAATCTCGACGTGCGCACCACCGGATCGTGCGACAGCGCCTGCACGGGATGCAGGATCAGCGGCTGTCGCTTGAAGGCGGCATCCGAGAAGGTCTGCTTCTGCGGCGTCGCGTTCACCAGGACCACGGCCTGCGACGTGGGGAAGCAGGACTTCTGCGTGTTGGCGATGCGCTCGACGATCAATCCCGGCACCTGGTCCGGGCCCACGTTGTAGAAGCTCACGGCCTTCCCGATGTCCTCGGCCGTGCGCAGCCGGAACAGGCCGCTGGTCTTGCGGATGAGCAGCATCTCCAGCATGTGGTGAAAGGTGCCATCGATGTCGTTCGCGTCGGGTTTCAGATTTGGATCCGCGAGTGCGGGTCCGATGATGTTCCAGTCGCCCTGGTTGCCGTTCGCGGGCGGCAGGCCCACGCCCCAGTTGTTGGATTTCATCGTCCAGTCGATGCGATTGAACCAGTCGCCGGAGTCATAGCTGTTCCGGTCGCCGGACTTGGAACGCAGCATGTCATCGCCGGCCATGAAGAACGGAATGCCCTGCGACAGCGTGACGATGTCCATGCCGAGCCGCGCCATGCGCGCGCGGTCGGCGCGCGGCACCAGCGGACTCAGTTTCAGATTCATGGCATCGAACCAGTCCGGATCGTCGTGCACGCCGATGTACTGGATGGTGTCGGACGGGTCCGCGCCGTAGGCACCCGGCATGCCGAAATAGTCCACGTCACTGCCCGGCCTGGTGGTGCCGCTGGCATCGACGATGGGATAGCTCGCGAGGTTGCCGGCAAGTCCGAGCCGCACGAAATCCGTGAGGCGCAGCAGTGCGGCTTTTTCATCGGCCGGCGATCCGCCGAACGTGCCGTTCGGCTCGGTGAAGAGACCGGTGGCGAAGCCCTGGTCACGACGCGGCGAGAACGGCCCGCCGCCGCGCACCGCGTCGCGGAGGCGATCGGAGAACGTACCGATGCCGGTGCCGGCCATGTTCACCTGGATGGCATTCACGCCGCGGCCGTTGTTGGCCATGACGCCGAAGTTCCAGCCCTCGCCATATAGATAGATGGACCGGCCGTCGACGCCGTCCTTCGCCGGCGTCAGCGCGTCGAGCGCCGCGCGCACTTTCAGCAGGTTGGATTTGAGGTGAAAGCCCATGATGTCGAAGCGGAAGCCGTCCACCTTGTACTGCTTCGCCCACTGCACCACCGAATCCACCATGAGCTTCTCCATCATGGAGTTCTCGGTGGCCGTGTCGGCGCAGCAGCTTTCATTGAGCACGACGCCGTCGCCGTTCAGGCGGTGGTAGTAGCCCGGCACCAGCTTGTCGAGAATGGAATTCGGGTTCTGGCCCGCGGAGTTGGTGTGGTTGTAGACCACGTCCATGACCACGCGCAGTCCGATCTGGTTCAGCGACTGCACCATCTGCCGGAATTCGAGCACCCGCTCCGAGCCATCCGGATCCGTGGCGTAGCTGCCTTCGGGCACGTTGTAGTGCAGCGGGTCGTAGCCCCAGTTGAAGCCATCGCGACCTGAATTGGCCGCGACGCGCGCCTGCTGTTCGGCAGAGTCGGCTGGGAAGGCGGCGAGCTCGTCGAAGGAGGGCGCCTGCCAGCTCGACTTGTCCTCGTTGATGGTGGCGAAGTCGAAGGCCGGCAGCAGGTGCACGTGCGTGAGGCCCGCGAGGCCGAGCAGCGCCAGGTGCTTCATGCCGTTCGAGCGCTTCTGCGTGAAGGCCGCGAAGGTGCCGCGCAGATTGGCGGGCACGGTCTCGTCCGTGGCGCTGAAATCGCGCACGTGCAGCTCGTAGAGCACGATGTCTTCGGGCGCCGCGAGCTGCGGCTTGCGCAAGGCGCGCCAGCCGCGCGGCTGCAGTTCGGGGTCATCGAGCGAGATCACCTGACTGCGCGTGCTGTTGCGCGCCAGCGAGACGGAGTAGGGATCGGTGACCACATTGGTCTCGAGCCGGTTCGTGGTGCGCACGAACACCTGCGCTTCGTACAGGTAGTATTTGCCGTAGAGCGCGGGGCTCGGAGCGCTGTAACTCCAGACACCGCTCGCCGGATCCAGGGTCATCGGGTAACTCGCGGCCAGGGTCCCCGGGCTCGAATCCGCGAACACCTGCAGCTGCATCGCACGCGCCGTGGGTGCCCAGACGCGCAGCGTGGTCGTGCCGTTCCTGAAACTGGGGCCCAGCGCGACCGGTGCCGCGTTGGCGTAGTACAGATCGTCGAGCACGCCCGCGATTTGCAGCCCCGTGGCATCCACGCCTTGCGGGCCGCGCACGGCGCCG
>DASTRL010000190.1:0-8778 GCA_035761265.1 Steroidobacteraceae bacterium
CTACGGTTTGAACACCATGAAATAGAGGATGAGCAGGACCACCGATGCGGCGGCCAGGCCGGAGCCGCGCGCCAGCCACGCGATGCGCCGGTGCACGCCGATCAATGCCAGCGCGATGAACGACGCACCGACGCCCCACAGATTCATTGCCGCCTCGGTCCAGTCGGCATCCAGCAGCGACGCCAGATGTCCCATCCACATGCCCGTGCCGAGCATCAGCAGGTATCCGGGAACCACGATGACATACGACAGCCGTCGAACCATACGGAGCACGAACTCGCCGTGCGTCGGATCGTCGCCAAAGATGAGCGCGAGGAGTCCGACGGCCGCGCCCGTGCCGAGCGTGATGATCGCGATGAGGATGTGCGCGAACTTGAATCCGATGTACATCCGTCGCAGTGTAGCCTCGCCACCCACACGGAGGATGTCCATGAAGAGATTCGCGCTGCCCGCACTGGTCTTCGCATTGCTCGTTGGCACGATGGCGCGGGCGGCCAGCATCGACTCGGTCATCGAGCAGGCCATCGCGCAGCAGCGCATCGTCGGCGCCGTGGTGCTGGTCAGCCAGGATGGCAAGCTGATCTACCAGGGCGCCAAGGGCTTCGCGGACCGCGAGTCGAAGCGACCGATGCAGATCAACACGGTGTTCCGGCTGTCCTCGGTCACCAAGCCCATCGTCTCCGCGGCCGCGCTCGCACTCGTGGAGCAGGGAAAGATCGCGCTCGACGACCCGGTGACGAAATGGCTGCCGGAGTTCAAGCCCAGGCTCGAGGGCGGCGACGCGCCGCCGATCACCGTACGGCAGCTGCTCACGCACACCTCGGGCCTCGGCTACAAGTTCGCGCAGCAACCCGGCAGCGCATATCACGAGGCCGGAATTTCGGATGGCTTCGACGAGCTGCGCATCAGTCTCGATGAGAACGTACGGCGCCTCGCGAGCGTGCCGCTGTTCGACCCGCCCGGCGATGCCTGGCGCTACTCGTTGTCCATCGACGTGCTCGGGTCGCTGATGGAGAAGGCGACCGGCAAGCCGCTGCCGCAGATCGTCTTCGAGCTCGTCACCAAGCCGCTGCGCATGCACGACAGCACGTTCTGGGCGAAGGACCCGCGGCGACTCGCCGCGGCGTACTACGACTCGAAACCCGCGCCCGCACGCATGGAAGATCCGCAGGTGGTGCCCTACCTGGACGGCGGCGAGCTCACGTATTCACCGTCGCGTGCACTCGATCCCACCGCCTATCCATCCGGCGGCGCGGGCATGGTCGGCAGCGCGCCGGACCTGATGCGCTTCCTCGAAACCATCCGCACCGGTGGCAAACCCATCCTCAGGCATGAGACCGCCGCGAGCATGATGCAGAACCAGATCGGCTCGCTCGCGGGACCTCAGCCGGGCGTCGGCTTCGGCTATGGCGGCGCCGTGATCCTCGATCCGGCGGCCGCGCACACGCCGCAATCCGCTGGCACCTGGATGTGGGGCGGCGTGTACGGGCATTCCTGGTTCGTGGATCCGCAGCGCAAGCTCACCGTGGTCGCGTTCACCAACACGGGACTGGAAGGCATGTGGGGCCCATTCACCACGGAGCTGCGCGATGCGGTGTACCAGGTCGCGACGCAGCCCTAGTTCGAGGCGCGCTGCAGGATGGTCGCGGCCAACTCCTCGTACGCGCCATCGAAGTGGTGGCCGCCGGGCAGCGCGATCGCCTCGGCATGCGCGGGCGCGAGCTGCGGGCACAGCGAGCCCTTCTCGTCCGCTCCGTAGATGCACAGCGTCCTGCGGGCATCGAGATGCTCGGCCTCGGGGCGCACCGGCAATGCATCATCGTCGTTGTTGCCCAGCCAGTTGCCGACATGGAACTCGAACGAAGCATGCTCGCCGAGGCCCATCAGCACGGCCTTGGTCACGATGCGGCGTGATGCGGCCGGCAGCCGGTTGATCGCGAACGGCAGCACGTCCGCGCCCTGCGAATAGCCCACGAGGATCACGCCCGACTTGCTCCAGTGCGCGCCGTAGTAGCGCACGATGCGGTCGAGATCGTCGGCGAGGCCCTGCGGCGTACGCGCGCTCCAGAAGTAGCGCAGGGAATCCACGCCGACCACGTCGACGCCCCGGGCCGCGAGTGCCGCCGCCACGTTCTTGTCGAGACCCGCCCAGCCACCGTCCCCGGACAGCAGCACCGCGAACGTGGCGCCCGGCTGCGGCGCGCGCACTTCGATGAGCGGCAGGTCGGCGAGACCGGCGGGCGGTGCCGGCAGCGACGCGGCCGCGCGGGCCGCCAGATCGTCATAGGCCTCGAGGAACTTCGGCAGCCATGAGCCGTTGACGGGATAGGCGTGCGCGAGGTGCGGTAGTTCGACGAAGCGCGCACGCGGGATCTGCGCCGCGAAGCCGCGCGCCTCGGCGGTGGGACACGCCTTGTCACGCCTGCCGTGGAAGGTCACCCAATCCGCGGGCAGCGAACTCGACGGCAGCAGGTCCACGCCCCTGCCGTCCTTGCGCGCCCGGAACTGCACGCCCTCGCCGCGGCACAGCGGCTTCAGCAGATCCAGGTCCGCGCAGAAGCCCAGCGACAGCGCTCCGGCGAAAGTGCCGGCCGGCGCCTGCGCCAGCATGGCGTAGGCCAGGGTCGCGCCGGAGGAATACCCGACCAGCAGCGGCGTGTGATAGGTCGGCAGCCGCGCGTAGCCCTGGATGTAGTGCGAGAGATTCTCGAGATCGCCGTCCGGGTACACGCAAGCCGCGCGATCGGCCTCCAGCGCGGCAAACAACTTCGGCGTGTCGATGCCCGCCACCAGCGCGCCGCGCGCCACCAGCTCGCGGGCGATGTCGCTGACCTCGGGCATCCAGCCGCTGTCTCCCGAGAGGAACAGCACCACCTGCCGGACTTCGCCCGCCGGCCGGTAGATAGGCACGTCCTTGAAACGGCCGTGGGAGATCTTCTCCTGCGCCGCCAGCGGCGTGCCGAGCAACGCCACGAGCCAGATCCAGGCGTGAATGCGCCTCATGCTTCGCACTACCTCGTGATGATGCCGCGCATGCCGCCGCTGATCAGCGCCGCCACGTCCGCGAGCACGAACAACGGCGTGATGCCGCCCGGCGCCGCCAGATAGCGCGCCTCCCATTGCGGGCCGAACTTTTCCTTGAACGCGCGCAAGCCCTGGAAATTGTAGAAGTGCTCGCCGTGCGAGAACAGCAGCCGGCCGAGGCGATGCCAGCGCGGCGCGAGCGGATGCTCGGCCATGCCGGACAGCGGCGCCATGCCGAGCCCGAAACGCCGGTATCCCTGCGCCTGGTAGTGCAACAGCAGTCTTGCGAACAGGAAATCCATCGTGCCGCTCGGAGCGTCGCGCACGTGACGCATGAGATCGACGCTCGCCTCCTCCGCGACACCCGTCGCCATGAGCGTGGCGAACGCCACCGCCCGACCGTGCGCGCGCACGATGGCAATCGGGCAGCGCTGCACATAGCCCTGCGCGAATGCGCCCAGCGAAAAGCCTTTCTCCGCCGTGGCGTGCTCGTCGAGCCAGGCATCGGAAATGGCACGCAGTTCCGCGATCAGGTCCGCGGGTGCACCGGGCGGCAGCACCTCGAGAGACATCTGCTCGCGCTCGCCGCGGTTCAATGCCTGCCGCAGATCGCCCCGCGCCCTGCCCTTCAATGAAAAGTCCGGCAGGTCCACGTAGGCATACTCACCGAGCTTGTAGACGCGCAGGCCCGCGTCCAGGTACACCGGCAGCGTCTGCGGGCGCACCTGGTAGAAGGAGGCGCGGCCGCCCTGCTCGCGCGCGCGCTCGAGGAAGCGCCACACCAGCTCCGGCCATTCCGCCTGTGGTCCCACCGGGTCGAACAGCGACACCCAGGAACGCCCGCGCCTGCCGAACATCACGAAGGCATTGCCGGACTCGGAGAACAGGAAGTTCTTGTCGCCCATCAATGCCACGCACGCGTCGGCGTTCGGCTGGCGCTCGAGGATCTTCGCCGCGCGTTCCAGCTCCTCCGGCCCCGGCCGCGGCAGTCGTGCCGCCGGGGGTCGCAAGAGCTGGCGCAGCGCCAGCACGGAGGCGAGCACCGCGACCGCCACCAGCGCGCGCAGCGATCGCGGCGCGTGACCGTCGAATTCGAACTGCCACCACAGCTCCTGCGTGTATTCGACGTCGCGATACACGAAGAACAGCAGGCCCGTGAGTCCCAGCACGATGAGCCCCACCGAGAGCAGCCAGCCGCCGCGAAACGGCTGCGCCAGCAGCGACGCGCGGCGCGTGAACTGCCGGCGGGAGAGCGCCAGCGACAGCACCAGGAAGCCGATGAGCAGCGCCTCGGAGATCGCGATGCCCTTGGGCAGGCACAGCACCATGCTGAGAATCCCGATCAGCAGCCCCGCCCACCAGGCCGCATCCAGCCGCAGCAGCATGCCGCGCGCGACGAACAGCAGCGCGAGCCCGGCGATGCTGCCGATGAAATGCGAGGCCTCGACCAGCGGCAGCGGTACGCGCAGCTCCAGCAATTCGGTGGCCTCGGCGGTCGCCGGCGTCACGCCCGAGATCAGCAGCATCAGCCCGATGATGAAGGTGTACGCCGTCAACAGCAGCGGCGAGAGACTCGCCGCGGCCTGTGTCATGGCGGTGACCGCGCCGCGCCGCGCCTCCTGGGCCACCAGCAGCGCCAGCGCCAGCACCAGCGGCAGCATGTAGTAAATGAGTCGATACAGGACCAGGGCCGCCGCCAGCGCCTCGGCCGGCAGTCGATTGCGCAGCGCCACCAGCATCACGGCCTCGAATACACCGAGGCCGCCGGGAACGTGGCTCAACACGCCGAGCACGACGGCAATGGCGAAGAATCCGACGAACACCGGAAATTCCACGGCACCCGCCGGCAACAACACCCACAGCACCGCGGCGGTGGCCGCGATGTCGACGGCCGAGAACAGTAGCTGCTGCAGCGCCAGCGACGCTGAAGGCAGGCGCAGCCGCATGCGCCCGAACACAGTTCGCTCCTGGCCGTCGCGGCACAGCACGATCAACAGGGCGGCACCCAGCAGGACCGTCGAGGCACCGACCTGCAGGACCAGCGGCGGCAGGTGCAACGCCGGCGCCACGGATCGTGCGCCCCAGAGCAACGCCGCAGCGCCGACCACCGAAATGCCCAGCAGGAACGCCAGCGCATTGAATGCGATCGCGCGCGAGATCGCGCCCGCTTCGACGCCCGCCGCGCTGTACAGCCGCATGCGGACCGCGCCACCCGTGAGCACGCCGAGCCCGACGGTGTTGCTCAAGGCGTAGGCGATGAACGAAGTCTCGGCGGCGACGCGATAGCTCACGCGCGCGCCGACGTATCGCAGCGAGGAGGCGTCGTAGCCGGTGAGCGCGACGAAGCTCACGAAGGTGGCGAGCACCGCCAGCGCCAGCGACCTCTGATCGGTGGCGCGGATCGAGCCCAGCAGTTCGGCGTAGCTGACCTCCGCCAGGAAGCCGTGCAGTGCATGCACCAGCAGCGCCGTGATCGCGACGACGGCAACGCCGACCAGCCACGGCTTCCAGCGCTGGAAGCTGCTGACGAGCGGAAGCTGATCCTGGTCGGGCGCCATGCGGGTGGCGCATTCTCGCAGTCCCTCAGCCGATCAGCACCTGGAAGAAGCGGATGCGCACCGCGGGCACCTTGGGCGGCGTTCCTTCGAGTTGCAGCGTGGCGACGAAGGTCGCGTGCGTCATCCACTCGTACTTGCCCTTGGGCGCCTCGAGCTTCGGGCGGAAGATCGCCTGTCCACCCGAGGGGCAGACCAGTCCCTCGTTGAACACGTGGATCAGCGTGCCGTCGTCGGCCTTGAGGAAGTAGTCAGCCGAGAGCTGCGTGCATTCACTGCCGGAATAGGTGAGCTGGAAATCCCAGCCACCGGGCAGCACCTGGCCATTGAGCCTGGGTCCCACGACGCTGCCGCCGGTGATGGGTATGTAGCGCCGCTGGCCGAACGCGGTCTCGCCGAACTCGACGGTGGGCGACAAGGTCACGCGCTCTTCGAATGCGAACTGCAGGCGCGGAATGGATTCCGCGGAGGGCATCGCGCCGAGCGTGCCGACCTGCGCCAGTGCCGGCGCAGAAATTGCCAGGACGAATATCACGTGCGGTCGAAGTTTCATATCGCTCTTCCCTTGTGAGCGCGACAAACTACACTCGGACACATGAAAAGTCCTTGCGTACTTCTCGCGTTGCTCGTCGCTGCGAGCTTCAGCGCCGCCGCCGCGCCGCCTTGCGAAGCCCTGTCGAAATTCACATCGATCGAGCACCAGATCGTCATCCGTCAGGTGGTCCAGGAGTCCACGTACTGCCGCGTGGATGGGCTGATCGATGCGCGTACGGGCCGCGACGGCAAACCTTATGGCGTGGGATTCGCGCTCGCGCTGCCCTCCGACTGGAACGGGCGCTTCCTCTTCCAGGGCGGCGGCGGCCTCAATGGCAGCGTGCAACCGCCGCTCGGTGCGCAGTTCGCGGGTGAGCGCCCGGCGCTCGCACGCGGCTTCGCCGTCGCGAGTACCGACTCCGGGCATCAGGGCGCGGTGTTCGATGGCAGCTTCCTGCAGGATCAGCAGGCGACGCTGGATTTCCTCTACCAGGGCGTGGCCACCGTCACCGTCATCGCCAAACAACTCGTGGCGCAGCGCTATGGAAAGGCGCCGGACCGTTCGTACTTCGTCGGCTGCTCCACGGGCGGTCGCGAGGCGATGATGATGTCGCAGCGTTTCCCGACGTATTTCGATGGCATCGTCGCTGCCGCGCCGGCGATCCGCACCAGCTTCTCGAACCTCGGCCTGCGCCACGCGACGACGGCGCTGAATGCCATGGGCGCGCCCTTCAGCGATGCGGATCGCCGGCTGATCGTCGACGGCGTGCTCGAGGCCTGCGACGCGCTCGACGGCAATCGCGACGGCTTCATCTTCGCGCCGCAGGACTGCCGCTTCGATCCGGGCGCGCTCGCCTGCAAGGGCGGCAAGCAGGACCGCTGCCTCACGGGCGCGCAGGTCGATGCCATCCGCACGGTGATGCGCGGCCCGCGCACCGCCTCCGGCCGGCAGGTCTATCCCGGCTATTTCTACGATACGGGCATCGCCAACAAGAAGGGCCTGCCCGGCATCCTCGCGGGGCCGATGATTCCGGAGGGCAAGCCGGCGGGCGTGACCATGGACGTCGACGCGGCGGCCGCCGACGCCATGAGCTCACGCGCCATGGTGGGCGACACCAATGCCTGGACCAATCTCGGCACCTTCCGCGGCCACGGCGGCAAGCTGATCTTCCTGCACGGCCTCAGCGATCCGTGGTTCTCGGCGCAGGACACGGTGCAGTACTACGAGCGCCTCGCGCAGGACAATGCCGATGAGCCGCTCGCGCAATGGAGCCGGCTGTTCCTGGTGCCGGGCATGGGCCATTGCGGCGGCGGCGAGCGCACGCTGGATCGCGTGGACCTGCTGAGCGCCATCGTCGAGTGGGTCGAGCAGGGCCGCGCGCCGGAGCGCGTGATCGCCACCGGTGCCTCCGCGCCCGGCGAGAGCCGGCCCTTGTGCCCGTGGCCCGCGCACGCGCAGTACGCGGGCAGCGGCGATGCGCGCGATGCCTCTAACTACATTTGCCGCTCAAAAGGCCCCTGACGGATGAACCCCATGCTGAAACCCATGCTGATGTGCGCGGCCACCCTGCTTGCACTGCCCGCGCTCGCCCTCGACGGCGACATCGCCGTGCACGATCCCTCCACCGTGATCCTGCACGCCGGCCGCTACTACACCTATGGCACCGGCAACGGCCTGCCCATGCTGACCTCGGAGGACGGCTGGACCTGGCAACGCCGCGGCACGCTGATGTCGGCGCTGCCCGGCGGCAAGCCCGGCCCCGAAGTGCTGGCGCGCGGCGGCAACAACACCTGGGCGCCGGACGTCATCCACATCGGCGAGCAGTTCTTCGTCTACTACTCCGCGCCCGGCACTCAACCGAAATCGGCGATCGGGCTGCTCATCGGGCGCACGCTGGATCCGGATTCTCCGGACTATCGTTGGGAGGACGGCGGACCGGTGGTGTGGTCGGACGGCGTCGAAGACAGCAACGCCATCGATCCTGGCGTGCTGCTCGCGCCCGACGGCCGGCTCTGGCTCACCTATGGTTCCTACTTCGGCTACATCCGCCTGGTCGAGCTGGATCCGAAGACCGGCAAGCGCCTCGATCCGCGCAAGCCGCCGCTCGACATCGCCATCAATTCGGAGGCCTCCATCCCTATCTACCACGACGGCTGGTACTACCTGCTGGTCACGCACGGCTCGTGCTGCCAGGGCGCCAATTCCACCTACAACATCCGCGTCGGGCGCTCGCGCAAGGTGACCGGCCCGTATCTCGACAACATGGGCGTCGACATGATCGAGGGCGGCGGCAAGTTGTTTGCCGGATCGCGCGGACGGCACGTCGGTCCGGGTCACTTCGGCCTGCTCGACCTCGGCCAGGGCGTGCAGAAATTCTCGCTGCACTACGAAGCGGATCTCGATCGCGGCGGCATCAGCGTGCTCGACATCCGGCCGCTGCTGTGGCGCGACGGCTGGCCGGTGGCCGGCGACAACCTGGTCGCGGGCACCTACACGATCGAATCCGCGCGCACCGGGACCGTGCTGGAGCTCGCCGTGCAGGGATACCCGGTCGGCGGCTTTCGCCAGCGCCGCCCGCCGGGGCCGCCCGGCAGCGGCGCCGGCGGCCCGCCGCCCGCACCGCTGCCCGGCCCCGCGATTGCCGACCAGGACGCCATCCAGGTC
>DASTRL010000191.1:0-38585 GCA_035761265.1 Steroidobacteraceae bacterium
CGTCCGCGTAAAAAAAATGTGGAGTTCTCCCGCACATCGGTGCGGGAGAACAAGGCGCCGGGCCGCGCTACTCCACATTTTAAAGAAGTCCACGTTCCGCAAACGACAGGCAGTGGTTGTCGCCGACGATCAGGTGATCGAGGACCCGGATGTCCACCAGCGCCAGCGCGTCGCGCAGCCGGCGCGTGATCAGCTCATCCGCCTGGCTCGCTTCGGCGACCCCGGAAGGGTGGTTGTGCGCAAAGATCAACGCGGCGGCGTTGTAGTGCAGCGCCTGCCGCACGATTTCCCGCGGATGCACGCTGGCGCCGTCGATGGTGCCGCGGAAGATCTCCTCGAAGTGGATCAGCCGGTGGCGGTTGTCGAGGTGCAGGCAGCAGAACACCTCGTAGGGCCGGTCGCGCAGTTGCGCGGTGAGGAATTGCCGCGTGGCGGCGGGGGCATTGAGCGCAGGACCTGCGCGCAGCGCCTCGCAGTAGTGGCGGCGCGCCAGCTCCAGCGCCGCCATCAGCGTGGCATAGCGCGCCGCGCCCACACCGCGCTGCTCGAGCAGCACGCCCGGCGCGGCAGTCAGCAGGCGTCGCAATGAACCACCAAAATGCCCCAGCAACTGCCGCGCTATGTCCAGGGCGTTGGCGCCGCCGACGCCGGTGCCGATGATCACGGCCAGCAATTCGGCGTCCGACAACGCCGGCGCGCCGCGTTCGATCAGGCGCTCGCGCGGCCGCTCGCCCGGCGGCCAGCCATTGATGCCGCAGGGTTTTTCCTGCGTCCGTCCCAGGTTTTCCATTGCAGGATCATGCCGTTACGCGCGGGGAAAGCGCGCTCGCCAAAGCGGCGCGAATCGTCAATAACTCGATGAACTAGCGGTGGAACCAAGCCGAAGGGGCAATCCGGCGCGCGCTTGCCGATAATGCGCAGCATGCAGGGCAAACGCATTTTACTGGGCGTCACCGGCGGTATCGCGGCTTACAAGAGCCCGGACCTCGTGCGCCGCCTGCGCGAGCAGGGCGCCGAAGTGCAGGTGGTGCTCACCGCGGGCGCGCGTGAATTCGTCACGCCGATGACCTTCCAGGCGGTGTCGGGGCGCGAGGTGCGCAGCGACCTGTGGGACCCGGAGGCCGAGAAGGCCATGTCGCACATCGAGCTGGCGCGCTGGGCGGACTTCGTGATCATCGCGCCGGCCACGGCGGATTTCATCGCGCGGCTGGCGACCGGCCAGGCCGACGATCTGATGACGACCTTGTGCCTGGCCACCGACCGGCCGATCGCGCTGGCGCCGGCGATGAATCGTCTCATGTGGAGCAATGCGGCCACGCAGGCGAACGTGGTGACGCTCAAGTCGCGTGGCATCCACGTCTGGGGACCGGGCGAAGGCGACCAGGCCTGTGGTGAAGTCGGCGCGGGGCGCATGCTGGAACCGACGCAGCTCGCGAGTCTCATCGCCGGCACGCTGACGCCCAGCGGTCCGCTGGCCGGCAGGCGCGTGCTCCTCACCGCGGGCCCGACGCGCGAGCGCATCGACCCGGTGCGCTTCATCAGCAATCGCAGCTCGGGGAAGATGGGCTTTGCCGTGGCGAGCGCCGCGCGCGAGCTCGGTGCCGACGTGACCATCATCAGCGGTCCCGTGAATCTCACGACTCCGCCCGGCGTCCGGCGCATCGACGTGGAGAGCGCGGCCGACATGCTCGAGGCCGTGATGAAGAACATCGAAGGCGTGGACATCTTCATCGCCACGGCGGCCGTCGCCGACTACCGGCCCGCCTCGCCGGTGGAATGCAAGATCAAGAAGACCTCCGAGTCGCTGGATCTCAAGATGGAACGCACCGTCGACATCCTGGCGACCGTGGCGGCGCGCGCCGCGCGGCCTTTCGTCGTCGGCTTCGCGGCCGAGACCGATTCCGTGGAACAATATGCGCGTCAAAAGCTGCTCAAGAAGAACCTCGACATGATCGCGGCCAATGAAGTCGGACACGACAAGGTGTTCGAGAAGGATGACAACGCATTGCTGGTGTTGTGGCGCGATGGCAGTCGTGCGCTGCCGCAGGCTCCCAAGATCGCCCTGGCCCGCGACCTGCTGCAGCTCATTGCGGAGCGCTACGCTGAGCGCGGCAAGCCGCGCCTGAGCAGCGTGTCGGCATGAGCGCGCAGCTTTCGCCGCAGATTTCGCGGGAGGGCCCGCAGCGCGCGCTGCAGGTGCGCATCCTCGACGCGCGCATCGGCAAGGAATTCCCGTTGCCCGCCTACGCCACCCCGGGTTCCGCCGGGCTGGATCTGCGGGCGTGCCTCGATGCTCCGCTGACTCTCGCGGCGGGCAAGGCCGAGCTGATTCCCACCGGCCTCGCCATTCATCTCGACGACCCGGGGCTCGCGGCGGTCATCCTGCCCCGCTCGGGACTCGGCCACAAGCACGGCATCGTGCTCGGCAACCTGGTGGGTCTCATCGACTCGGACTACCAGGGGCAGCTAATGGTGTCCTGCTGGAATCGCGGTGCCGCCGAATTCGTCGTGCAACCCGGTGAGCGCATCGCGCAGATGGTCATCGTGCCCGTGGTGCAGGTGCGCCTGGAGGTCGTGGAAGATTTCGCGGCCAGCGCGCGCGGCGCCGGCGGGTTCGGCCACACCGGCCGAAGCTGACGCTTATTTCTTGCGCGTCGCTTCGTCGACGCGCGCCGCGGTCGAGGCGCGCAGTTCCTTGAAGCGCCGGATGTCCGCGTCGAACTGATCGACCACCTGCTGCAGGTCCTTGCGGCGCGTGGCCAGCGCGGAATTCTGCGTGCGCAGCTCGCTCAACGCGCGGACCATCTCTTCCGCCAGGTCGTCCGGCATGCGGCGCGCGCCGGGCTTGGTGTTGTACGGCGCGAAGTTCATCGAGCGTTCCTTGAGCCCGTCGACACGCGTCGTGAGGCTCGCGATGTAAGCCTCCGCCGCCGAGATCTGCCCGTTGATCTGGTCCATGCGCTGATCGCGCACGGTCTCGATTTCCCTGACGGACGGGTAGGTAGACAGCAGGAACATGTCGTGCTGCCGGCGCATCGCTTCCTGCTTCTGCTTGTCGGCGTATGCCGCGGCCTCGGCGGGCGACATTTCGGCCTGGCGTTTCTGCACCTCGAGGCCCTGGGAATTCAGCACGCGTTGTTCGCGCTGCGAGTATTCCGCCGGAACGCTGTCGCCGTAATGGATGACGCCCTTTTCATCCACCCACTTGTAGGTCTGCTTTCCGGAGTCGCCTTTCTGGGCGTATGCGCCGGACGCGACCAGCAGGCCGCCGAGCAATGACACCAGGAAGGGGGTGGCTAAGCGCATGCGGCCTATTCTGCCCCAGCGCCCGCACGTACGGATACGTCGGCGATGCCCCAAGTCTGCTGGTAAGCCCGCAAGGCGGCGACCTGTTCGCGAGAAATGCGAACTGGATCACCCGGGTTGCTGCCGAACGACTCGATCAGGTCGGCCAGGGTCAGGATGCTGACGCAGCGCAAACCGAACTGCGCCGATACTTCCTGGACGGCCGACTGGCTGCCCTGGCCGCGCTCCTGCCGGTCCAGCGCCAGCGCCACGCCGGCAGGCGTGGCCCCGGCGGCGCGGATGATCTCCACCGACTCGCGGATGGCGGTGCCCGCGGTGATGACGTCATCGACGATGACCACCCGGCCCTTGAGCGGACTGCCGACGATGTTGCCGCCCTCGCCGTGGTCCTTGGCCTCCTTGCGATTGAACGCCCAGGGCACGCTGCGATGGTGGTGCTCGGAAAACGCGATCGCCGTGGCCGTGGCGAGCGGGATGCCCTTGTAGGCCGGTCCGAACAACATGTCGAACTCGAGACCAGAGCGCGTGAGCGCGGTCGCATAGCACTGCCCGAGGACCGCGATGGCTTCGCCGTCATTGAACAATCCGGCATTGAAGAAGTACGGGCTCTCGCGTCCGGACTTCAGCTTGAAAGATCCGAAGCGCAACGCCTGCCGCGACATCGCCAGATCGATGAAGGTTCGTTGGTACTCCTGCACGTGCGGGCACTCGGTATGATGCGGGTGCGCATGATAACGCCGAACCGCCGCAGTCCAGCGAGCCACGATGGGCGCTGAATCACCCGCGAAGCGCAGCTGGGGGCAGGCGCTCGCGGTCTACCTGGAACGGCCCGTCCTCTCGATGCTGTTCCTCGGCTTCTCCGCGGGCCTGCCGTTCTACCTGGTGTTCTCGACGCTGTCGGCCTGGCTCCGCACCGCCCACATCGAGCGCGCCACCATCGGCATGCTGGCCTGGGTCGGCCTCATGTACTCGTTCAAGTGGTTGTGGGCGCCGTTCGTGGATCGCGTGGCGCTGCCGTATCTGGACCGCTTGTTAGGGCGGCGGCGTGCATGGATGCTCGTGGCGCAGCTCGGCATCATGCTGTGCCTCGCCAACGTGGCGCTCAGCGATCCGGCCGAGAGCGTGGCGCGCGTCGCCGTGTTCGCACTTGGCGTGGCGTTCTTCGCCGCCACGCAGGACATCGCCGTCGACGCATGGCGCATCGAATCCACCTCGGTGGACAAGCAGGGCGCCATGGCGGCTGCCTACCAGATCGGCTATCGCACGGCGCTCATGGTGGCATCGGCGGGCGCGCTGATCATCGCCGGGGAGTCCGGATTCCGCGCGAGCTACCTGACGATGGCGGCGCTGGTGAGCATCGGCATCGTCACCACGCTGCTGATTCGCGAGCCGCCACGACCGCCCGAGGACAACGCGCACGAACGCAAGGCGCTGGAATGGATGACCAGCCACGCGCACCTGCCGGGCGGCGCGCGACAGCCGCTGCCGTCCATCCTCGGGACGGCCATCGGCGCGGTCGTGGACTTCTTCGGCCGTTATGGCCTGGGTCTCGGCTTGCTGATCTTCGCGTTCATCAGCACCTATCGGCTGACGGACTACGTCTCGGGCACCATGGCGAACACCTTTTATATCGACATGGGCTTCTCGGTCACCGAGGTCGGCGTGGTCGCCAAGTTCTTCGGCTGGCCCTCGACGCTGGTGGGCGCGGTGGTCGGTGGCGCGATCGTCGCCAAGATCGGCACGATTCGCGGACTCGTGCTCGGCAGCGTGCTCGTCATCCTGTCGAATGTCTTCTATGCAACCTACGGGACGTATGCCTGTCACCTGCCGCTGGAGTGTGCGCAGAGCGGCCTGCTGGATTTCTGGCCCGGTCACATCGATGCGAGAGGGCCGGCCACGAATGCCGGGCTCTCCTTCATCGTCGGCTTCGACAATCTGGCGCTGGGTGTGCATGGCACCTCGCTGATCGCCTTCATGTCCAGTCTCACGAGCGCCAGGTACACGGCGACGCAGTACGCGGTGCTGTCCTCGTTATACGCGCTGCCGGGCAAGCTCCTGATGGGCACCTCGGGTTTCATGGTCGACGCACTCGGCTACGGTGACTTCTTCCTATACACCGCCTGCCTGAGCGTCCCGGGATTGATCCTGCTGTACTGGCTGTCGCGCCGTGACATCGTCGCCGCGCGAAATTGACACCGCCCGGGTGCTCTGCGCGCTCGCCGAGCTCGAGCCCACCGGCGGTCGCGGCTTCACGGTGGGCGAGGGTGATTGGCCGCTGCGCGGCTTCATCGTGCGCACCTCGAGGGGCGTGGCCGCCTATGTCAACACCTGCCCGCACGCCGGCCATCCACTGAATTTCCGGCCAGACCGGTTCCTGACCCCGGACCGCAACCTGATCCTGTGCGCATCGCATGGCGCGCTGTTCACGCGCGACGAGGGCCTGTGCATCGCCGGACCCTGCCCGGGCCAGTCGCTGCGGCGCGTGCCGATCGAAGTGGTGGGGGAATACGTGCTGCTGGCCGCGGACCTCGACCCGGCGGCACTCGCCGACGCGCCGTAGCGCGCCGGCTCTAACTATTCGAACAGGTCGAGTCCCTCGAGCTTGTTCGTGCTCTGGCGCCGCTCGTCGTCGTCACCATAACCGAGCGCGCCGCGCAGGTCGTCTTCTTCCGGATCCACGTCCACGGAGCCGGTCCAGTCCTCCGGTGGCTCGACTTCCTCGAGCGTCCCGGCCTCCTTCTCGGCCTGCCAGTCCTCGATGTCCATCTCTTCGACGGTGCCGTCGAAGTATTGCAGCTCGATGGTGCCGTCGTCCTCGTCGTACGCAACGACCTCGAAGGACTCGCTGCCCTGGATGCGGTACCAGTTGCCGATGGTGGGTTTCATCGAATCCCTCCGAATCGTGATGCTGCTATGCTGCTCGCGAATTCATGTTGCTCCTGAAAATCGACGAGCACAAGAACGAATTTCTCCCGCAAAGCATCATGCTCGAACAGGCCGTCAAATTTTTCATCGTGTTCTTCGTGGTGGTCGAGCCGATCTCGCTGATCCCGGTGTTCTCCGGACTCACCGAAGGTGCGAGCGCGGCCTACAAACACAAGATGGCCCTGAAGTCCGTGCTGGTTGCAAGCGGAATACTTCTGCTCTTCGCACTGGTTGGCGCCGGATTCCTTTCCGCCATGGGCATCGCCATCGACTCGTTCAGGATTTTCGGCGGCCTGTTGCTTTTCCTCATCGCGCTCGAGATGGTGTTCGCGCGCGAATCGGGCACGCGTACCTCGAGCGATGAAAAAGTGGAGAGCAAGCGACGCGCCGACATCTCGGTTTTCCCGCTGGCCTTCCCGTTCATGGCCGGTCCTGGTGCATTGACCACGATGCTGCTCTGGTTCGGACCGATCCCGGTCACCGAGCACCCGATCCAGTTCCTGCTGATGTTCGCGTGCGCGCTGCTGGTGCTCGCCTGTTGTTTGTTCGCCATGTGGGTGGCGGCACCGCTCATGCGCATCATCGGCGTGACGGGGACCAACGTCGCGAACCGGTTGTTCGGCGTCGTGCTGGGGGCGCTCGCGGTGCAGTTCGTCGTGGACGGCCTGCGAACCAGCTTTGGTGTCGGCGGGTAAGACACCGCCGATGCCCGGCGGGGCGCGGCGCCTAGATCGCCGGCAGCGCCGGCCGCGCCAGCGGCTGTAGTTTGAAATAGGTCAGCGAGCGCCACAGCCACTCGACCGGTCCCATGGAAAAATGCCGCAGCCACCAGGACGCGCACGCAATCTGCACGACGTAGAACGCCATGCCGAGCGCCACGCTGGCGGCAACTCCCAGCTTGCCGAGCAGTCCCAGGCCGAATCCATAGAAGAGCAACAGTCCGAACACGCTCTGCGTGAGATAGGTCGTGAGTCCCATCTTTCCCATGGGCGCGAGGTAGGAAAGAAGGCCTTTCGGCCTGCGCCAGAACAGCAGCGCCACGACGGAGGCGTAGAAGGCGGCCAGCGTGAACTGCTGGACGCTGAAAGCGAAACTCGCGAATGCGTCGGGCACGCTGCGCGTCTGAAAGCCGACGGGGTGCGCGAGGTACAGGGCGGTCGCGAGCACCGCCACGATGCCGGTCGCGATCCCCAGTCGGCGGAAGAAGCGGCGATTCTCCGCGCTGTCCCGGAAGATGTTCAGGCGACCGGCGCACAAGCCGAGCAGGAACAATCCAAAGGTGACCCAGAGCCGGCCGGTGATGACCTGGAATGCCAGCTTGTCGCCGAAGGACTCGGTGACGTTCATCCGGATCACATCGTCCACGTCGCCGGCGCGCTTGATGTCGAATTGGTGTCGCGCGTGCTGCGCGAACGCCTGGCCCGCGGTGACGGCGGCCTGCTGCTGTTCCGAAGTCGCCGGCGGCGCATTGACCTGGCGCAGATGCAGCACCAGGCCCGGCACGTTCAGCACCAGCAGCAGCCCGGCGACCAGCAGCACACGGGTGGGCACCTTGCGGAACGGGATCAGCAACAATCCGAGCACCGCGTAGATCGTCAGGATGTCGCCGCTGAAGAAGATGTGATGCGCGAAGCCGATCGCGAACAGCAGGATCAGCCGCCAGGCGAAGCGTCCCGCGAACGAGGTGCCCTTGCGCGCGGCATTGTCGAGCTGGATCGCGAAGCTCAGGCCGAACAGGAACGCGAAGATGGTGAAAAACTTGCCGAAAGTCAGCAGGTTTTCCAGATTGTCGACGATGCGGTCGGCGGTGCCGTACACGTTGTAGCCCGGAGCGGGCGGCGGGCCGGCCAGGAACCCGCCGGCGGCGTGCGTGACGATGATGCCGAACAGCGCGAACGCGCGCAGCACGTCCAGCACGGCGATTCTTTCATTCGGGGGTTTATCGGTACGCACGACGCCCCTTCTTCTAGTTAGTACGGGCCGCTAAAGCGTGCGCCTCACAGGCGGCGGAATGCAAGATCCCACACGCCATGCCCCAGCCGGGCGCCACGTTTCTCGAAGCGCGTGGGCGCACGTTTGTCCGGTCTCGGCACCCAGTCCCCGGTGGGCGACAGGTTGGCGAAGGTTCCGCGCGCTGCGTCGAGCACCTCGAGCATCTGCAGCGCATAAGGCTCCCAATCCGTGGCGAGCCGCAATACGCCACCCGCGGCGAGGCGCGATCCCACGAGCTCGACGAACGGCGGCTGGATCAGGCGCCGCTTGTGATGCCGCTTCTTGTGCCAGGGGTCCGGGAACAGCACGAGCACCTCGTCGAGCGCTCCCGGTTCGATCTGCTCGCGCAGCACCTCGACTGCATCGTGCGAGCTGGCGCGCAGGTTCGTGAGATTCCCGGTGGCAGCCAGCATGAGCAGGTGCCCGACACCGGGACGGTGCACCTCGATGCCGAGATAGTCACGCTCCGGATGCGCCGCGGCCAGCGCCGCGAGGTGCTCGCCATTGCCGAAACCGATCTCGAGCGTGCGCGGCGCACGCCGGCCGAACAGCGCGTCCAGCGACAGCGGCGCCGCCGAGTATTCCACGCCGTAGCGCGGCCACAGCTCCGTCAAGGCGCGCTGCTGGCCCGGGGTCGTGCGTCCCGCGCGCATCACGAAGCTGCGGATGGGACGGTGATCGGGTTCGTTCACGCGCCGGCGTCCAGGGTCCGATAGAGCGCCACGAAGCTGCGTGCCGCCGCCTCGAGCGCCGCTTCCCAATGCGACGCCGAATCGCTGTCGGCCCCGTCTGTCACGTACTTGGCGCAGGCGAATGGCAACTGCTCGTCGAGGCAGACTCGCGCCAGCGCGAAGGCTTCCATGTCGACCACGTCGCCATCGACCTCGTGCAGGTGCGTCGCGAAGGAATCGGCCGTCGAGCAGGTGAGCTGTGGCAGCGCAGTGAACACCGGCGGAAACGCGATCACGGGCGGCGCCGCGTCGAACGGCGTGACCCCGCGCGGGAAGCCCAGCCCGCTCACGTCCATGTCGCGCTGGGAGAAGCGGTTGCAGGCCACCAGCGTGTGGGCGCGCACGCCGCGGCTGCCGGCCGTGCCCAGGTTCACGACGAGCCGAGGCGCCTTCCCGGTGGCGCGCAACTCGGCCAGGTGCCGCGCGAGGCGCGCCGCCGCATTGACCTTGCCCACCCCGGTGTACAGCAATCGAGCGCCCGCGCCTTCCAGCAGGCCGGCGGATTCCTGCGGCAACGCCATGACGATCAGCGGTTTTGTTTCGTGCATTTCGTTCGGCTATTCTCATCAGCCCCGGAGGGCGGGTGTAGTTCAATGGTAGAACTGTAGCTTCCCAAGCTACTAACGTGGGTTCGATTCCCATCACCCGCTCCATCAATTCTGCAGGCAGCTCGTACCGGTCGTGAGATCGTCCTGCATCAGTACCAGATCGTTCACGGCCACACGCCCGGGCTCGACGGTGGAACCATAGACGCCGAGGCAGCCCTGACGATCGCGAACTGCCGCGCGCAGGATGGCCGGGTTGCGCTCCGCGGTGCCGGGATCGATCGTGATGACGACGCAGCGTCCGTCACGCTTGTCGACTCGCATGCGCATGCCGCCGATGCGCAGCACGCACCCCACCCAGTCATCTTCGGAGAATGGCGTCGGTTCGGCTGCCTCCACCACGATGTTCGGGCGAAAACGCTGGACCTCGAGCCGTGCGCCGACGAGCTCGCCGACACGAGCAATCGTCTGAGTCGTGATGATCGACAACGGGAAGGTGTCGAAGACGCCGCGGTCCTGTCTGATCACGTGCGCTCCCTGCGGATGGAGGGCTGCTGCGAGAGCCGGGTCGGTGACGTCGAAGACGGTCCCGCAGGGAGCCCGCACAAGCGTTGGTGACTTGTCGGGTCGAGTGGGATCCGCGAACGAGGGGCGGTAGTGGCTCATGTCTGCGCGCTCGCGCAGTGTGAGCCACGGGAATCCGCTCCGGGTCGCGCCGTCGCGGATGAAGGCCCAGCGACGATCTCCGGCAAAGCCATGCCAGGACACGTCGGCCATGTGCAGCGGTTCGCCTGCCATCGATTTGACCGGGTACCGCCACAAACCCACGACGCGGCCGAGAGGCCTGCCGTTCAATTCACGGACTGAACGGCTCATCGAAAACGATGTGTCCGGCGCCCCGGGCGTTGCGCAGGGCAAGCTCCTCGGGCGTGAAGGGAATCGGTTCCTCGCCGGCCGCCACCGATCCGCTGCGCATCTGTCCCGCCATGCCGTCGGGCTCCGGGAAAACAAATATCAGGCTCAGCGGCTCGGAGCCCGTGTTCCGCAAGCCGACGCTGACATTTCGCGGAATGAATACCGTCGCCCCCGCAGTTACCGCGACCTCACGCGAGCCCAGTCGGGCCATTCCACTCCCGCGATGAATGAAGAGGATCTCCTCCGCGTGCGGATGGTGATGGAGGCGGATCTTCTTGCCGGCAGGAATGTTCTCCATCCCCATGAAGAAGGTTGGCGAATCGCCATATTTTCGATCGACCTTGATGATGAAGCTGGGCGCGCCCTCGAAACCGCTGTCGCCGCGCGGCCGACGCAGGCGCAGTTCGCCTTCGGACTCCTGCAGGATGAGCCCCGCGTTGGAGGACATCGATGGATTGGGGTGCTCCGGCGGCCGTCCCTGCGCGAGCGCGGACGAATCCGCGACCAGAACGAGCGCGCCGATGATCGCTGCGATTGCCGGGATCTGCTTCATGGCGGAAAGCCTATGCCAGGACGCGCGGCGAAAAACGCGCGACCGGCTGGCAATGGCAGCGCAATTCGCCAACAATCGACTGATGTCACTCGATGCGCACGACCGCAAGCTATTGCGCGCACTGCAGGTGAACGCCAATCAGACGCATGGCGAGCTTGCGCGGCGCGTGCATCTGTCCCCGTCTTCGGTGCGGCGGCGACTCGCGGTGCTCCGGCGCAATCGCACCATCCTCGGCGAGGTGGCGCTGCTCGATCCCGCCGTGCTCGACGGCATCCTCGTGCTCGTGCTGCTGAGCTTCAAGAAGGACAGCCCGACCTTCCACCGCGATTTCGAGCGGCGCATGCGCGCCGACTCCGCCGTGTTCCGCTGTTACAAGATCGGCGGCGAATTCGATTTCGCGCTGTGCGTACGCGCCGCAGATCCGGATGACTACGACAAGTGGACGCGGCGCGCGCTGCTCGGCGAGCCGAACATCGGTCGTTATTCGAGTTTCATCGTCTGGGCGACGATCAAGGACAATCCAGAACCACTGATTTCGCTGAGTCCGGCGGCGTCGGCGTGAGCGCGCCCGTGGGCGCGCAGTTCTCGTCTGAGGTCCCTAACTAGTTCGCGCAGCATGACGCGGCCGCGCCGCCGCCACCTGGCCGGTGACCCGCCCCAGGGATGATCCACCAGACCGGCCACGGTGCGCACCGGGGATCGCAAACCACCCTTTCCGGGCTCGCGGCGTCGGTCCCGGCGCCGGGCCCTGCGCGCCGCGCCACCGTGCAATCGTTGGCCAACTTCATTAGCATGCTGGGCCCATTCGCGGACAGAGGGATCTTCGATGAAATTCAGGATTGCAGCGGCGGCCGTCACCCTGGCCGCCTTCACGACGATGTCAGCCGTGGGCGTCGCCGCCGGGAAGAAGGACGTGCAGGCGATCGAATCGGCCGTTTCCGGCAGCTGGCGTTCCGCGGATGCCAGGGAGCGCGACGCGCAGCGTCATCCGGTGGACGCGCTGGCGTTCTGGGGCCTGAAGCCGGGGATGACCATCCTGGAGATCCAGCCCGGCGCCGGCTGGTGGACCGAGATACTCGCGCCGTATGCGCATGCCACCAAAGGCGCGTTCTACGCCACGGCGGCGGACCTCTCCGATCCGGGGCTGTCCGAGAATGCGAAGAAGGGCCGTGCCGATTTCGCGGCGAAGTACGCCGACGAAAAGATCTTCGGCAAGGTCAATCTCGTGAACTGGGGCGCGAACGCAGCGCCACTGCCGGCCAACAAGTTCGACTGGGTGCTGCTGGCGCGCAGCATGCACGACTGGGTGCGCCGCGGCACGGCGCAGAAGAACCTCGCCGACATCTTCCAGGCAACCAAGCCGGGTGGTGTGCTCGCCATCGAGCAGCATCGCGCCAGGCCGGGGCAGGATCCTTCCGTGTTCAATGGCTACCTGGACGAGCAGTACGTGATCTCGCTGGCGGAGAAGGCGGGATTCAAGCTCGACGCGAAGTCCGAGATCAATGCCAATCCCAAGGACACCAAGGATCACCCCTTCGGCGTATGGACGTTGCCGCCGACGCGGCGCTCGTCTGACGATGGCAAGCCGGTGGATCCTTCCTTCGACCGGGCCAAGTACGACGCCATCGGCGAGTCGGACCGCATGACGCTGCGCTTCGTGAAGCCCGCCGGCAAGTGAGCGGCGGCGGGTAGATAGACGATGATGAAGTCCATCGGCAGCATCCTGCTCAAGGGGCTCGTGACCATCCTGCCCATCGGGCTGACCCTGTACTTCGTGTACTGGCTGGGCATCACCACCGAGAGCGTGTTGTCCACTCCGATCAAGTGGGCGGTCGGCAACGAGGTCTACTGGCCCGGCATGGGCCTGGTGACGGGCTTCGTCCTGCTGTTCCTCGTCGGGCTCGCGGTGAACGCCTTCCTGGTGCGCCGCGTGCTCGGTGTGGGCGAGGAATTGCTGCTGCGCGTGCCGGTGGTCAAGACGGTGTACAGCGCCATCCGCGACATGACGCGGCTGGTGAACACCGAGAAGAAGAAGGGCGATCTCGATCGGGTGGTCACGCTCGACACGGGATTCGGCAAACTCATCGGCTTCGTCACGCAGGAGCACGCGAATACGCTCGGTATCGGCGGCGGCGACGACCTCGTCGCCGTCTATCTACCCATGAGCTACCAGATCGGCGGCTACACCATCTACATCCCGCGCAGCCGCGTCACGGAGACGGACCTGACCGTGGAGCAGGCGATGCGCATCGTACTGACGGGAGGGGTGCGCGGGAGATAAATGGGGACATTCCTCGTTTCCAGGAAATGGGGACAGTCCTCATTTGCGCGCGCGAAGCGCGGCAAAAGGGGACGTACCTGCTTCAGGTGCGTCCCCTTTTGCTAGCAAATGAGGAATGTCCCCATTTCCTGGACACGAGGAATGTCCCCATTTATCCGCCGGCCTTCTTCACGTCCGCATAACCCAGCTTCTTCAGTTCCTCGACCAGCCGGTCGCGGTGGTCACCCTGGATCTCGATGACGCCGTTCTTGACCGTGCCGCCGGTGCCGCATTTTTTCTTCAGGGCGCTGCACAAGACTTCGAGCTGCGGACCAGGCAGCGGCACGCCGTGGATGGCGCTCACTCCCTTGCCGCCGCGGTGCGCGGTCTCCTTCCAGATGCGGATGGCCGGTGGTCTGCCAGTCTTGCCAGTCATTTCCTGTCTTCGAGGGTGATCCAGCGCTCGGTTCGCTCGGCGAGGAGCGATTCCAGCTCGACCGCGCGCTCGCCGTCACGGCGCATCTCGTCGGGCGCGGCGCGATGATAGTCCGGCGCGCTCATCTTCTGCGTCAATTGCCGTTGCTCGGCCTCGAGCTGCTCGATCTCCGTGGGCAGCGACTCCAGCTCGCGCTGCTCCTTGTAGCTGAGCTTGCGCCTGACATTCGTGGAAAGCATCGAGCCCGCAGGTGACGCGGGGCGCGCCGGCGCCAAGGCCGTCGCGGGCGGCGATGCGGATTGCGGGCGCTGGCGCAGCCAGTCGGTATAACCGCCCACGTACTCGCGCCAGCGCCCGTTGCCCTCGGCGGCCACGGTTTGCGTGACCACGTTGTCCATGAAGGCGCGATCGTGACTCACCAGCAGCAGCGTCCCGGAATAGTCCTGCAGCATGTTCTCGAGCAATTCCAGCGAGTCGATGTCGAGGTC
This sequence comes from Steroidobacteraceae bacterium, assembly GCA_035761265.1. Lineage (GTDB taxonomy): Bacteria > Pseudomonadota > Gammaproteobacteria > Steroidobacterales > Steroidobacteraceae > CADEED01. The sequence continues at coordinate 14,152 of DASTRL010000191.1, forward strand.
GTTGGTCGGTTCGTCGAGCACCAGCACGTTCGCCGGCCGCGCGAACAGCCGCGCCAGCAGCAGCCGGTTGCGCTCGCCGCCGGAGAGCATGCGGATGGGCGCGTTGGCGCGCCGCGTCGGGAAGAGGAAATCGCCGAGATAGCTCGTGACGTGCTTGCGCGAGCCGGCGACATCCACCCAGTCCGAGCCCGGCGACACGGTCTCGGCGAGCGTCTTTTCCGGATCGAGCTGCTCGCGCAGCTGATCGAAGTAGGCCACCTGCAGGTTCGTGCCGCGGCGGATCGTGCCGGAATCGGGCTCGAGCGTGCCGACGATGAGCCGGATCAACGTGGTCTTGCCCGCGCCGTTCGGTCCCAACAACCCGACGCGGTCGCCGCGCATCACGCGCAGGCTCACGTCGTCGAGGATCCTGCGCCCGCCAAAGGATTTGCCGACGTGCTCGAGTTCGGCGACGAGCTTGCCCGACCGCTCACCGGCATCCACCGTGAGCCTGATCGAACCCAGCCGCTCGCGGCGCGCGGCGCGCTCCTCGCGCAGGTGCTCGAGCCGCTTGACGCGCCCTTCGTTGCGAGTGCGGCGCGCCTCCACGCCCTTGCGGATCCAGACTTCCTCCTGCGCCCAGAATTTGTCGAAGCGGCGATTCGCCAGGTCCTCCGCCGCGTCGATGTCGGCCTTGCGCTGCTCGTACACGGAGTAGTTGCCGGGGAACAGCCGCAGGCGCCCACGATCGAGTTCCGCGATGCTGGATGCCACCCGATCGAGGAAGCGGCGATCGTGCGTGATCACGATGCAGGTGACGTTCCTCTGCAGCAGCTCTTCCAGAATCTCGATGCCGTCGACGTCGAGGTGATTGGTCGGCTCGTCGAGCAGCAGCAGCTCCGGCTCGAGTGCAAAGGCCAGCGCCAGCGCCGCGCGTTTTCGCTCGCCGCCGGAGACGACCGCTGGTGAGGCGTCCGCATTCACCGAGAAGCGGTGCAGGTATTCGGCGAGACGCGTCTCGGCGGCATGGCGGTCGCGCTCGTCGGCAATGCGCCGCATGCCGCCGCGCAGCAGCAGCGACTCACGCACCGTGACCGCATCGGGCAGTACGGGCTCCTGCTCCACCATCGCGATGCGCAGCCCGGGCTTGCGCTGCACCTCGCCGTCGTCCAGCGGCAGCGTGCCGGCGAGCACACTCAGCAACGACGACTTGCCGGTGCCGTTACGGCCGATCAGCCCGATGCGGTCGCCATCGGCGATCGCCAGCGAGGCACGGTCGAGCAGGGGAGTGAGGCCGAACGCGAGCTCCGCGTCCTTGAGGGCGATCAACGTCACGAGTTCACAGGGGGTTCGCGAGCTCCAGCCAGATCCATTCCGTGGCGTCGGTGACCGCAAGGCCGCGCCCGCCGGAGGAAGGATAGTTGTTGTCGTTGACCAGTACGACGTGCCTGCGATCCAGCACCTGGATGGATTCGGTGGTGAGGTACGGGAAGCGGAACGGCGTGCCCGGCGCGGTCTCGGCGAGGCCGCGCGCATTGCCGATGGCGAGCAGGTCGATCACGAGCTTCTTCGGCAGCGGCTTGCCCGGCAGCGCCTTGTCGAGGTCGATCGAGTACACGCGCTTGGCCTTGGCGGAATCACCGGCGAAATCGTCGCGCTCGATGACCACGAAGCGATTGCCCTCGATGCGCGACAGGTCGCTCACCGACATGGTGTCCGGATCGAGCTCATATATAAGAGTGAACGGCAGCCACTTGCGCGTCGTGGTGTCGAAACGTTGCACGCGACGGAACTGCGGGGGCTCGCCATCGACGGCGCCTTCGAGGATGGTGACGAGCGTCTTGCCGTCCCCCGCCACGTCCATGGCCTCGAAGCCGCGCGACCTCGCCAGTGTCGCGGGCGCATTGCCCGCCAGCACCAGCGGATGATCCGGCGAGCGCACGTTGTCGGGCAGTTCGATCGGGGCTTCGAGCAGGTCGCCGTCCACGGAGAAGTGCAGCAGCCAGGGACCGAATTCGTCCCCGATCCAGAAGGTGTCGTCGGCCATCGTGGCGAACGACTCGGGATCCATGTCGGCGCCGGTGAGCGGGCGCTCGGGATCGTTCTCGTCCGTCAACCGCCACGGAAAGAACTTCGCCGGATCGGACAGCTCGACCACGGCCTGCAGCGCCGTGCGCGAATCCGGCCCGGCCTCGGTGCGCGGCCGTACGTCGAATAGATAGACACACAGCCGGTAGTCGGGGCTGTTCCACTTGCGGCCGAAGCCGTTGTCCGAGAGCGCCCACCAGGCGCCCGCCGTGGGGCCCGGCTTGATGGAGCTGACGCCCTGCACGGGCTGCGAATCGAAGCGGGGCATGGCGGCGCGGCGCCCGTCGGCGTCGAACTGCCCGGCCGGCGGGCCGGCGCGAAATGCGCCCGGCGGCATGATCACGTGGCCGATCAGCTCGACGGCCGGCGGCGGCGGTGGTGGCGCGGGCTTCCTGGCGGCTGCGGCAGGTTTCTTCTTCTTCGCGGTGGATTTGACGGCCGCACTGCCGCCGCTCGAGCTGCCGGCCGCCGAACTACTGGTGGTCGAACTACCGGCGCTCGAAGTACGGGCCGCCGGCTTCGTCGCCGGCGCGGGCTTCGACGCCGCAGTCTGCGCGGCTCGCACCGGGAGTCCGGCGCACACCGCGAGAGCGGCGGCCACCACCAGGGCACGCGCGGTAGAAGCAAGCATGGGCGCGATTCTACGCGTGCGCCTGCGCCTCACAAACCGGCACAGGGTTTCCAGGGCAACGCGCCGCATGCAGCGCGCCGGCGGCCCGTCGTGGCGACCCGCACGGCCGGCGAATCGCGCGGCAATCGCCTGCCGCAGAAATATGTGATGTCACCATCCGCGTGCATCCGCAGCGGTGCCGGTCGCGTAGTCAAGCCGGGAGCCGCCGTTCGCAGCGAACGACCTGCCATTCACAAACTACAGGAGGAAGCCCACATGTCAGCCCATCGTCTCATCGGCGCCGCGTGCGCCATTGCACTCGGTGGCCGACATCAGCATCTACGATGTGCTGCCGTCGAACGGCGTCATCCACTCCGTGGATCGCGTGCTGATGCCGAAGTGATCGCCGGCGTGCGGGTGACGCCGGCGCGCGTCGCCCGCTACGTCTAACCAGCCGGCAGCGGCGGGATCACGCGGAAATCCAGCAGCTCCACGTGATTCACGTGGTAGTGCTCCTTGCACTCCTCGTCGCTGCACAGGTCGGTGGACAGGTACTTCTTGTTGTCGTCGCAGAACACGGTTGCGACGCAGGCGCCGTCGCCCTGTTCGTGCGCGATCTGCAGCGCGCCGAGCAGGTTGGCTCCCGAGCTGATGCCGACCGCGATGCCGAGCTCGCTGGCCAGGCGCTGCGACATCACGATGGCGTCGCCGTCCCAGACATCGAGGATCCGGCCGAGCTCGCCAAGCCTCATCAACGACGGCACGAACTCGTCGCTGATGCCCTGGATGCGATGGCGGCCCACCTTGTGCCCGGTGCGCAGCGTCGGGGAATTCGCCGGCTCAAGCGGGTGCGCGGCGATGCCCTTGCCGAAGCGCTCGCGCAGGTGCTGCGCCACGCCCATCACGGTGCCGCCCGTGCCCACGCCGGCGACGAACGCGGTGGGCGTGCGGCCGATGCTCGAGAGCTGCGCGGTGATCTCAGGTCCCGTGGTCTCGTAGTGCGCCTGCACGTTGGCGGTATTGTCGAACTGCTGCGGCCGGAATACGCGACCCGCCTCGCGCGCGAAGTCGTCGGCCATGCGGATCGATCCGAGGAATCCGCCGAGCTCCGCGGACACGGGAATCACCGCGGCGCCGAGGCTCTGGATGACGAGCACGCGCTCGCGCGACATCCAGTCCGGCATGTAGATGCGCACCGGGTGCCCGAGCGCACGGCCGATGGCGGCGAACGAAATGCCGGTGTTGCCGCTGGTGGCCTCGGCGATCGCATCGCCGGGCGCGATCTCGCCGGAGGCGTAGGCGCGCTGCAGGATGTACAGCGCCATGCGGTCCTTGATGCTGCCGGTGAAATTGTAGGCCTCGTGCTTGGCGTAGATGCGCTGCTCGCGCCCGCGGAAGCGGCAATTGATCTCGATGAGCGGTGTGCCGCCGATCAGGCGCGACAAGGCGGTGAGCTTGGAAGCCGGGGTATTCATCGGGCGCGAATATTACCGTACGCACGCCGGGCGTCACTGGATGCGGCGGCGACAAATTTCCTCACGTGCCGCGCGGGCGGTGCATCCAGCCGCGCCGGCGCGCGTATTCCGCCTTGTAACGCCTCGAGGTGAGGCGCAAGGGGAAATCTCATGAACTTCAGCAATTCCTGCCGGGTGGCGGCCGCGCTCGCCGCGGTGCTGCCATTCGCAGCCTCCAATTCCTTCGGCTCGAGCCATCGCGAAGCACCCGCCATCACGCGCATGCCGACCGAGGATTCGACCGACTTCTATCTCTTCAACAGCTACGAGCCAGGCCGGGACGGCTACGTGACGCTGCTCGCCAACTACATCCCGCTGCAACAGCCGTACGGAGGTCCTAACTATTTCGCCATGGACCCGGCCGCGCTGTACGAGATCCACATCGACAACGACGGCGACGCCAGGGAAAACATCACCTTCCAGTTCCGCTTCAACAACCGGCTGGCGAACGACAATCGCGGCCTGAAGCTGAACATCTCCGGGCCGAACGTCGCCGTGCCGCTCAAGAACATCGGCGGCGTGAGCGCCGGCGACAACTCGAACCTGAACTTCCGCGAGAGCTACCAGGTGTGGGTGGTGCGCGGCGATCGCCGCTTCGGCAACGCCGGGCAGCTCAGCGGCAGCAACGGCGGGACGGTGTTCGGCAAGCCCTACGACTTCGTCGGCACCAAGACCTTCGGCAGCGTCGCCAATTACAAGGCGTACGCCAACTCGTTCATCTACACGGTGAACATCCCGGGCTGCAGCATGCCCGGCCGCGTGTTCGTGGGCCAGCGCAAGGAAGGATTCGCGGTGAACCTGGGCCCGGTGTTCGACCTGGTGAACTTCGTGCCCGTGGAAGGGGACTCGGCTCCCGGCGCCGCAGACGGCAAGGGGTTTCCAGGCGGCATCACGCAGCAGCGCGCCAACAACCAGGTCGATGACGCCAACGTCACCAGCATCGCGCTCGAGGTGCACAAGAGCTGTCTCGTCGGCAATGGCAATGGAGTAATCGGCGGCTGGACCAGCGCGAGCCTGCGCCAGGCGCGGCTGCTGAATCCGCTGCCAACGTTCGCGCGTCCCGACGTGGACGGCGGCCCATGGGTGCAGGTCTCGCGGCTCGGCATGCCGCTGGTCAACGAGCTGGTGATCGGGCTGCCCGACAAGGACCGCTTCAGCGCCAGCGAACCGCGGTTCGACGCGCAGTTCGCCACCTACGTGACGAACCCGACGCTGCCCGCGTTGCTGGACGCCTTGTTCCGCGGCCCCGTGAACCAGACGCTCGGCACGAGCTTCACGAACATCGCTCCCAACAACTTGCCGCGCAACGACCTCGCCACGGCATTCCTGACCGGCTTCGCCGGCGTGAACCAGATGGCGAAGGTGACTCCCTCGGAGATGACCCGCCTCAACACCGGCATTCCCGCGGTGCCGGCCGCCAGCCAGAGCAATTTTGGCGTGGCGGGCGGAGATCTCGCCGGCTTTCCCAATGGACGCCGGCCTGGTGACGACACCGTCGACATCGCGCTGCGCGTTGTGATGGGAGCGTTGTGCTATCCGCTCGACATTGGTGGGACTGCCGTCGACCTCAAACTGTGCAAGCCGGAGAACGCGCCGCTCGGCCAGGTGCCGTTCACGGACGGCGCGCCGGTCTCCGCCGCCGACTTCGACGAGGCGTTCCCGTACCTGACGACGCCGCTGCCGGGCGCGGGAGGTTGACATGAGATCGCCTGACGACATTCGCGTCGCACTGCTCGCGGTCATCGCGCTCGTGGTCGCCGGCTGCGGCGGCCGCTCTTCGCACACGCCACCGCCGCCGATGAACTCGGCGCCCGCGGTATCGCAGATCACCGACAAAGCCGTGGACCAGGACACATCGATCGAAGTCGAGTTCGGCGTCGACGATCGCGAATCCGGCGCGGCGGCCCTCGCGATCAGCGCCGTGGCCGAGGGCAGTTCGTTGTTCCCCGAGGACGGCGTGGTGCTCTCGGGCAGTGGCACGGCGCGCAAGCTCGTGCTGACGCCGTTCGAGGCGGCGACCGGCGTGGCCACGGTGGCCATCCGCGTCGTCGATCCGCAAGGCATGGCCACGACCCGCAGCTTCAGGGCGACGGTCAGCGAGAAGCCGAATTCGATCCGCGCGATGGCGCTCGAAACCTTCTCGAAGTCCGAGACCGATATGGCCACGGTGCTCAACGGTTGGACCATCCGGCAGGATGCCGACGACGCCACGACGTTCGCGGCGCTCATCCCGGCGGAGGAGCCATGAGAGGGGGTCCGGCACGATGCGTATTCGTGCTGGCGTTCGCCGCCGCCGCGAGTCACATCGCGGCGGCGGCCGAACGGTTCGTGCCGGCGAGTCCCGGATTCGTGGTGGCGAATGTCCGCCAGGCGGCGCCGGATGCCGCCTTGCGCGAGCTGATCGTGCGTTGGCGCGCGGCGCCGGCCGATGCGGCGAGCGTGGCCCTGGCACGCGCCTTCCTCGATCGTGCGCGCGCGCTGCGCGAGCCCATGTACTTCGGGCGCGCGGAAGCGGTGCTCGCCGCCGCGACGCAGCGCGCGGATGCCTCCGATGAGGCATGGCGGCTGTATGCCGCCACCCTGCAATACCGGCATGACTTCATCACGGCGCAATCGCTGCTCGATGCGATACTGCGCCGTTCGCCGTTCGATGCGGCCGCGCGCACGCAGCGCGCCTCGGTGCGGCTGGTGCGTGGCGACTTCGAGGGCGCACGCGCCGATTGCGCGCAACTCCTGGCCGGTGTCGGCAATCGCGCCGTGGCGCTGGCGTGTCTGGCCGAAAGCCTGGCTGGCGCAGGCCGCTTCGAGCAGGCGCGGGCATTGATGGCCGCCTATCCACTGGCGCAGGAGGAGGCGGCCGCGGCGCGCGCCTATTTCCTGACCGTGCGCGGCGAGCTGGCCGAGCGCAGTGGATCGCTCGAACGCGCCATCGTGGACTACAGCGCGGCGCTGCAACTCGCGCCGGGAGACGACTCGCTGCGTGCGGCGCTGGCCGACGCGCTGATCGCGCGCGGCGAGTCGCAGGAAGCCGATGCCATCCTGGCAATCGAAAGGCCGAGCCTCGCGCTGCTGGTGCGGCGCGGAGTCTGTGCGGCGACGCCGCGGCGCGCGGCACTGCGCCGGCAAGCCAGCGAGTGGCTCGAGCTCGAAGCTACGCGTGGCGATGCGCTTCATGATCGCGAGGCGGCATTGCTGGCGCTGGCGATGGGACAGCCGGCCGTGGCCGTGGCGGCGGCACGGCGGAATTTTCGCGCACAGCGCGAATTGGCCGACGTGCGCGTGCTGGCTCGTGCATCGGTCGCCGCGCGGGATGCTCGCGCGCGGCGGGAGATCGAAGCGTGGCTGGGCGCCACCGGCTTTCGCGACGCCGTCACCGAAAACATTCTCCGTGCGGCGGCGCGCGGTTAGAGTGACGGCCGTGCGACGCCTGCTCATTCTGCTGCTGATCTCGGCCTGCGCGTTGGGCGGCGCATCGCCGGCCCTGGCCCATTCCACCAGCACCAGCTACCTGCTGATCGATCTGCCCTCGGACCAGGAGCCGGTGCAGTTGCGCTGGGATCTCGCGATCCAGGACGTGATGTGGAACATCTTCATCGACCAGGATTTCGACGGCAGCGTGACCTGGGGCGAAATCGTGCGGGCGCGCTCGCACTACATCGAGCCTGGCATACGCGCGGCGATTGTCGTCGCGCGCGGCGGGATGAATTGTGCGGTCGGCGTGAAGGATCTCGCGCTGGCCGATCGCGGTGGGCAGAACTTCCTGTCCGTGGCGCTGATCGCCCGCTGCCCGCAACCGGGCGCGCTCACAGTGTCTGGCTCGCTGTTCCTGGCGGGGGACGCATCGCAGCGCGTGCTGCTGAGCGCGAAGCGCGGTCGGGAGATGTTGGCGGGGGTGATCGGCGCCGGGACGCCGTCCTGGACCGAACCCGCGCGCCCGTCGGCGTGGGCGAGCTTCGCGCGCTTTCTCGGCGAGGGCGTCTGGCATGTGGCCATCGGGTACGACCACATCGCCTTCGTGCTGCTGCTGCTGTTGCCTTCGGTACTGCGGCCGGTGAACGGGCAGTGGCAGGGCGCCGAGCGCCTGTCGCAAGTGACGCGTGACATCGTCACGATCATCACGGCGTTCACGGTGGCGCATTCGACCACGCTGGCGCTGGCCGTCACCGGGACGGTGCACCTGCCCACGCAGCCGATCGAAGTGGCGATCGCGGCGTCGATCGCGGTGGCGGGCGGCATCAACCTGCTGCCGAGGCTGTCGCGACTGCGATTGCCGCTGGCGTTCGGCTTCGGCTTCGTGCATGGCTTCGGTTTCGCGAACGCGCTCGGCGAGATCGACGCCTCGGGCACGGCACTGCTGCCGCTGCTCGCGGGATTCAACATCGGCGTGGAGATCGCGCAGCTGTCGATCGTCGCGCTGGTTCTGCCGGCTATCTACCTGGCGCGTCGCACGCGCTGGTACGCCGCCGGCGTCATGCCATTCGGATCGTGCGCGCTCGGCGCCGCCGGCGTCGTCTGGCTGCTGCAGCGGCTTTGAGCGGTGCCGGGGAAGGAATCCCGTGAGAGTGGTGCCGGGGAAGGAATCCCGGGAGATCTGCAGGAATCGAGTCGGCTAGTCGCGCTGTGGCAAACCTGCAGATTTCCCGGGATTCCTTCCCCGGCACCGCTCTCCCTCCCCGGCACCGCTATCCTCTGCGGCGTGCTTTCCTGGCCGAGGCGGTGAGGATACCGGAATAGCCGTATTGGGCGTTCTCTCGGCACGGAATCACCTGCACGTCGATGCTCGAGGGCGCGAAGCCGTTCTCCAGCATCGCGGTCTGCATGTCGTCGATGGTCAGGTTCGATCCCGGAAACATGCGATCGCCGCACTTGTACGCCTTGCACTGGTGCAGAGCGTGGATGATGAACGTGCCGCCCGGCTGCAGCATGGAGGTGACGTTGCGCAGGCAACGGCGGAAGACGCGCGGGTCGCTCGAGATCGCATCGATGCAGAAGCCGGTGATGATGAGATCGTAGAACGCCTCGCGCGACGGCCCGAGCGGCTGGCGCAGGCGCGCGTCGCTGACGTACAGCCCGCGCACCACCTTGCGGGTCAGCGCCTCGCGCTTGACGATGCGCGAGTGGTTAGGCCGATTGTGCCCCTCGCAGGCGAGGATGTAGCGCGTGAAGCGCTTCCACTCCGCTGTGCTCTCGTCCGCGCACAGCCACTGCCGGGCTTCGGCCAGGTTGTCCGCAAGCCAGTCCGCCATGTCGATGCGAAACGCGTACCGCGCCGCGGCAATCGCCCGATGCATGGTCGGTCCGCAGCCGTACTCCAGGCCGCGCCCGAAGCGCGCGCGCGCCGCGCGCAGCACCTCGATCTGGTAGGCCAGCACCGCCTGCTCGTCCGGCAGCACGACCTCGCTGTAGTAGGTCTGGAAGTAATCGCGGGCTCTCCATTCGGAGTAGTCGGCGACCAAGGGGTTTCGATTCGAGGTTCCGTCCACCACAGTTCTCCCCCGCTAGTCCGTTAGAGCCCGTCGCCGTTTTGTCGGAGTTTTGTCAAACCTGCGCGTCAGAGAATACTGACGTACCCTGCAATCCAGTAGCCGTACGACCCCTACAGGAACACCTTGTGGAGCGAGGTTATCTGCCGGCAAAGTCAGGGAAACCACGTGAAAAATACGCCGATCAGTACCGCTGGGGAGCAGCGGAAAGCGGAGATGGATCAAAGTGGCTGCACCCATCCACAGGTAACGATAATCGACCCATGAACGCCCGCCCCGACACAGCGCAAGCGGCGCCGGACGCCCAGCTCCCGGCGGAATTCCGCTCGGCGCTGCAGCTGGCGCAGGCGGCGGTCTGGGACTGGCAGTGCGCCGCCGACCGGTTCCAGGTGGATGAGGCCTGGCTGCGTGCGTTCGGGGTGGAGGTCGGTCCGGATGCCATCCCGGTGCACGAATGGCAGCGTCGCATCCATCCCGATGACCTCGGCGCGTTCAACGCCGCCACGGATTCCTGCCAGCACGGCGGCGACCGCTTCGAGTGCGAATACCGACTGCTCTCCGCGGGCCATCGTTGGCTCTGGGTCCTGCAGCGGGGGCGTGTCGTGCAACGGGAACGCGACGGCGCGGCAGCGCGCATCACCGGCCTGCTGCTGGACGTCGATCGGCGCAAGAGCGAGGAGGTGGCGCGCAGCGACAGCGAATCGCGGCTGGCCACCGCGCTGTGGGGCGCGCGCGCCGCATTCTGGCAATGGCACGTGCCCAGCAACGCGCGCACCGCAAGCCCGTTGTGGTTGGCGATGACCGGCTACTCGCGCGCGCAGTGGGATGCCACGCCGAATCCCTGGTTCAGCAACCTGCATCCCGAGGATCGCGAGCTCGTCGACCGGCAATTGCGCGAGCACGCGCACGGCGAACGCGACTCGGTGGAGTTCGAATACCGCTTCAAGACCGCGGCGGGTGAATACCGCTGGATGCAGGATCGCGGCCGCGCGGTGGAGTGGGACCTCAGCGGCCGCCCGGTGCTGGTCATCGGCGTCACGCTCGACATCGATGCGGCGAAGCGCGCCGAGGCACACCTGGCCTCGAGTGACCAGATGCTGGAAACCGCCGCCTGGGGTGCCGGTATCGGCTTGTGGGAGACGAACTTCGTCACGGAAACCACGCGCTGGTTCAATGACTGGTGTGACCGCCACGACATCGATCCTTGCCTCGGGCCCGACCACGTCCAGCGCTGGGACGCGAACCTGCATCCCGAAGACGTGACCGAGGCTGCGCGGCGCTTCTTCGAGCACGTCAACGGCAAGGCCGAGTTCTACGACGCGGAGTACCGCATCCGTTCGCGCAGCGGCGCATGGCGCTGCGTATTCGAGCGCGGCCGCGTGGTCGAGCGCGACGCCGGTGGCAAGGCGGTGCGCATGCTCGGGGTCTGCATGGATCTCGACGAGAACAAGATCGCCGAGCGTGCCGCGAACGCGCGCAACGAGCGCGTCGAGAAGGCCCTGCAGCTCACCAACGCGGGCGTGTGGGACTGGGACGTCGAGAACGGCGTCACCAACAACACCGATGGCTACTACCGCGTATTCGGCGTGGACCCGTCCGTCGGCAATGCCAATGCCCTGAACTGGCGCCAGCTGCTCGGCATCGACCCGGACCAGGCGATCGATCAGTTTCGCCGGCGCCTGTTGCGCGTGGATCCGAACGCGCCCGTGTTGGAAACCGAGTACCGCTTCCGTCACACCGACGGCACCTGGCACTGGGCGCTGGATCGCGCCTTCGTGGTGGAGCGCGCGCCGGATGGCGCCACCCGGCGCGTGCTCGGTCTGGTCGTGGACATCACCGAGCGCAAGCTGCGCGAGACGGCGCTGTCGGCCGCCGATCAGCGCTTTCGCGCCATTGCGCGCGAGTTGCGCTGCATCGTCTATGAAATCGACGGCGCGACGAACTCGCTGGTCAGCGAGGGACTGGAGCGCGTACTCGGCTATCCGCCGGGTTACCGGGCGCGGGCCTCGGAGTGGACCGCGTTGCTGCATCCCGAAGACCAGCCATTGCTCAAGAACTGGTACGACCGCCAATCCGACGAGATGATCGCATTGCAGTATCGCATCCGGCATCGCGACGGCCACTACGTGACGCTGCTGGATTCTTCCTGCGCGGTACGCGACGCCTCCGGCAAGGTGGTGCGCATCGTGGGGGTGGCCATCGACTTCAGCGAGCAGGCCCGCGCCCAGGAAGCGCTGCGCAGCTCGCAGGAGCTGCTGCAGATGGTGGCGGCGGGCACCAGCGACTGGCTGATACTCGTCGACGAGCAGCGCCGGGTGCAGTTCATCAACCGCGGCATCCGCTCGCATTCGCGCGAAAGCATCATCGGCAAGCGGCTCGACGAGATCGCCGTGCCCGAGGACCGGCAGCGCATCCACGACGCGCTCACGCAGGTGCTCACCACCGGCGAATCGGTGGACCTGCAGCTGGCCTCTTCGGGCGCACCGTACGGTGGGCGCTGCTTCGATTCGCGCATCCGTGCCGTGCACTCCCCGGGCGGCATCAGCGGCGCGGTCGTCAACATCACCGAGATCACCGATCGGCAGGCGGCGCAACTTCTGCGCGAGACGCAGGCGCGCATGTTCGAGCTGCTGCACGAAGGCGTGGTCGTGGTCGACGCCCGCAACCGCATCCGCATGGCGAACCCGGCCTTCGAGCGCATGTTCGGCTTCGCGCCGGGAACGGCCGTGGACACGCCGATCGACGACCTGATCGCGCAGGCGCCCGGCGTGCGCCGCGATCCGCCGGCGCGCCCGTTGTTAGGCGAGCCGGCGGAAGGACACGGGCCCACGCCGCTGGAATTCAAGTGCCGGCGACGCGACGGATCGACCTTCGAGGCCGCGTGCGTGGCGACCCCCACGCACCTCGATGGCGTCACGCACCGGCTGGCGGTCATCACCGACGTGACCGAGCGCCGCCGCCTCGAGCGCGAGATCCTCGAGATCGCCGGGCGCGAGCAGCTGCGCATCGGCTCGGACCTGCACGATGGGTTGGGCCAGGACCTGACCGGAGTCGCGCTGATGCTGCGCAGCGTCGTGGCGCAATTGCGCAAGGAGAATTCGACGGCGCGCTCCGACGTCGAGGACATCATCAGCCTGGTCAACGGCGCGATCGAGAGCACCCGGGCCATGGCGCGCGGCCTCGCCCCCGTGGGCGCCGACCGCGGCGGCCTGATCGCCGGACTGCAGTCCATGGCCGTACGGGGCATGGAGCGTTACGGAGTGCGCGCCCACTTCAACACCTCGCTGCGGGAACCGCTGACGCTGGACGACGCTGCTGCGACGCATCTATATCGGATCGCACAGGAGGCATTCACCAACGCGATCCGCCACGGCCGGGTTACGCAGGTGAGCATCGACCTGGCGACGGCCGATGGCACACTGACGCTGGCGGTAAAGGACAACGGTAGGGGTTTCGATGAGCGAAACGCCAGCAACGGAATGGGAATGAAATTAATGCGCTACCGGGCGCAGATGCTGGGAGGAGACATCAGCATCGTGAACAATGTGGGTGGCGGCGTGACCGTGCGCTGCAGCTGCCCGCATCGCGCGCCGCTCGGGGGCGAATTGCCGCCGCGCGGCGGGTTCCCGCTCAAGGACTGAAGTCGGGGCCGGATCCTGTCTAACTATAGGCAGGGGTCGTAGGACAAAGGATTGACGCTCCGCCACATCGCCGTATCATTCGACACTCCTAATAATTGCGCGTAGGGGACCGATCATGACCGCAGCCATGGCAGCCAAACGCCAGATCCTGATAGTCGATGATCACCCGATCGTGCGGCAGGGATTGCGGCGCATGTTCGAGGCGGAGCCGGACCTCGCCGTCTGTGGCGAGGCGGACAGCGAGCCGGCGGCGCGCGAGGCGATCCGCGCCAGGAAGCCCGACATCGTGGTCGTGGACCTGTCGCTGGAACGTGGCGACGGCATCGAACTAGTTAGGCAGATGCACGCCGAGATGCCGGAGCTGCGCATGCTGGTGCTGTCGATGCACGACGAGACCATCTATGCCGAGCGGCTGCTCGCGGCCGGCGCCATGGGCTACATCATGAAGCAGGCGGCCTCCGACCAGCTGCTGATCGCGGTGCGCCGCGTGCTCGACGGACGCACCTACGTGAGCGAGACGGTGCAGCGCTCGCTCGACCAGCGCGCCGGGGAAAACCGCTCGGAGACCAACGACCCGGTGGCACGGCTTTCGAATCGCGAAGTGCAGATCCTCAACATGATCGGCCGCGGCATGAGCTCGCGCGAGATCGCGCAGGAATTCACCTTGTCCGTGAAGACCATCGAGTCCCACCGCCAGACCATCAAGCACAAGCTCGGCCTCGCCACCAACAGCCAGCTCCTGCAGTACGCCATGAAGTGGTTCAGCGGCGGGACGCAAAGATAAGAGGTGCCGGGTGGGGGAAGTGGGGATTAGGGAATGGAAACGGAAACGGAAACGGGGACATTCCTGATTGCCCGCAGCTCGGGCAAACGGGGACGTACCTGTGGCAGGTGCGTCCCCGTTTGCTAGCAAATCAGGAATGTCCCCGTTTGCGTTTACATTCCCTAATCCCCACTTCCCCCACCCGGCACCTCTTAACTCCCCGTTTTTCCGGGAAAAAACGCCTCTTTTCAAACCCATGACCGCGAATCTCCCTCTAAGGTACGCAAGAGGGAGAGACGTTTGGCCGATGGATCAACAGCCCGGACCATGAAACCCGACACCGTCGTAGATTTCGACGTGGCGTTGATCGAACGCGCACGCAAGGGCGACGCCAAGGCTTTCGAACGTCTCTACCGCGAGCACGTGGGACGCGTGCACGGACTGTGCTTGCGCATGACGCGCAATCCGGACGTCGCCGCCGACTGCGCCCAGGACGCCTTCATCAAGGCGTGGAAAGCCCTGCCGCGCTTCGAAGCGCGCGCCAGCTTCTCAACCTGGCTGCACCGGATCGCCGTCAACACCGTGCTCGAAAAGCGCCGCGGTCCCTCGAACGCCGAAATGGCGGTCGAGGACCCGGGTGAATACGTGGAGCCGGTGATGGTGTTCGACACACCGGTAGAGGAAGAGGAGCTCGAGGCCGCGATCGAATCGCTGCCGCAGGGCGCGCGCGATGCGCTGGTGCTGTGTGGCGTGTACGGCTACGAGCACCAGGAGGCGGCCTCGATGCTGGGCATCGCGGTCGGCACCTGCAAGGCGCAGTTGCACCGGGCCCGCGGCCTGCTGAAGGACAGATTGGAACGAGGTGTGCGATGACCACTCGACGCGTGAAACGACTGGACGAGCTGGCGCGGGACATTCCCCCGGCGCGAGATCTGTGGCCGGCGATTTCGGCGGCGCTGCAGGCCGACCTGTCGATGAAGGCCGTGCCGGACACCCGCCGGCGCTCCGGCTGGTTGCCCGCGATGGGTCTCGCCGCATCCGTGGCGCTGGTCGCACTGGGTGTGTTGATCGGCATGAATGTGCAGCCGGGGAAAGATGGCGGAACCACGGCGGGCACCAATCAGCCGTCCGGTTCGGCGCTGGTCCCGGCCTCGGTGCGCTACACGGAGTACGAGAATCAGCGCGCGCAGTTGTGGACCGAAGTGGAGGCCAGGCTCAAGACCATGTCGCCGGCCGAGCGTGAAAAGGTGGGCGCCAGCCTCGCGACGCTGAAGCGCTCCATCACGGAAATCGAAGCGGCGCTCGGTCGTGACCCGGCCAATGCGCTGCTGCAGGAGTTGTTGGTGAATTCGCGCCAGGAAGAAATGCGTGCCCTGACAGTGGTGCGCAATTCCGGGCACCAGGAGATCTGATCATGAATGTTTCCGGTATTCGATCCCTTCGCGCGCTGTGCGTGCTCGGCCTGCTGCCGCTGGCCGCAGCCGCCGGCGAAAGCTCGGTCGACCGCAAGGTGGCCGCCGATCCCAAGGGTGAAGTGGTCATTTCCAACGTGTCGGGCAGCGTCGACGTGCGCGGCTGGGACCGCAACGAAGTCCAGGTCAAGGGCGAGCTCGACGAAGACGTCGATCGCGTGGACGTGGAAACCAGCGGCGGACGCACCTTCATCAAGGTCATCCTGCCGCGCGGCGGCCACCACGGCGGCGATGCCGTGCTCGAGATCCAGGTGCCGCGCATGAGCTCGCTCGACGTCACCACCACCAGTGCCGACGTGAACTCCAAGGGCGTGCTGGGCAACCAGCAACTGAAAACCGTCAGCGGCGAGATCGTGGCCGACATCGGCGGCGATGACAACGAAGTGCGCTCGGTCAGCGGCGACCTCACGTTGCGCGGCACCGGCAAGCCACAGAACATCCGCGTCAGCTCCGTCAGCGGCAGCCTCGAGCTCAACAATGCGGCCGGCAAGCTCGACGTGGTCACGGTGAGCGGTGACGCCCGCGCGCGCCTTGGCGACACCACCGAAATCAATGCGCGCACGACCTCCGGTGACATGGAGCTGCACGCCAGGATGCTGCGCGATGGCCGCGTCAGCGCCGAGAGCGTGAGCGGTGACGTCACCCTGAGCCTGCAGAGCGCCGAAGGACTGGGCCTGGAGATCGAATCCTTCAGCGGCGAAATCACCGGCTGTCTGGCCACGGACGTGCAACGCGTCAGCAAGTACGGCCCGGGCGTGCGGCTCGACACCCGCACGGGGCGCGACGGGTCGGCGCGCGTCCGCGCCAAGACACTGTCGGGTGACATCGAGATCTGCGACCGCTGAGCAGTCCCGGTCCGCCAGCGCGGCCGACATCGCTACAATGTCGGCCGCGTGCGCATTCTCAAATGGATTGCATATGGGATCGGGGCACTGGTGGTGCTCGTCCTGCTGTCACTGGCGGTGCTGGTCTGGATGGTGGATCCCAACCGCTTCAAGCCGCGCATCGAAGCCGAAGTGAAGAAGGCCACCGGGCGTGACTTCGCACTGGTGGGTGACATCCAGGTCGGGTTCTACCCGTGGCTGGCCTTGCGCACCGGCCCGGGCCGGTTCGGCAATCCCCCTGGGTTTTCCGCCGAACCCATGGCGAGCTGGCAGAGCATGCAGCTCGGCGCGAAGCTCATTCCACTCGTGCGGGGCGAGCTCGTGGTGGACCGTGTGCGGCTCAGCGGCGCCGACGTACGACTGGTGCGCCATGCCGATGGCAGCGCGAATTGGCAGGGCATCGGCTCGGGCGAGCCGGCACCACCGGGAAAGCCCGCGCGGCGCATCACGGTGGACGGCGTCGACCTCGAGAACAGCCGCCTGTTGTTCATCGACGAAGGTGTACCGCGTCGTGTGGAGGTCACGGAGTTCGCCCTCACGACCGACGAGCTGGCTGCGGACCGGCCCTTCACCGATACGCGGATTTCCGGGAAATTGCACATGGACGGCTTCGTCGCAGGGGGTGTTCCCTTCGAGCTCGAGGTGCCCAAGGCAGCGCTGACGCAGGACTATTCGCGACTGGAACTGCCGGAATTCTCGCTGAAGTTCGCGGTGCTCGAAGCGAAGGGTGCCGTCGCCGGTTCGCTTGGCGAGTCGCCACGCCTCGCCGGCAAGCTGGCGAGCAATGCATTCGATCCCCGCGCGCTGCTCGCCGCGGTGGGCATCGAGGCGCCAAAGACCACCGACCCGCACGCCCTGAGCCGGCTGCAGTTCGCCACGGACTGGCATCTGGACGCCGGGGCCATGTCCGTCGATCCACTGACACTGCTGCTGGATGACACCCGTTTCAGCGGCAAATTCCACCGCGGCGCAGGCGAAGATCCGATCGGCGATTTCACGTTGCGGGGTGATGCGCTGAATCTCTCGCGTTACATTCCGCCCACCGATCCGGACAGCGAGCCATTCGTGCTGCCGACCGCGGCATTGCGTTCGCTGAAGTTCCGCGGCGTGGTGGAGCTGGATCAGGCCACGCTCGATGACGTGGTGATGAACGGCGTGACGTTGCGTCTGCTGCTGGATGAGAACGGCCTGCGCAGCGCGGAGCAACCGCGATGAGCGCGCGCCAGCCGCTGGCGCCGCGGTTGCTCGAATGGCACGCGCGCGCCGGGCGCCACGATCTGCCGTGGCAGCACGACCGCAGTCCCTATCGTGTGTGGGTCTCGGAGATCATGCTGCAGCAGACGCAGGTGAGCACGGTCATTGCGTACTTCGAGCGCTTCATGCGGCGGTTTCCCGACGTGCGCGCGCTGGCGGATGCGCCCATCGACGAGGTACTGCACTTGTGGACGGGGCTCGGCTACTACGCCCGGGCGCGCAACCTGCATCGCGCGGCGCAGATGATCCGCGACCGGCACGCCGGGCAATTTCCCGAGGACTTCGACGCGGTCATGGAGCTGCCGGGCATCGGCCGCTCGACGGCTGGCGCCATCCTGGCGCAGTCATTGGGGATGCGGCACGCCATCCTCGACGGCAACGTGAAGCGCGTGCTGTCGCGCCACTACGCCATCGACGGCCCACGCGATGATGGCGCCACGCTCGCGGAGCTTTGGCGGCGTGCCGAACAGAACACGCCGGTCGCCGACCTGGCCAACTACACGCAGGCGATCATGGACCTGGGCGCGACGCTGTGCGTGCGCAAACCGCGCTGCGCGGAATGCCCGATCGCCGATGACTGCCGCGCGCGGCTCGAAGGCCGCCAGGGAGAGTTGCCGGCGCCGAAGGGCAGGCGCGCCGCGCGGCGGCTGCGCCGCGCCTTCATGCTGGTGGCGCACGACGCGTCGCGTGTGCTGCTGGTGCAGCGTCCGCCGAGCGGCATCTGGGGTGGCCTGTGGTGCCTGCCCGAATTCGATGACGCCGCGGCCGCCGCGCAGTTCGCGGCGCGCCAGCTCGTGCATGCGGCATCCCCGAGCACGGCATTGCCCGACATCGAGCACAGCTTCACGCACTTCGACCTCCTGATCACGCCCGTGCTGGTGCGCTGCCGGGGCACTCATCGCGTAGGCGAGGGCGCGGAATTGTGGTACGACCTGCAGCAGCCCGCGCGCGTGGGTTTGCCGGCGCCCGTCAGGACGCTGCTGGAAAACTTGTCCGAGAGAATGGAGTCATGAGCAGAATGGTTCATTGCGTGTTGCTGAAGAAGGAGGCGCCCGGCCTCGACAAACCGCCGTACCCGGGCGAGCTCGGCAAACGCATCTTCGAAAACGTCTCGAAGGAAGCCTGGCAGTTGTGGGTCCGCCACCAGGTCATGCTGATCAACGAGTATCGGCTGACGCCGATCGAGCCCGCGCACCGCAAGCGCCTGGAATACGAGATGGAGAAATTCTTCTTCGGCGAGGGTTCGGAGAAGCCGAAGGAATTCGTTGCTCCGGAGTGATGACGGAGAGATTTCAGGTCACTTCGATGGCTGGGCGTGCGCGGGTTCCGGCGTGGCGTCGAGCGATGCCAGCAGCCATTTTCCGTCCTGAACTTCGTACACCTCACGCAGCTGCGATTCGAGGAGGTGTGTTTGCCCACCGCCGGTCACCCCCTCGGTCAGCAGGTAGGTGGCCACGGTGTAGCCCTGGCGATGCTCGATGAGCGTGTAGTTGCTGATCGAATAGAAGCGCCGGCCGGCCGCGGCGGGCCTGGCCGCGATCTCTGCGGCGATGAAGTCCCGTTTGCCGAGCGTCTTGCCGTCCGCGGTGTGGCCCTGAAACGCGTCGCTGAGCAGGCGCTCGAACACGGCGGCCTGCGCGGCGATCTTCGCTTCGGCCCGCTCCTCGGAAAGATTGCGGAAGAAATACGGCGAATCCGGCGCCGGCGCGCACTGCGCGAAGCCCGCCGCGGGTGCGAGGCAGATGAGGAGCAGGGCGCGAAATCTGCACATTCCTCTATTCCATCGTAGCGATTGGCGGGGAAGTCGTCGGAGGATCCGGCGCCCGCGATTGTTACAGCGAAAATGTGGAATGTCCCCAAAAAAAGACGGCGCAGTTGCCTGCGCCGTCCCAGGACGGGGTCGAGCGGGGGGGGGTGC
The DNA here is from genome assembly GCA_035761265.1 of Steroidobacteraceae bacterium. GTDB lineage: Bacteria > Pseudomonadota > Gammaproteobacteria > Steroidobacterales > Steroidobacteraceae > CADEED01. The sequence continues at coordinate 33,758 of DASTRL010000191.1, forward strand.
TCGCCCCGGGTTCTAGAACCGGCCTGCCTGGTAGTCGGCGAAAGCCTGGTGCAATTCTTCTCGCGTGTTCATGACGAACGGGCCATAGCGCGCCACCGGTTCACGTAGCGGGCGACCGGCGACCAGGATGGCGCGCGTGCGCGGTGCGCGACCCTGCAATCGCACCTCGTTGCCTTCACCGAGCACCGCCAGTTCCTGCGCGTTGATCGTCGCCGCTTCGCGCGACACGCCCACGGAGAGGCCACCTTCGTACACGTAGATGAAAGCCGCATGACCATCCGGCACCGGCAACGTGAAATCGACGCCGGCGTCCAGGCGGATGTCCATGTAGATCGGGTCGGTCGCCGGCTGGCTCACGGGGCCGGTGGCGCCGTCGAGCGAGCCTGCGATGACCTTCACCTGCACGCCGGGCCGTTCCACCAGCGGCAGCTTCTCGCCGCCGAATTCCTGGTAGTTAGGCGCGCTCATCTTGTCCCGCGCGGGCAGGTTCATCCACAGCTGGAAGCCGCGCATGCGCCCCTCGCTCTGCTCGGGCATCTCCGAGTGCACGATGCCGCGGCCGGCGGTCATCCACTGCACGGCGCCGGGCTCGAGCACGCCCTCGTGCCCGTGGTTGTCCCTGTGGCGCATGCGGCCGTCGAGCATGTAAGTGACGGTCTCGAAACCGCGATGCGGATGCTCCGGGAAACCGGCGATGTAATCTTCAGCCTTGTCCGTGCCGAACTCGTCGAGCAGCAGGAACGGGTCGAGATCGGGCAGCCGGGGCTGGCCGATCACGCGCGTGAGCTTCACGCCGGCGCCATCCGAGGTCGGCTGGCCGCGCAGGGTCTGGACGACGGCACGGGGAATTCTGGTTTCGCGATTCATGGGCCGCGGTTCATGGAGGCGATCCGGCGAAATTCAACCGCCGCGCCTCGAAGACTCCAAGCCGTTGTTCCGGATCGCTTCTTTGCGCATTGCTCGACGGGTTGCCGCGACCCGGACGACGGTTCGGCGACCCGCGACGTCAGCCGAACATCAGGCGCGAAGCTTTTTCCTCCGCGGAGCGTGGCAGGAAGAATCCGCCGGCGTTGGCGCTGCAGTTGGTGATCTCGCCGACGAGTACCTGGCGGTTGTCGCTGTACAGGTCGATGCGCACGAAAGAGAACGGAGCACTCAACGCGCGCGCCACCTGCAGCATCTCCCCGAGCGTGTCCGGCCGCGGCGCCTCCGCCGTCGAGCGCGGATAGATGATCGAGAAGTCCTGCTCGTTCCAGTCCGTGTCGAATATCTTGCGCGTGTGGAAGGTGTGCCGGTCGAAATCCTGCTGCACGAACTTCGGCACGCCGCGCCAGCAGAACACCTTGAAGTCGTCCACGTTGGTGCTGCCGAAGATCAGCGGCTCGACGATCACCTTGGGCTGCAACGTGCGGTAGTTGCTCTCGCGCCCGGCGCGATAGTAGTTGATCGCGAACCAGCCCTTGATGCGCTCGCGATCGATGGGCGCGCCGTCCTTGCGCAGGATCACCTGCGCGCTGGCGTGCGTGGGCTTGATGCAGCAGTCCGGCGGGAAGTCGTAGTCATCCACTTCCACGGCGCTGCGCAGCACCGCCAGCGTCGGCACGTTGTAACGGTCGCCGACCGTGCGGCGCACGTACTCCTTGACGTGTTCCTTGTCGGAGACGAAGACGCGCAGCGGATCGCGGATTTCCTGCCCGGTCTTGATCCGATACCACACGTCGTTCCACAGCATGCGGTTGCCGGGCCAGCGACGATGCTTCTTGTAGAACAGCACCCGGTGATAGAGGTTGTCGCAGAACCTGTTGTAGGGCAGATGGCGGCGCATCTTCGGCAGTGCCTTGTCCAGCAGCCGCTCGACCAGCGGCGCCTTGGCTATCGGTGCGCGCAGCGCGGGGCGCGCGCCCGCACTCGCCACGCCTCCCTCGTGCAGTTGGAGCATTGTTGGTTCCTCTTCGTGCCGCGATGATCGAGGACGCGGCTGGCGCGGGCTGTAGGACTGCGGGCAGGCAGCCGGCCGGAACAAACCTCAGCCGAACAGGATGCGCGAGGCGCTGTGCTCACCGGAGGGCGGAACGAACACTCCGCCCGCGTTTTCGCTGCAGTTGGTGATTTCCCCGACCAGCACGCGCTCGCCGTCGGTGTACAGGTCGATCCGGATGAAAGAGAAGGGCGCGCTCAGCTTGCGCGCCACCTCGAGCATGACGGGCAGGCTGGCAGGTCGCGGCGCGGGCGCGTTCGAGCGCGGGTAGATGATCGAGAAGTCGAGCTCGTTCCAGTCCGTATCGAAGTACTTGCGCGTGTGGTTCGTGTAACGATCGAAATCCTGCTGCACCAGCTTCGGCGCGCCGTTCCAGCAGAACACCTTGAAGTCCTCGACATTGATGCTGTCGAAGATCAGCGGTTCGACGATCACCTTGGGCTGCAGACCGCGGTAGTTGGCCTCGCGCCCGGCGCGGTAGTAGTCGAGGCCGAACCAGCCGCGGATGCGGGCGAGGTCGATGGGCTCGCCGCGTTGGCGCAGGATCACCTGCCCGCTCGCATGCGTCGGCTTGATGCAGCAACGGGCCGGGAACTCGAAGGCATCGACCTCGGCGGGGCTGCGCATCACGGCGAGAGTGGGGACGTTGTATTCCTCGCCCACCGTGTCGCGAACGTACTGCTTGACGTGTTCCTTGTCGGAGACGAGCACGCGCAGCGGATCGCGGATCTCCTCGGAGGTCTTCAGCCGGTAGAGCACGTCATTCCACAGCATCCCGCGGCCGGGCGCGCGCCGGTGTTTGCTCAGGAAGAGCAGCCGGTGATACAGGTTGTCGCCGAAGCGATTGCGCGGCAGAACCCTTCGTCGCAGCCGCGGCAGGGCGGCGCCCAGCATCCGCTGAAAAACCGAATCGCGCGCCGGCGGCCCTTCTGGCGGTCGAGTGCCCGGGTCGGCGTTCGCAGCGTTCACATTGGCCATATTCCCTCCATGGAATGAATCGCCGATCCTCGGAGAATGCCCGATGCGAGGCTGTAGGAAATACCTGCGGTATCGGGGCCGGAATCCTGGCCGGCGACCGGGTGTCGTGCACGACGGGGCTGCCCGCGGAGCCCGACGAATCAATCAGTTATCGCCGACCTTGCTTGACGGCGCAGCGGCCGGCCGTTCTAATACGCGCCCCTCGAAAACCAACGGCGGCCAGGTAGCTCAGTTGGTAGAGCAGCGGACTGAAAATCCGCGTGTCGTTGGTTCGATTCCGACCCTGGCCACCACTCCACTTCGCTTCGCTACGTTCCGTGCTGGCCGGGTCGGAATTCCTGCGCTCGCATCGCGAGCGCGTCCGGCCGGGCGAGCACACATCTGGTGTGCTCGCTGAAGCACCGGCCGGACCCAACCCTGGCCACCACTCCATCACTGGATGCTGCTGACCTTCCCGTCCTCGCCGAAGTTCACCACCATCTGCGCGAAGCGGTTCTTCCAGTAGCGCCACGAGCTCGAGCTCAGATCCGGGTTGGCGTGGAACGGCGGGCGGCCCATCGCAAACAGCACGCCATCGCGCGTCATGCCGACGCGCGGCAGGCCGGCCTTGATGCCCTCCTGGTCGATTCTGCCGAGCGAGTCCATCTTCTTCTTGTTGCACGCGGGCGCGAAGTAGATGGCCTGCACCGCCTCGTTCAGCGACTTGCCGGCGCCCTTGGTGAAGCCCTCATAGCCGATCTCGAACTCCTGGCCGTTGTACTCGAACGCTATCTTCTTCTTGCTCACCTTCGTGACGAGTACCGTCGAGCACACCGGGATGAGTCCGGGGAGCTGGTAGTTGAGCGAGTACAGCACGTGCCGCTGCATGTCGGGATGCAGGTTGGCGATGGTCTGCAGCCGGTCGCCTTCATGGATTTGCGCGAATGACGGGCTGACCGCGCAGGTCCAGACGGCGAGTGCGAGCAGGCTGATCGAGACGCGAGACTTCACATCATTCTCCTTTTCTTATGGATGCGGCATGCAGGCGCGAGTGTACGTCCCGACGTTTCTGTCACCAATGGGCGCGCCGTGACGCCTACTTGAGCGTGGGGACCCGCACCTCGACCACGCGGCGGTCCCGCACCAGCACGCTGCCGCCGAGAAACGCCGAGGAGCCGATTTCCATGGCGTACAACAGTTCGCGGGCGCCGTCCTGCTCGCGCATCGAGGTTGGTGGTCCGAGAAGGCCGAGCACGTCGAGCTCGGCCATCCCGGGGCGGATTTTTTCCCACTTGCGGGCGTCCAGCCATGCAGGCCCGGTTTCGACGGCCGGTGGTGGCGGCGGACGACCCGTCGCCGACGGCCGGGAAGATTGCAGGCGCAGCTGATCGACCTGCCGCGCGAGATTCAGCAGGTCACGCTGCAGTGTGCGCACCTCCTGCTCGAGTCGCACCACGCGCGCATCGTCGGCGGCCCACGCCACCTGCGGTGCAATCAGGAACGCGCCGGGCAGGCAAAGCAGTAGCATTCGTTTCATGAATCGCTCCCAAGTGACCCAGGAAAACACATGATCAGATCCATCGCGATTGTGCTGCTGGCGATTGCCGGCAGTCTGCCTCTTCGAGCCGCGGAAGCCACGCTGCCGCCCAGCTACGTGCGCCAGGGCGGCCCGCATGACTTCGACTTCGAGATCGGCAACTGGAAGACACACCTGAAGCGCCTGGCGAATCCGCTCTCGGGCCAGGAGGGCAAGTGGGTGGAATACGAGGGGACCACCGTGGTGCGGAAGGTCTGGGGCGGCCGCGCCAATCTCGTCGAGCTCGATGTCAGCGGCCCGGCGGGCAGGATCGAAGGCCTGAGTCTGCGCCTCTTCAACCCGCAGACGCGCCAGTG
>DASTRL010000192.1:0-5911 GCA_035761265.1 Steroidobacteraceae bacterium
CGCTGCACCTGGCGGTGCACGAGAACAACTTCATGCCGCTCGCGAACCAGTTCCGCGTGTTCGCGCGCTCGCTCGGCGAAGCCTTCGCCTACGGCATGCACAACAGCGTGGCCTGCAGCGAGGACACGCCGTTCATCGACACCTCCAGGCTCGACTTCGCGGCACTCGACGCCACGCACATGGGCTCGCAGCAGGTCGAGCAGTTGCTCGAAGCCTGTCGCGACTGGCCCAAGGGTGTCGTGGATGCGGACCTGCATGCACCGCTCGAGAGCCATGCGGCCGCGCTGCTGCTGTCCGGGTCCGACGATCCGGTGACCCCTCCGAAGTACGCCGAGATCGCGCAGCGCGGCTTCGCCGACAGCAAGCACGTGGTCATCGTCGGCCATGGCCACGGCCAGCTCACCGCGCCCTGCGTGGACCGAGTGATCGCGGATTTCATCCACGCCGGTACGGCCAGGGACCTCGACACGAGCTGCACGCAGAAGATCCCGCCGATGCCCTTCTTCACCACCCTTGCCGGACCCGCACCCTGATGCTCGAAGCCCGCGCTCTGTACAAGTCCTTCGGTGCAGTCGCCGCCGTGCGTGGCGTGAGTTTCACGGCGCGTGACGGCCAGATCACCGGATTGCTGGGCGCGAACGGCGCCGGCAAGTCGACCACGCTGCGCATGTTCTACACCGTGCTGCAGCCGGACCAGGGCGAGGCACTGATCGACGGCCGCAGCGTGCTCGAGGATCCGCTCGCGGCGCGCCGCGCCATCGGCGTGCTGTCGCACGGGGCCGGTGTCTACAACCACCTGACGGCGCGCGAGAACATCACCTACTTCGGCGAGCTGCACGGGCTGTCGCGCGCCGAGCGCGAGGCGCGCGCGGCCGAGCTCATCGAGCAGCTCGAGATGCAGCCATTCGCGGATCGCCTGGCGAAGGGCTTCTCCCAGGGACAGAAACTCAAGACCGCCCTCGCGCGTGCGCTGGTGCATCGGCCGAGGAACGTGCTGCTGGACGAGCCCACCAACGGGCTCGACGTCATGGCGGTGCGCGGCCTGCGCCGGCTGCTGACACAGCTGCGCGATGCCGGCCATTGCGTGCTGTTCTCGAGCCACGTGATGCAGGAAGTCGAACATCTGTGCGACGAAGTGGTCGTCATTGCCAACGGCCAGGTGGTCGCGGCCGGATCGCTCGACGACATCCGGGCGCGTGGTGGCGACCGTCTCGAAGACGCCTTCGTCGCGCTCATGGAACCCGGGGAAAAGAAGCCGGAGGTCACGCAGTGAACCTGCGCGGCGCCTGGGCCGTCTTCCGCAAGGAATTCCGCGAGAACCTGCGCGATCGGCGCACGCTGGTTTCGGCACTGGTGTTCGGACCGCTGTTCGGTCCCATCCTGGTGGCGGCGCTGGTGCAGTTCAGCATCTCGCATGCCGAGGAGCAGTCCGACGAGAACATTGCCGTCGCGGTCTCGCACGCGGACCGTGCACCCAACCTGCTCGCCTATCTCGCGGCACGCGGTGTCGACATCGAAAAGGTGGACCTGGATGAGGCCGGGGCTCGCCAAGCCGTCGTGACGCAGCGGCACAAGATCATCCTGGACATCCCGCCCGATTTCGGCGCACGGCTGCAGGAAGGCCAGCCCGCGCCCGTAGTGCTCTACTCGGACAGCTCGCGCGGCTTCGACCGGCGCGGCGTCGGGCGCGTGCGTACCCTGATCTCGCAGTACGGCATCGAGATCGCGCAACTGCGCTTCCTGGCGCGGGGCATCGACCCGATCTCGGTGCTGCCGATCTCCGTGCAGGAGATCGACGTGTCGACGCCGAGCAGCCGCTCGGTGATCGTGCTCAATGTGATGACCTATATCGTGCTGCTGTCGATGCTCGCCGGCGGCCTGTATCTGGCCATCGACGCGACCGCCGGCGAACGCGAGCGCGGCTCGCTCGAGGTGTTGCTCACCGCGCCCGTGCCGCGTGAACACCTCATCTACGGCAAGATCGCCGCCTCCGCGGCATACATGCTCATCTCGCTGGTGCTCACGGTCACGATGTTCTCGATCGCCATGAGCTTCGTCGGCCTGGAGCGGCTCGGCATCACGGCGAATCTTGGACCCAGGGCGGCCCTCACGCTCATGGCCTGCTGCGCGCCGCTCATCCTTTTCGGCGCGTCGTATCTCAGCATCATCTCCGGTTTCGCCAAGAGCTATCGCGAGGCGCAGACCTACCTGGGACTGATCATCACCATACCCACGATGCCGCTGATGTTCGCGGGGATGCTCGGCCTGCAGGCCAAGACCGGCCTCATGTTCGTGCCCTTCCTGTCGCAGCACCTGCTGATGACGACGGTGGTGCGTGCCGAGGACATCCAGCCCTCGTTCGTGGTGATCTCCGTCGTGAGCACGCTGGTGTACGGCGTGGTGCTGATGGCGCTCGCCGGGAAGTTGTATCGCCGCGAAGGCCTGCTCGGCTGACGGCTCCTCAACGCGCGGCGGATTTCAGCGCGCGCAGCGCGCGTACGCCCGGCGGCAGATCCCGGTTGCGATGCTGCGCCAGCAGCGCGCGGTAGCGGAAGATCTCGGATGAAGTGAATTCCCGCGCTTCCACTTCGTAGCGGTTGTCCCAGTAACCGCGGCGGAAGCTCTCCGCCAGGTAGCGCGCGATGGTCAGCTCCCCCGTGCCCCACTGGCGGAGCACGTGGAAGTATTCGTGCAGCACCAGCGGGCCGTCGGCGAAGAATTCCTTGCCGCTGCCGCGCAGGTAGATGCGATTGCGCCGCGTGGTGGCGATGGCGCGCCAGTGGAAACGCACGTAGATGGAGTACTGGACCACCTTGATGTGGCCTACGGGCTCGCCGAACAGGCCTTCCAGGGCCTGTTGCACGTCGTTCGGCGGAAAGCAGCGATTACCCACCCACATATTATTTGCCTATGCAGAACGAGCTGAAGATGCGCCCTAACAAGTCATCTGCAGTAAAAATGCCGGTGATCTCTTCCAGCGCCTGCTGGCCCAGGCGCAACTCCTCGGCCACGAGCTCCCCGGCGCGCCGCTGGCCGAGCTCGCGAGCGGCAGTTTCGACGCACTGGCGGGCGCGCGCCAATGCCTCGAGATGACGACGCCGGGCGGAAATGCTTCCGTTGCCCGCGGTCTGGAAGCTGACACAGTCCTTGAGATGAGCCCGCAGAAGGTCGAGGCCGGCGCCCGTCAGCGCTGAAACATGGATGCGCGGTGGTCCACTCACCGTGTCGCTGACCGGCAGACCCGACGCCAGGTCGATCTTGTTGTAGACCAGCGTGACCGGCACATCGTCGGGCAGGCGGCCGCGCTCCTCCTCGAAGGCCCGCGCCTGCGGGTCGTTCGCGCAGTCGATGACGAACAGCACCCGATCGGCGCGCCCCATCTCGGCCGCGGCACGCCGCACCCCTTCGCGCTCCACCGCATCCTCCGAATCGCGCAGTCCGGCCGTATCGAGGACGTGCAATGGCAGGCCGTCGATGTCGATGCGCTCGCGCAGCACGTCGCGCGTGGTGCCCGGGATGGCGGTGACGATGGCGGCGTCGTAGCCGGCCAGTCGATTCAGCAAGCTGGACTTGCCCGAATTCGGCCGCCCCGCGAGCACCACGGTGAGCCCGTCGCGCAGCAGCCGCCCCTGCCCGGCCGCGGCCATCACGGCGTCGAAATGATCGCGCACCGTCGCCAGGCGTTCGGCGAGCCGGCGATCACCGAGGAAGTCGACTTCCTCTTCGGGAAAATCGATGGCCGCCTCGACGTAGGTGCGCAGGTCGATCAATGCGTCCGTCAGTCCCTGGACCATGTTCGAGAACTCGCCCTGCAGCGAGCGCATGGCGGCGCGCGCTGCTTCACGCGATCCGGCATCGATCAGGTCGGCGACGGCTTCGGCCTGCGCGAGGTCGATCTTGTCGTTGTGGAAGGCGCGCTCGGTGAATTCCCCGGGGCGCGCGCGACGCGCGCCGAGCTCGAGGACCCGCGAGACCAGGGACTCCACGATGACCGGACCGCCATGCCCCTGCAGCTCGAGCACGTGCTCGCCGGTGTAGGACTGCGGCCCGGGAAAGAACAGCGCAATGCCGATATCGATCGGTTCACCGGCACCGTCGAGAAAGTGCGCCAGCGTCGCCTGCCGCGGCGCGGGCAGTTCGCCGACCAGCGTGGCCGCGATCTGCGGCGCCTTGGGACCCGACACGCGCACGATGCCGACGCCCCCGCGTCCGGGCGGCGTGGCGGCTGCCACTATGGTGTCTGGATGACTCATGCGTGCGCGGCTTCACGCCGCGCACCGGCAGTCTACGCCGCTTGCCCGGGTGTCATATCGGGGAGCGCCCTCGTGCGTCGCAGCGTGACGGCGTCACTTCTTGCGTTCGCGGTCCTCGCGCTCGATGGTCTTGTTGATTCGCCATTGCTGCAGGATCGACAGGCCCGTGTTCGTCACCCAGTACAGCACCAGGCCCGCGGGGAAGAGCGCGAACATCACCGAGAACACGATCGGCATGAACTGGAACACCTTGGCCTGCATCGGATCGGGCGGCGGCGGGTTCAGCTTGTACTGCAGCCACATCAGCAGGCCGTTGAGCGCCGGCAGGATGAAGAACGGATCGCGCGCCGACAGGTCGTTGATCCAGCCGATGAAGGGCGCCTGGCGCATCTCGACGCTTTCGAGCAGCACCCAGTAGAACGCCAGGAACACCGGCATCTGGATCAGCATGGGAAGGCAGCCGGTGAGAGGGTTGGCCTTCTCGGTCCGGTACAGTTCCATCATCGCGCGGCCGAGCTTCTCGCGATCATCCTTGTACGTCTCCTGCAACGCCTTGATGCGCGGCGTGAGCTTGCGCATGCGCGCCATCGACCGGCCGGCGTACTGCGCCAGCGGGAAGAACAGCAGCTTGAGCGCGAACGTCGCGAGGATGATGGCCAGGCCCCAGTTCTTCACCAGCGCGTGCATCCACTCGAGCAGCTTGAACATCGGCCGCGCGAGAAAGGTGAGCGTGCCGTAGTCGGCCACCTTGTCGAGTTCGGGATGCAGGGTCACGAGTTGCTTCTGCAACTTGGGGCCGACGAACAGCGTTTCCTTGAACACGCCCGTGCCGCCCGGCGCGACGTCCAGCGATGGACCCACCGCGCCGAGCAGGTAGTGACGGCCTTCGGCCTGCAGCGTGAAGGTGTAGGGCTTCGTCGGATCCGGCACCACCGCGCTCACGAAATGATGCTGCAGGCCCGCGAGCCAGCCATCCTTCACGTTGAGCGACAGGTTTTTGTGTTCGTTCTTTTCGATGTCGAGCTTCTGGTATTTCTTGCCGGCCGGGTCGTAGATCGCCGGGCCGCGGAACGCGAAGGACTCGACCTTGAACATGGAGCGCTCGAGCTTGGGATCCACCCGCGAGATGCGCACGTAGGAGGCGGCGCTCCAGGGCTGCGCGGACGTGTTGTGCACGGAATACTCGAGCCCGATGCCGAACATGGCGCGGTGGAAGACGAAAGTCTTGGCCACCGTGACGCCATTGCCATCGGTCCACGTGAGCGGCACGCGCAGCTCGTCCTGGCCCGGCGCGAGTTCGTAGCGATCCTGGGAGCTCGTGAAGCTCGCGAGATGCGTCGGGCGCACGTCGCCGGAATTGCTGCCGACGAGGCCGCTCTGCATCACGTAGTTAGTCGCCGGGTCCCCCTCGTGGAACAACACGACGGGCTGCGGCTGCCCCTTGACCAGCGGATAGCCGGGCAACTCCGCATACACCAGGGTGCCGCCGCGCAGATCAATGTCGAGGACCAGCACGTCCGTGACGACGCGTACTTTGCCAGCGCTCGAGGGCGTGTCGGTCTCGTCGGGTTGCGCGCCAGGGGTGGGAGTGGCGGCGGGTGGAGCGTCGGTGGCGGCCCGCGCTTGTGTCGGCTGTGGAACAGTATCGTCAAGAGATG
>DASTRL010000193.1:0-18724 GCA_035761265.1 Steroidobacteraceae bacterium
ACCTGGCACTTCCGGGCAGATCACCAGCGGATTTTCCCTGCCTGACACCACTTTCCATGGAGGCTCCGATGCGCGAGCAGTACATCGAATATCGCGACGGCGACGCGTTGCTCGAAGGGTTCCTGTGCTACGACGAATCGCAGCCCGGGCCGCGGCCTGCGGTGCTCATCAACCACGCCTGGGGCGGGCGCGACGAGTTCGTCGAGCGCAAGGCGCGACGCCTGGCGTGGCAGGGATATGCCTGCTTCGCGGCCGACAATTTCGGCAAGGGCCGGCGGGGCAGCACCAACGAAGAATGCAGCGCGCTGATGACGCCCTTCATGAAGGACCGGCGCATGTTGCTGAGGCGGCTGCGCGCCGGACTTGCCACGCTGCAGGCCCTGCCCATCGTCGACCCCAAGCGGGTCGCGACGATGGGATTCTGCTTCGGAGGGCTGTGCGCTCTCGATCTTGCGCGCAGCGACGCCGACATCCGCGGCGCGGTGAGCTTCCACGGCATGCTGAAGCCTTCCGGCCTCACGGAACCGAGGATGCGCGCGCGGGTACTCATGCTGCATGGCTATGACGATCCGCTCGCACCGCCCGATGACGTGCTCGCCGTCGCCCGGGAATTCACCGCCGCTGGCGCCGACTGGCAGATCCATGCGTACGGTCAGACCGTGCACGCCTTCACGAATCCCCAGGCCAACAATCGCGCCGGCGGCATGCAATATGACGAAGCCGCGGATCGCCGCTCCTGGCATGCGCTGGAAGAGTTTCTCGCCGAAGTACTCAAATGAACGACTTTTGACCGTGTCGCATGTTAGCGTGGCCCGGCATTCACCCGTGGAGCGGACAGCATGAAGAACATTCCGATCATCCTGCTCGTGATCTTCAGCCTCGCCTTCGCCGGCGCGGCCGAAGCGGCCAAGGGCAAGAGGCGCACGCGCAATGCCAATCGCGTTGGCCCCTACGGCACGGCACTGATCGGCATGACCAACTACGGCGGCGATCCCTCCAACAACGAAGCGGAGCTGATCGATCTCATCGCCAATTCCGGCTTCGCCACGCGGGACGTCAGCGCCTCCACCGACGATTCGGACATCGGCTACCAGGCGGCCTTCGGTTATCGATTCACCCGCTACGTCGCCCTGGAGCTCGGGCTCGCACAATTCGGCTCGCTGACCTCGACCGCCACGGGTGACATCGACGCCGGTGACGGCGCGGGGTTCGTGCCTGTCAGGGTCGAGCTGGCCTTCAACGTGGGCGGACCGATCATCTCCGGTGTGGGCATTCTGCCCCTCAACGACAAGATCGAGCTGTACGGCCGGGTCGGATTCCTGTTCGCGAGCGTCGAACGCGAGTTCTCCTCGCGAGTCGGCGGCCAGCGCGGCGTCGGCGGCAGCGCCCGTGGCGACGACCAGCTACCGGTGTACGCCGCCGGTTTCAGCTGGAACATCAACCAGATCTACTCGGTGCGTGCCGAGTACCAGGTGATCAATGACGTGGGCGACCCCAGCCGCACGGGCACCGAGGATCTGAAGACCGCGTCCGTGGGCATCATCGTCCGGTTCTAGTCGCCGGTAGTTTGGCGACTTGACTCGGTCTTCCCGGGCAGCCAGCATGCTGGCCGGCATCGCCGGGAGAAGAACATGAAGAATTTTCTGGCCGTCATCGCCGGCCTGGCCTTCACCGTCGTCGTATCCATGGGGCTCGACTTCGCGATGCACCGCTCCGGCATTTTCAGCGACGATGTCACCGAGATGACCACCGCCGATTGGTGGATTGCGCTCTCCTACCGGCTGCTCGCCGCCATTGGCGGAGGCTGGATCACCGCCAGGCTCGCGCAATCGCGACCTGTCTTCTTCGCGGTGATCCTCGGCGTCATCGGATCGCTCGTCGGCCTGGCCGGCCTCGCCGCGGTGTGGATGGCGCGCCCGAACCTGGGACCGCTGTGGTATCCGGCGCTGCTGGTGATCACCGCGGTGCCCTGCACCTGGCTCGGCGGCAAACTCGCGCGACGCCCGAATGTCTGATCCGCGGGTCGCCGAGGCGCTCGACTGGCTGAGAAAGCATTCCTCCAAAGCGGTGCGCGCAGGCATGGCGCGCTATGCGATTCCAGCCGATCACGCGCTCGGTGTGCGCATGGGCGACATCCAGAGATTGGGCAGACAGCTCGGACGCGACCACGCGCTGGCACTCGCGTTGTGGAAGACCGGCGTCTACGAGGCGCGCATGCTTGCCGCCTATGTCGATGAGCCGGAGCGCGTGACCGCCGCGCAGATGGACGCGCAGGCGCGCGACTTCGACAACTGGGCGGTGTGCGACACGCTGTGCTTCGCGCTGTGGGTGCGCACGCCGCACGCCTTCGCCAAGGTGCGCAAGTGGGCCGCGCAGCGCGCGGAGTTCGTCAGGCGCGCGGCGTTCGCGCTGCTCGCCAGCCTCGCGCTCAAGGACGCGGATGCGGGCGACGCGCAGTTCATGCGCGCCCTCGCACTCATCGAGAAGGCCGCGGCCGACGAGCGCAACTTCGTGAAGAAGGCGGTGAACTGGGCGCTGCGCGCCATCGGCGGCCGCAATGTCGCGCTGAACCGCGCCGCGTTGCAGGTGGCCGAGCGCCTTGCGGAATGCGAAGCGCCCGGGCCGCGATGGATCGGCAAGGATGCGCTGCGCCAATTGCGCAGCGCGCCCGTGCAACGCCGGCTGCGAAAGTCTCAGGCCAGCGCGCAGAGCGGTTGAAGACCGGTGCTGCCCGGCACGAACCGGGGCTTCGCCGCGGTCACCAGCCGCTCCAGCCGTGCGCGCGTCGCGAGCGCCCAGGGGCTCGGGTCATCGCCGAGGAAGGGGCCGTGGTACAGCTCGAGTGCCTCGCGGATCGATCGCGGGTCTCGCGCCGCGCGTAGCGCGCGTTCGAAGTCCCACAGGTCGACCCGGCACAACTGCGGATCCAGCGTGAGCCTTCCGGCGGACAGGCGCACGGCCTCGGCGCAACACAGCAGATGTCGCAGGCGATGCAAGGTGGTGGTGAAGGCGCGATATGCATCGAAGCCATCGGCCTGCGGCCACAGCGCATCCGAAAGACTGGCCACGCTGACGCCACGGCCGCCGGCGGCGATCAGCGCGCTCAGCAGTTCGAGTGCGCGCAACGGTGCCCGGCCCTTGAAGCGCAGCGGCATTCCGTCCAGCACCAGTTCGAAGCGACCCAGCGTGTAGATGAAGATGCGGCATCGGGTTTCGATCCCGAAAGAACCATCCGGCGTCATGAGCTCCTCCTCGTTTCTGGAGCTCACGGTGTAAGGAAGATCGCCGCGCCAAGTCCTCAGCGCTTGTTGAAGGAGTTCTTTCTTTTTTGTGACCCGATGGGGATCAATGAGTTACATGGCCGTGGGTCAGCGGTAAGTCATCCGTATGCGCGTACGTCATGGCATCCGGCCGCGGCGGCTCGCGCAGTGCATCCGCCAGCGGAATCGGCGCCGGCACGCCGCCGGGTTCCGCGCGCCCCACGCGGCGCAACATGTAGAGGTCGAATTCGTGCAGCGCCCGGATGGGCCGGCCGAGCACGCTCTGTGGATCGACATAGGCCGCATACGGCAGCCAGCGCTCGCGCTTGGCCGGATCCGGGTCGCCCAGGCGGGTCGGTGGCCAGGGATCGAAGATGCGCACCTCATGATTCTCGTCGTCATAGCCCGTGATGATGAGCGCATGCCTGGTTGTCGGCAGGACTTCTCCCGGCGCGGGCACCACGCCCGAGTAGTCCCACTGGATGATGACGGGGCGCTTGCGCACCACGATCTCGTGCGCGATGGCGGATTCCGGCAGCACCATGCCGGGCGCGAGCCGGGTGCTGTCGATGCGGTACAGCCAGGGCTCGAAGATCTGGTCGCAGTCGCGGATGTCCTTGCAGCGCGCCTCGGCGTTCTTGAAGTTCTCGCGCCGGGTGAACAGCCGCTCCGTGCGGGTGTGGACCTCGGCCAGCGCGTACACCACGGTGCGCTGCTGCGTGATCTGCGGGTCGAGCAGGTCGCGAGGCAGGGAACGCACCGCCATGGTGGACACCGCCGCCCAGCACAACGAATCCCCCTGCTGCTGCTCGCGCTTCAAGTCGAGCACGTGCTTCGCGGCCGATGCCGTGACCGGCAGCAGGCATGCGATGAGCACGAGGCGCGATGTCTTCATGTGCGTCACTCCGGAGGCCGGCGCCGCTGGTGCGATGCGTCAGTGCGCATCCATTCTGTTTGCAGGCAGACTAGCGACTGCCACCTGCCAGGTCCATAGAACCTACACGGAGACATGCATCTCATGGCCACCAGGAAAAAGACGAAAACAAGACCGAAAGCAAAAGCAAAGGCAAAGGCAAAAGCAAAACAGAGATCGAGGGTGAGGCCAAAAGCCAGGAGCAAGGCAGGAGCAAAGACCCGCACCGCCTCGGGTGGCCTGCTGGTGAGCCGGTTCCTCACCGAGATCCGCAACGAGTTCATCGGGGCTGACAACCCGCCGGCGTGGCCGGGGCAGCCACAACCGCAAGCCAAGCGCATCCTGATCGGCGAGATGCCGGAAGTGCTGCGCGTGATGCTCGAGGTCCTCGAGGACCTCGCGCCATTTCCGGCGGGCGCGCCCGCCGGATCAGCCGTCGAGCGGTTCATCAACGCGGCCCGGCGCGCCGGCTGGCCCAACGATGGCGCCGACATTCCCCGCGAATACCAGAACACGCCCGCCAACCAGAATCTCACGGCCATGTTCCGCCGTTATGAGCTCGCCTCGGCGATCAACATCCTGATGCAGGCGTATCACCGCACGGGCGCCGGTGGCGGCTCCTCGAACTTCCCGCCCGAAAAGCCTTGAGAGTCGCGGCTCGAGCTCGGCCGCCGTGTTCGCGTTCTTCGCGCGCACGGCGGCTAGCAGCGCCTGGTAGTCGGCGCGCGCGCGCAGCGACTCGAAGTACGGCTGGTGCTCGGCGAGCCACGCCTCATTCCAGCCGCGCTCGACCGCCAGGTTCAGCTCGCGCATCGCCGCATCCGCCTGGCCACGCATCGCGGCAAGCTGGGCGCCGAGCAGGTGCAGGCCGCTGGTCTGCACGCCGGCCGTGGTGAGCCGGTCGAGCAGCACGGCGAGCTCATCGAGGCGGCGCTCCGCGCCCGCGCGGTCACCGCTGGCGCGCAGTGCCGCGGCGGTGACCAGTAGATAGGACCAGCCCTCGCGCGCCTTCCAGGGGCTCGCCAGGTCCTCCGGGCGCAGGCGCGTGGAGGCCAGTGCACGCTCGACCTGCGCGTGCGCCGACTTCACGTCGCCCACCATCAGCGCGGCACTCGCCAGCTCGAACATCATCGCCGGGTCATCCGAATCGGCCAGCGCGTTGCGCTCGATGAAGCGCTGCAGGCCGGCGGCGCCGCCGGCGTCGATGGCGGCCGAGGCGCCGGCAAATGTGAGGCCGGTATTGCGCCGGGTTCCCGCGGCATCCTTCTCGAGCGCCCGCTCATATACCTTGCCGGCTTCGGGGAGCAGTCCGAGCGCCACCAGCCAGCGGGCACGCTCGCTCTGGATCTCGCCGATGTCGCTGCCGCGCGCGAGCGCCGACTCGCTCCACTGCAATGCCGCGGCGAAATTGCCACGCGCCGCCTCCATGCTGCTGCTGACGCTGTAGACATAGGGAGACTCGGGCTCGAGCGATCTGGCGCGCTCGCAGGCCGCCTCGGCCACGGTGTACTGCCCCAGGTCCGAGAGCGCCTGGCAGCGGTAGGCGTGGGCGCCGTAGTCGCGCGGATCGAGCGCCGAGGCCATGGTGTAGTAGGTCAGCGCGTCGCGCGGCTGCGCGGCCGTGAGGTAGTAGTAGCCGAGCGCGTTGGCCGCGGCCACGGAATTCGGATCGAGATCGAGCGCGCGGCGCATGTTGCGCATGGCCTCGTCGCGCCGGCGCATGGCGACGAGGAAACCGCCGCGCACCACGTAGACGTCCGCGAGCGCCGGCGCGGCCTTCTCCGCCTCCGCCAGCAGCGACTCGATCTGCGGCGCCAGCTCTTCGATGGGACGGCTGGTGAAATAGCGCTGGTTGGCGAGCGAACGCGCCAGCCACACCTTGGCCAGCGCGAAATCCGGATCGGCCTGGATGGCCTGGCGGTACAACGTGATCGCCTGTTCGTTCGACGGCCCGTCGAGCTTGGCCGCGTGGCTGCGCGCGATCAGGTACAGGCGCTGCGCCTCGGCATTGGCGCTGCGCCGTACGTCGAAACGATCGCGGGTTTCGGGCGTCATGCGCAGCTCGAGATTGCCCGCGACGGCGCGCGCCACCTGCTCCTGCACACTGAGCACGTCACCCGCCTCGACGTCGTACGAGCCCGACCACAAGTGATAGCCGCTGCGGGTATCGATGAGCTGCACCGTGATGCGCATGCGGTCGCCCGAGCGACGCAGCGAACCTTCGAGCACGTGGCTGATGTTCAGCTCGCGGCCGATCTCGCGCACGTCGGCCCCCCGGTCGCGATACGAGAAAGCGGAAGTGCGCGCCACCACGCGCAGCGTCGGTATCTGCGCCAGCCAGTTGGAAGTCTCCTCGGTGAGCCCGTCGCAGAAGGCCTGCTCGGTCTTGCCGGAGGTCATGTCGGTGAACGGCAGGACGGCGATCGACACGGCCTCGGGCTGGAGCGGCGAAACCGGCGCGAAGCGCCACACGGCCGCCATGACGGCCACGGCAGACAACGCCGCGAGCGCGATCCATCCAAGCTGGGCCGGCTTGCGGGTGGCTGGAGATTCGACCGGTTCGCGCTGCGGCGGGGTCGCGCCCGGGGACGCCGCCATCGGCGCGGCCGACACGGGCGCGACCAGCCGGTAGCCCTTGCGCGCCACGGTTTCGATGTAGCGCGGCGGATCGTCGTTGTCGCCGAGCACCTTGCGCAGCTGCGACATCGATTGGTAGATAGACGACGGGCTGACGACGACGCCGGTCCACACCGATTCGAGCAGCTCGTCCTGGCTGACGACGGTGCCCGGAGCCTGCGCCAGACGCATCAGCAGGCGCATGGTGCGCGGCTCGACCTTCACGCGCTCGCCTGCGCGCGTCAGCGAATCGTCGCGCGGGTCGACCAGCCAGTCTCCGATGCGCATGGGTTCCAGGGCGCCCGCCGCCATCGACTCGACTCCGGAGTTTTCCCCAGGGTCCATGAGGATAGCAGTCATTGCCCGCCGGGCCTCAGCCGGTGAACCGGCGGCCGAAGCTCTTGCCGAGCAGCACCAACGCCCAGACCGTGCCTGCCACGCTGGTCAGTAGCGCAGCGTACAGCCACAAATAGCTGCCACCGACGCTCAGTGTCTTGAGCATGTAGGTGATGTAGGCCCACAGCGTCCCCTGCGACATCAGCCCGAACGCCGCCAGCAGCGCGAGCACGACGCGATGCCAGCGCATCCGGGCCTGGCTCGCGATGTTCAGCATCGCGAGGCAGAGCGTGAAGCCGAGGATGCTCGTCAGGGCGACCTGGAGCGTCTGCATGCGCGCCAATCTGAGGGTTGCGCGGTAACGCCCAGGTAACGTTACGAGGGATTGGACCTCCAGCCGCGCGGCTTGCGCAGGAAGGCGATCTCCACCTGGAAGTTGCGCGCCTGGCACCTGGAACATCGCAGGCGCGTGCAGGCCTGTTTCAGCGTGACGTTCCAGCCGAGGATGTTGGCCAGCGCGCGTGGATCGATCTCGCGTTGATGCCGGCATTGGCGGCAGGCCACGCAGATGAGGTAGGAGCCGGAATGATCGGAAAGCTTGTCGATGGCGCTCGCGGGCAGTGGCATGGCGAGAATTTTTTTCCGGCGACGCCGGCCGCGTCCATCCAGCCGACGCGGCGGGTCGGCACTGTATGGCTCGCAAGCTCCTGATAGTCTTGCTCTCAATGTCGCGAAGAACGTTCATCGAGCGTTGCAGCTCAGTCGATCAGCCGGGGTGGCTCGAGCTGCGCCTCGCGCTATGGCCCGATGGCACGGTGGACGAGCACCGCGGGTACATGGCCATGGCGCTCACCCAGCCCGATCGATTCCGGCAACTCATGATGTACGACGAGCGCCGCCAGCCCGCGGGATTCATCGAGGGATCGATCCGCGGCGACTACGTGAACGGCACGCAGTCCTCACCCGTCGGTTTCGTGGAAGGCGTGTACGTCGTCCCCGCCTGGCGCCGCCAGGGCATCGCCCGCCAGCTGTTCGCGGCCATCGGCGACTGGGCCCGCGAGCGCGGCTGCCGCGAGCTCGCCTCGGATGCGTTGATCGACAACGAAGCGAGCCAGCGTGCGCATCTCGCCCTCGGTTTTCGCGAGACGGAACGCGTCGTCTATTTCACCAAGGCGCTGTAATGGGGACATTCCTCGATTCCTAGCAAACGGGGACAGACCTGCAGGTCTGTCCCCGTTTGCTAGGAATCGAGGAATGTCCCCATTTCAGTCTGCGGTGAAGCTCAGTTGGCTCAGCACTGCGCGTGGCGCGGCGCTGCAGTCGGCGCTGCCGCGAGTGGCTTCGCGCGTCACCACTTCCACGTTCACCCGGCAGGCCGACAGGTCGATCGGCGGCACGATGCGCCCGTTGAGCACGAGATACGGAACGACGCCCACCTCGCCCGCGCCATCGGCCACCGGCACCCGCAGCAGCAGGTACTGCGAATCCCCCGCGCCATACTCGAGCAGCGCGGTGCGCACGCCGTTCTCATAGGCGTACAGGCCAGGTGCGACCGAGTGACGCCCCGCCTGATCCAGCGGCAACGAGTACTCCCGACCGGCATAGACGAACTGCGCCGTGCCGGACTTGTAGGTCCCTTCCTGTCGCCGCGCGCCCTCGCCCATGCGCGCGTTGCGCATCACGCGACCCGCCGGCGCCGCGCTCGTGGAAGTCACGCCCGCCGGCAGCTTCGCCATGGTGAGCACGGCCACGGGCGTCCCTGAGGCGAAACCCACCTTCTGCAGGTAGATAGTCAATTTCTGGCCCGGTGGATAGACGTCGAAGCCGAGACCGCCGGGCAGCCCCGCCATGATCCAGTAGCGACGCCCGCCCTGCTCGAACTCGAGCTCCGGAAGCTCCCCGCCGAAGTACACCTCGGCGCCGGATTCATCCTGGCCGCGACTGCTGAGCCACGCGCCGATGAGCGGCCGGAAGCGTCCCGATGGCTTGCGCCGCTGACCGGTGTAGCTGGCCGTGGTCGTGAACCATTGCGCCGGGCCGGCGAGCTCGGCTTCATCGTTCTGCGAACGCGCCGCGCCGCCCATGATCTTCGCCAGCGTCGAAGGCGCATATGCCGATTCGTCCGTGTCGGCGGGCGGAGCCTGCGCCGCGGCCACGCCCGCGGCGAGCAGCAACATGAAAACGATGCGCATGGCCGCCACCTTATCCAAGCGAGGCCGGCCCGAACCTTGCGTCAGCTCGCAAAAATCGCCTCGATTTCCGCCGTGTCATTCGGCCGCACGACGCGACCCTTTTCCACGCCGCCCTCCAGGAAGATGAGCGTCGGCCAGAGCTTGACGTGAAACGAACGCCCCAGGGGCCTGCCCCGGCCGTCCTCGATCTTGAGGTGCCGCACCGTCGGGTGATTCTTCATCACCGCCGCGATGTCCGATTGCGCGGCGCGGCAGTAACCGCACCAGGGAGTGCCGAACTCCAGCACCGTGGGCTGCGTGAAGGCATCGACCTCGGCGCGCGTGGGCTCTGGATTTGCGTACATGCGCGCAAGTCTAACGCGCCGCGAGCCGGCCGCCGGCGACCCGGACAATCCGATCGATGCGCACATTCCTACAGCGAAGCGGGAGCGATTGCTGCCTCACAGGTTCTGCAGCATTCGCCCGAGATGCGACAAGCCGATGATGTCGATGAGCACATGCGCGAACATGAGTGGCCAGAGTTGACGAGTGCGCGCGTACGTATAGCCGTACAACACGCCCATCGGAACGATGATCACGATGCCGATCGGCCCCTGGTACAAGTGATACAGCAGGCGCAACACCGTGCTTGCATTGACCGCGGTCCAGACACCGCGCGCCTCCCGCAAGGCCGTGATGACATAGCCTGCGACGAACAACTCCTCGAAGATGCCATTCACGGTGGAGGCGAGGAACACGAGCTGCATGCTCACGTGCGGATCGGGCACCGGATAGAGCACCTGGCCGGCGTGCAGCTGCGAGGGGGCCACCAATCCCGCGAGGTACAGCGCGCCCATGGCGACGAGGTATGTCGCGAGCACCAGCAGCCAACCCATGCCCGTCGACTTCCAGGAGATGCGCAGGCCCACCTTCTCCAGCGTCCAGCCGCGCACGTGCAGGAACCAGAGCAGAAAGGCCGCCTGCACCAATTCGAACACCACCAGCCCGATGAGCGCGGCGTCGTCGAACACCATGGCCGTGCCCGCGCCCGGGCCCGCGGCGCTGCCCGGACCCAGCGACAGGATCGACTTGATGATGGGCATGCCGAATGCCCCACACACCACCACCAGGAATTCCACGCCGGGCGGCAACCGGCGGATGCGCTCCTGCAATGGACTCACTGCGTGGCCAGGCCGTAGAGCTTCATCGCGTTCTCGCGCAGCACCAGGCGCGCGATTTCGAGTGCGCGCTCGCGGGTGATCTCGCCGTTGTGCAGCATCGCGGTGAGCGCGATGGCGAGCGCGCGCCGCGCCTTGCTGCTCGTCAGGAATTCCCTTTCTTCCCAATCGTTGAGCGGCGAGTCGACGTCCGACCCGGCGTCGGAGCCGAACAGCACTTTTTCCGGGTGCCAGCTCAACCAGTCGCGTAGCACGCCCGCGAGCTGGTGCGTGCCGAGATAGAAGGTCTGCGCGGAGAAGTCGGCGTAGGTATTCGGCTTGTCGATCATCGCCTGCGCCACGGCGTCGTAGGGCCAGCCGCCGTGCAGCAGCACGAAGTTCGTCTTGTGCAAGGAGTTGATCGCCTCTTCGAGCAGACCTGGATTGGCGTGCGAGTTGTTGAAGTACGGCCCGTCGCCGTTGCCGGTGTGGATCTGCACGACCAGCTGCTGCGCGCCGGCGGCCGCGGAGATCGCGCCGAACAGATAGTCCTGCAGCAGTTTCCGTTCGGCGCCGGTGAGCGGCTCGGCACCCTTGACCGCCTTGGCGTATACCGGCGCCGCGGCGGCTTCCTCGACCACCGCGAAATCCAGCGCGCGCGCGTAGGCGCACATGAACTTCACCGCCACCGCACCGCTCTTCTTCCAGCGCGCGAGGTTCGCCTGGATGATGTTGACGCGGTACTCGGTGAGCGTCGGCGGCGGGCGCGAGTAGCCGACGTCCTTGAGCAGCATGTCGATGGACAGCTCGCCGCCGGAATAGCCGAGCCAGCTCGTCGCGCCCGCGAACGGGCGCAGCAGCGGGTCCGCATACGGCACCCAGCGAAACCGTCCATTGAGCTGGCCGGGACCGGGTTGCACGCGGTTCAACAGGGCGATCTCGACACCGGCGCTGTCGAGCACGTTGCTCGGCCAGTTCATCCCGGCCCTGGAGAGCACCTGCTGCTTGGTCGCCAGCAGCTCGCGGACGTGGACTGGCTCCGCGTCGCCGAAGCCATAGCCGTACAGCGCGTACCAGGCGGCGCGCCACTCCGGGTTGCTCCGCTGCACGGCGACCACCTCGGGATAGCGCGGCTTGCCGAGCGGCGTTTCCTCCTGCCAGCGCGCCGGCCGCGACGCATCCACGGGTTCGCCGTGCATGTGATCGTCCACGGCGCGGATGCGTCCGATGTCCTCGAGTAGTTTGGCGTCGACGGCGTCCTGGGCGCGCGCCTGCGCGAACAGGCCGAGCCCGCCGATCAATGCCAGCCACGCGCTTCGGTGAATCACCGCCGCACTGTACACCGCTCCGGGTGCAGTAGCCCTGGAATATCACCTCACCGGCGGCGGCTTCATCGACCTGCCGGTCGACCGGTAGACAGGCGGCTCAGCGAGACAAGCGGTTCGCGAACGAAGAACCGTCAGCGCCGCTGCACTGGTATTCGCGCGTCACGGTCCACAGGTTGCAGTTGCCGCCGTCCTTGTTGGCACACTGGCGCACCTGGCCTTCGATGGGCTCGGCGTGCCGGTAGCCCCAGGCATTGCAGCGGCTCTGCGCCAGCTTCCCGGCCTGCACATCGCTGACCTGCGGCTGGCGGAACTCGGGATATTGATAAGAGAGTCGCACGACGCCCTGCTGGCGATTGCCGCCGGCCGCTGACCATTTCTGTGTGCTCGCGCAGGCCGACAGGCCCGAAGCCACGACTCCCAGGATGAACAGCGACTGAACGAGCGGCATCAGTTTCATATGCAACCTCAACGGATGAGCCGAGATTGCGCTGACGCGACTTAACCGGCGCTGAATCTGCGCGGCAGGTCCCGGGCTCGGTGGCTCGGCCGCGCGCCGCCGTGCCGTCGATGGCGCATGGTGGCGACGTATTCGAGCCCCGCCCTGCGCCCGCAGTTCCACGCCCGGCGACGCGCCGATCTGTCGGTGCACGTCCGACAGGCGAGCGGCACGGTCTAACTAGCTGGCGCGCGCGGCCGGCGGCGCGCGCCCGTCGCGCCTGCGCCGGTGTCGATACCGGCCACGAGCCGGAAGGCGCGTTCGATCTGCCGGCGGAACCCCGCATCGTCGAGCGCCAGCGGCCCGGGCTGGTTGATCAGCGTGTTGTTCAAGGTGCCGCGCACCATCTGGAAGGCGAAGCGGATGCGCTCGACTTCCTCGCCCGTGAGCGTGCGTCGCGCCAGCCGCGCGTAGGCCTCGACGAAGCGTTCGACGGTTTCGCGCCCGAGCGTGCGGAACTCCTCCCAGAATGCCGGATCCGTCGTGCCGCGGCGCAGAGCCGCGCGCCAGAAATCCGGATGCTCGAGCACGAAGCCGAGCTCGCGCTCGACCGCGCGCGGCACGATGTCGGCGAGCGTCGCGCCGTCGAACCAGGTCTGCAGCTGGCCGCGGCTCTGGCCGCGACGCATCTCGGCCAGCGCGAAGAAGTACTGGTCCTTGTCGAAGAAGCGCTGGTAGAACGAACCCACGGCGCAACCCGCCGCGCGGGCAATGTCCGCCACCGAGAGCTGGTCGAAATCCTTGCGACGCAGGAGCTTGAAACCGGCGGCCAGCAGCCGGTCGCGGGTCTTCTGCGAGCGGCTTTGTTTGACGGGCAGACTGAAACGCGACGCCATGTCGGGCGACTCGTGGCGCATCGGCGAACCTTTCTCGTTCCGGCGGACAGCGGACATGGTACCGGTCTTGCCGGCGGGAACGAATCTTCGGCGGCGTGATTCAGCGCCTGGCGAGCGCCTTCGCCTTGTTCGCGCGGCATTCGGTCTCGAGCATGCCGCCGCGGCACGGAATCCGGAAGCTTCCCTCGATGTGGATGCGGTGCGCGCCGCCCGACGCCTCGACGCCGTCGATGACGAATGACCCGGCCACGCCCTCCATGTCGAACTCGTCGAGGCGCAGCGTTCCGCGGCGCGCGTCGTACACGTCCTGGCCGAAGGTCAACGCGCCCGCGAGGAACTGCCCGGGCTGCACCTCACCCGCATTCTTGCCGACGATGGAGTAGGTGCCGGGCCCGAGCGGCACGTCGCTCTCACGCGAGGACAGCGCGCCCAGCGACACCACGATCGGCGGCGGACCGTCGTTGCTGCAGTTGATGTCGAGCGGCATGGCGGTCTTCCTGGCGCGCAAGGTCTGCTGCTCGCCGCGGCTGGCCCAGTAGACCGAGTGCACGCTGCTCGGCCCCTCGCCGGACAGCGCCACGCCGCCGGGGTCCCACCAGGTGGTCCATTCGTGCGTTTCCGGCGCCGTCATGCGGATGCGGCAGGCCTCGATGCGCGGGTTCACGGCGCTGGAGGTGACCTCGCCGGCCAGGGCACTGGCCGATGCGGCGAGCAGGATGGGGAGGCACGAGCGCATGCATTCCTTCTGGGTGACGCGGCGAATGTCCGGCATCCGCGCATCCGTGTCAGCCCCCGCGGCATGACGGTATCCGGTGGGAGGAATCCGACCGACTCGACCAGCCGCGTAGTCCACCGGCGAAATCTTGACGCGCAAGATGAATGCATGTTCATATTTTTGTGAACGGCAATTCATATAAGCCGTGCAAGGGGAGTCGGCATTGAAGCGCAGCGCCCGCAGCCTCACGCGGCGGCAGATGCTGGCCGGGTCGCTCGGCCTCGGCCTGGCCGCCGCGCGCCACGGCCGTGCGGCCACCGGGCCGCTGCCACACATCGTCTTCCTGCTCGCGGACGATCTGGGATACGCCGACCTGAGCTGCTATGGGCGCAGCTTCTCCACGCCCCGCATCGACTCGCTGGCCGGTGCCGGCGCACTCTTCACCCAGGCCTACGCCAGCTCCTCGGTGTGCTCGGCGACGCGCACCGCGCTGATCACCGGTCGCGAACCGGGGCGGCTGCGCGTCGGGCTCGACGAGCCATTGGCCTTCGAACACGAGGCGACGATCGGCCTGCCGCCGGAAGTCCCCACCCTGCCCTCGCTGCTGCGCAAGCTCGGCTATCGCACCTCGTTGTTCGGCAAGTGGCACCTGGGCCTGCCGCCGAAGTTCGGCCCCCTGAAGAGCGGTTACGACCGCTTCTTCGGCATGTACGGTGGCTACTCGTTCTATTTCGGCCACGGCAGGGACGATCCCAGTCCCATCATCGACCAGGAGCGCATCCTCACCGATCACGGCTATCTCACCGACCTGCTGGCGCAAAAGGCCATCGAAGAGCTCGAGTTCGCGCGGCGCGAATCGCGGCCTGTGTTCCTCAGCCTGCACTTCAATGCCGTGCACTGGCCGTGGGAAGGCCCGCTCGATCGCGCCCGCTCGATGCAGATCGAGAATCCGGTGCATCGTGACGGCGGCTCCATCGCCACCTACCGCGCGATGCTCGAGAGCCTCGATGCGAACGTCGGGCGCGTGCTGGCCGCGCTCGATGCGCTCGACCTCGCCGGCGACACCATCGTGGTTTTCACCAGCGACAACGGCGGCGAGCGCTTCTCCGACGTCTGGCCGCTCACCGGCATGAAGGGCGAACTGCTCGAGGGCGGCATTCGCGTGCCGGTGCTGGTGCGCTGGCCAGGCCGGATCGGCGCGGGCCTGCGCACGGATCAGCTCGCGGTCACGACCGACTGGCTGCCCACGCTGCTGGCCGCGGCGGGCGGCGCGCCGGCGCCAAACTACCCGACCGACGGCGAGAACCTGCTGCCCGTGCTGACCGGAGCCGCCACACCGCATCCGCGCACGCTGTACTGGCGCTACAAGGCCAACGAACAGGCGGCGGTGCGCGAAGGCAGGTGGAAGTACCTGAAGCTCGGCGGACGCGAGCACCTGTTCGACATCGAGACCGACCCGCGCGAGCGCGCCGAGCTGCGCGCAGCACATCCGGAGCAGTTCGAGCGGCTGAAGGAACTGTACGCGGCGTGGAGCAAACAGATGCTGCCCTACCCGGCCGACGCGCGCAGCTACGACGTGCACACCGGGACGGCGGACCGTTATTGAAGGGAGCGGAAAAACATGAACATGCACAAGGGAAAGGGTCGGCTGGCGCTGCTGTGCGGCGCGGCCGCGCTCGCCGCGGCGTCTGCCGCCGGCGCGCAGAGCGAGGAATCGGCCGCGACGCTCGAAGAGGTCGTGGTCACGGCGCAGAAGCGCGAGCAGAACGTGCAGGACGTGCCGATCGCCATCGACGCGGTATCGCGCGATGCCATCCTCGCGCAGCGCGTCGCGGGTCCCGACGACCTGCTCAAACTACTGCCGAACCTGAGTCTCAAGACGGCATCGGCCGTGAATTCGGGCTTCGCCATCCGCGGCGTCGGCACGCAGAACTTCCACCTCACCGCCTCGCAGGCCGTCGGCCTGTATTTCGACGAGGTCTCGCAGGTGACGCCATTCACCAGCCAGCTCGGCCTGTTCGACATGGAGCGCATCGAGGTGCTGCGCGGCCCGCAGAACACGCTGTTCGGCCGCAATACCACGGGCGGCGCGGTGAACTTCATCACCCGCCGGCCGGATCCCGAGGACGGCGCCAATGGCTACGTCAACGTGAACCTCGGGAATTTCGGCCGCCTCGACGGCGAAGGGGCGGTGGGGTTCAAACTCGGCGACACCTTCGCGCTGCGCGCCGCAGGCCAGGTCCAGAACCGCGACGGCGTGTTCCGCGACGTGGACTCGGGCGACCGCATCGGCAGCACGGACAAGCAATCCGCGCGCCTCGGGCTGGGCTGGAATCCCTCCGACGCGACCAGCGCCTGGCTTTCCTTGCACTATGGCAAGAGCGATCCGCGCCGGGTGCCGCGCAAGGCCACGGGCCGCTTCCTCGCCGACAACGCGACCACCTGCCCGCAGAACGATGACGGCGCCGCGCAGTTCGACGGCGTCAGCGCCTGCTTCGCGCGCAACAAGACGGGCGTGTCTTACAACCCCTCGCTCGACGGCTGGCGCAATGCGCACGACGCCGCCAACAACACGGCGCGCGTCGAGCTCAGCGGGGCGCTGTTGCGCGTCGAGCACGACTTCGGGCCCGTGAGCCTGGTCAGCCTCACGGGCTATGACGAAGTCGAAGAGCACCTGGCCGATGAATCCGGCGGGCTGCCCTACATCCAGTTCCAGGCGCAGCAGCAGGGCGATTACCAGTCGCTGTCGCAGGAGTTGCGCCTCACTTCCAACGGCGAAGGCCGCGTGCAGTGGATCGGCGGGCTGTTCTATTCGCACGAGAACGATCACTTCGCCACGACCGCGCGCAACAACGCCGTGGGGCCGCCGACCTTGTCGGTGGTCCCCACCGCCATCCTCAATCAACGTGGCGATGTGTACTCGGCCTATGGCCAGATCGACGTGGCCTTCACCGACCGGTTCAACATGAATCTCGGCCTGCGCTACACCAGCGACGAGAAGAGCGGCGACACCACGGTGGTCACGATGTTCGACACCGACACGGGGCTCGCCATCGGCACGCGGCTTCCCATGGATTTCCTCTACAGCCGCGATTTCGTGCTCGCGCACGAAGATGACTTCCCGGCGCAGTGCGCGCCCGGCGTGACGCCCTGCTCCGGCCCGTGGAAGAAGGTGGCGCAGGACTACAGCAAGACGGGCGGCAAGCTCGGCTTCGACTTCCACTTCAGCGACCACGTCATGGCGTACGCCAGCTACTCGACCGGCTTCAAGGCCGGCGCTTTCGATACGCGCGCGCAGGCGGTCTTGTTGGGCACGGGCGACCTGCCGGTAAAGCCGGAAGAACTCGTCGCTTACGAGCTCGGCCTCAAGAGCGAATTCCTCGAGCGGCGCATGAAGCTGAACCTCACCGCCTTCTACTACGACTGGAAGGACTTGCAGACCTTTGCCACGGTACCCGGCATCGGCCCCGCGTTCCTCAATCTGCCCAAGTCGCGGCTCACCGGCCAGGAATTGGAATGGCAGTTCTCCCCCGGCAGCGACTGGCTGCTGCGCCTGTACGGCGCGCATCTCGACACGCAGGTGACCGACGTGGGGACGTTGGGACAGGACGCAGCCGTCGAAGGCGCGCCGCTGCCGCAGGCGCCGGAGTGGACTTTCAACGCCGGCATCTACAAGGGAATCGCCATCGGCGACCAGCGCCTGACGCTGAGCGCGAATGTGCGCTACGCCTCAGAGCAATGGGGCAC
Organism: Steroidobacteraceae bacterium; assembly: GCA_035761265.1. Classification (GTDB taxonomy): domain Bacteria; phylum Pseudomonadota; class Gammaproteobacteria; order Steroidobacterales; family Steroidobacteraceae; genus CADEED01. The sequence continues at coordinate 17,576 of DASTRL010000193.1, forward strand.
GATGACGGAACGGCCCAACACGCTGATCAAATCGACGACGTTTTTCGATGCGTCGCTGGCCTACGAATTCGGCCGCGAGAACCGCTATTCGCTCACGGCCTGGGGAGAGAACCTCACCGCGCAGAAGACCTGCCTGTTGCTGGGAGACCTCGACGGCTTCACCTGGACCAACGCCTGCCAGCCCAACGAGGGCACGGCGCTGTACGGCGTCTCGCTGATGGCGCGCTTCTAACTTTCGAAGGTGATGCCGCCGTCCGCGGCCACGCGGAAGGCGTAGCTTTCCTTCATGTCTTCCTTGCCGCTGTGGGTGGCGACCATGACGCGCTCCCCGTCGGTGCGGACGTGCACGATGCCGAAGGCGCGCTTGCGGTAGGCGTTCACCACGTCCGGCACCTGGATGCGCTCGAAGAACGCGACCATCTCCGTGACGTAGATGAGCGGCCGCTCGACGCTTTCGCGCGAGAATTTGCCCAACGCGCCCACCAGCCCGGCGCGCGGATGGATGTATTCCTTGGTGGGATTCTCGTCGCCGCTCGAGATCACGCTGACCACCGGACGAACCGCCTCGAACATCGAAGGGCTGAAGTCGGCGGAGCCGTGGTGCGGCACCTTGAGGATCTCGCTGGCCAGGGTCTTGCCGTCGTTGCGCGCGCGCGTGACGAGCGAGTTCTCGGATTCCTCGTTGAGATCGGCGCCGAACAACAGGCGCACGTTCCCGTATGAGAACCGCAGCACCACCGAATGCCCGTTGATGGTGTGCGACGCGGAATTGCTGTGCGTGCCGGGCTTGTGCAGGAAGGGCAGCGCGGGCTGGCCGTTCACGGTTTCGATGATCGGCCCGAGCACCTGGGTGGCAATGCCATCGGCCGCGAGGAAGTCCAGCGCATTCGCATCTCCGTACGACGTGCGCCGCATCTGCGGCGAACCCCCGGCGCGGTTCTTCAGGCCGCTGGCGGCCGTCTGCCAGGTCTTGAACGGCGCATTGAGCTCGGAAGCCGGCACGGTGCGGATGTCATCCCGAAGGCCGGTGATGAACAATTTGCCGCCCTGACTCACCGTGGGTCCGAACATCTGCGCTTCCGGCAGATTGCTCGGGCCCTTGACCAGGCCGTTGTGATAGATGCGCTCGACGCTGATCATCGGATCGCC
>DASTRL010000194.1:0-24516 GCA_035761265.1 Steroidobacteraceae bacterium
GACCGCGAAAACGTCGATCCCGTCGTGGTGCTGTCGAACGCCCAGCCATTCGAAGGCCGGTTCGTCAATCTGGGATGGGAATTCGGCCGGAATCGGACCGGTCTGGGTGCCTTCGTCGAATACCGCCAGCAGCGCTATACCGACGCGCCGGAATTCGACAGGGACCTCGTGATCTACGGCGCGCACGTGAACCGTAACTTGTCGCCACGCATCGAGGTGTACGCCCGTGTACACAACTCGCGCGAGGAGTTCGACAATGGCGGCGGCTACAACAAAGAGCTGCTGGGCAATCTCGGGGTGCTGCTGCGCCTGGGCATCTCCAGTCACATCGCCCTCGACGGCCAGCACATGGACCGCAAGAGCACGAATTTGCTGAGCGAATTCACCGAGAACAGACTGTCGCTGTTCTTCGTGTGGACGCCGGTTTCGCGCGGCAGGCAGTGAAGTATTGATGGCTGTCGAGGTGACACCCGCTCCGCCGCCGGAGTGGGACAAATACGTTTCAGGTCACCCCGCCGCGACCGCCTATCACCGCGCCGCGGCCGTTCGGATCGGTGCCGACGCGTTCGGACTGCGGACCTTCTTCCTCGCGGCACATGGCCAGCAGGGCCTCCGCGGCGTGCTGCCGCTCGTTGAGCAGTCGAGTCTGCTCTTCGGTCGTTTCCTCGTCTCCGTGCCGTTCTTCACCTACGGTGGCGTGCTCGCCGACGATCCGGCCATCGCGCTGCAGCTGGCGCAACGCGCCGCGCAGATCGCGCGCGAACGACGTGCGGCGCATGTCGAACTGCGGCATTCCGCCCCGATGCCGGACCTCGCGCTGCCGGAGCGGCTCGACAAGGTTTCCCTGGTGCTGCAGCTTCCGGCTACGGCCGAAGAACTCGCCAAGCGCCTGGGTTCCAAGCTTCGCTCCCAGGTGAAGCGCGCCGAGCGTGAAGCTCCTGAAATCGTTTGGGGCAGGCGCGAGCTGATCCCGGAGTTCTACGAAGTCTTCGCGAGCAGCATGCACGAGCTAGGCACGCCTGTTTATCCGCGGCGCTTTTTCGAGGTCGTCTGCGAGGCGTTCGCAGACCTGCTCGAGGTGCTGGTCGTGCGCAGAGCCGGCGTCGTTGAAGCCGCGGCCATCACGATACGCCATGGTCAACGTGTGGAAGTGCCCTGGGGCGCTGCCACGGACGCCGGCAAACGCGCATCCCTCAACATGCGCATGTACTGGGAAGTGCTGAAGCGCAGCGTGGAATCAGGCGCCGGACAGTTCGACTTCGGACGGTCCACGGTCGACAGCGGTACGTATCGCTTCAAGACGCAGTGGGGTGCGGTTCCGCAGCAGCTTCATTGGCACTACTGCCTTGCACCCGGGTCTGCGCTGCCGCAGCTCAACCAATCCAATCCCAAGTACGCCAAGGCAGCAGCGATCTGGCGCAGCATGCCGCTGTGGTGCGCGAACCTGATCGGGCCGCGTATCTCGCGTCACCTGCCCTGGTGACCGCGTGATCGTTGCGCAAACCCGCGCCCGTCTCAGGTCTTGAGGTCGAGGCAGAATCCTGAATAGTCGGACAGCGAGTATTGCGGTTGATGCGGGATCGTCAGCTTCTTTCCCGTGTTCACCCACGACTCCCGCAGCCGATAGCCGAGCGCCGTGAGCCCGCGAATGAACGCACCCTGCGTCTGCACACGATACGGGCAGAAGGCGACGCCCGTGCTGTTCACCGTGAAGAAATCGTGGACCGGATGGATCGCCGCGGTGTTGACGACGATGCGTTTGGGAAGATGCCGGTAGTTCTTGAGCAGTGTTCCGAGCGTTTCCGGCAGGTACTGGACGACGCCCGATGCGAACAGCAGGTCTATGCCGTCTCCGTCGGAGAACTGCGAGGTGAACTGCAGCCGCTCCTGCGTGCCGCGCTCCCGTGCGAATTGCCGCCCGTAATCGACGACCGCGGGCACGTCCTCCACCAGCCAGCGCGCGACGGGCGTGCGCGATAGCGGCTCGAGAAACGCGTAATACTTGATGCCGATGCTGCCGCCGACGTCGAACACGCTGGACATGCCTTCGGCCATCGAGCGACCGATCCAGTACAACGACGGGTAGTCATAGGTGTCGAGCCGCATGCGGTGCACATAGAGCTGGGCCGACGCACTGTTGTCGTACCCCACCGCTCCATAGGCGGCCGCACTGGCCTCGGCTTCGGCCCATGTCGGGTACACGCCATAGAACAGATTCTGGTCCTTGTTCGCCTTGAACTCGGCCAGCGCCTGACGTTGCGCCACACCGGCCAGCACCGGCATGTGAGCGAGGGCCTCCACCCTGTTGTGCAGTGTATTGACGAACCCCATGTCCCGCGATGTCCCCATTTCCCCGTGTCCCGGCCTGAATTGCGGCCCCTCACCGGGACCTCGGCAGGGCCCTTCATGGGCCCGCGCGCGGCGAGCGGCCGATCTCAATTCATTGGGCTCGCGCGTCTTGTCGTCACTGTGGAACTGGAGCACGGTTTGTCATGACTGACTCGCCGCCTGGCTCGCATCCGGGCGTGCCGTCCATCAAAATGGCTGCTCCGTCAGCCATTCCAATACAAGATCAAGTATGGACGTGAAAGATATGCCCAGCAAGACGTTTCGGATCTGGGTAGACGATCCCGCGAAGTTCTCTTCGACCCGGATCAACGGCATTCATCACAACTTCCATGAGCATCCGCTGCTTCAGCTAGACGCTCTGGCCGTGGCGGCGAAAGAGCTCGCGCCGACCAAGCAGTGCCGCTACATCACGCCCGGGAGCAAACAGGATTCGGCGTTTCATCACACCCCCTCCGACCCCGAGGGACGCGGGGTCGACGAAGTCTTCCGAAGGATCGAAGAGCCCGGCTCCTGGATCGCGCTCTACAACGTCGAGACGCTGCCGCGCTATGCGCAGTTGCTGCGGGAGGTGACGGACAGCGCGCGTCATCTGATCGACCGGGAGCAGCGCGGCATGTTCAGCGTCGGCGGGTTCGTGTTCATTTCCGCACCACCCTCGGTCACGCCGTTCCACATCGACCGCGAGAACAACTTGTGGCTGCAGGTCCACGGCCAGAAGGTCATCAACGTGTGGGATCACCGTGATCGCGCCGTCGTGGCCGGCAAGGACGTCGATCATTTCGTGGTGCACGGGGGCCTCGAGAACGTGAAACTCAAGGACGGTTTCCGCGAACGCAGCCACGAGTTCACGACGCGCCCGGGCGATGGCGTCTACTTCCCGAGTACCTCGCCGCACATGACTCGCAGCGATCGTGACTGGGTGCGCCCCGGTGACGGCGTTTCCGTCTCGATCGGAGTCGTGTTCTACACCGACGTCACGCGCAAAGCGGCATATGTGCATGCGTGGAACCTGTTCCTGCGCAAGTTCGGGCTCGATCCCACCCTGCCCTCGATCTCCCCCATGCTGGACGGCATCAAGCGGCCGCTCGGGCGCTGCGCGGTCTGGTTCAAGAAAACATTCGGCGACTACAAGCCTCAGGTCGGCTTCTGAGCGGGGGCACCGCTACGCGAGGTCAGCGAGCGATGGACGCCTCGGCGTCGATGACGTCGAGTTCGACGAAGGACCGTGAGGGCGCATAGTGCACGCGGTTGGTTGCCACCCGCGGGTGCGTTCCCGCGAGGCTCGTCTCGCCCGAATTGAGATTGCGCGCGAGCCGGGGAAAGCTGCTGCTCGAAATATCCAGCCGCAGCCGATGGCCCGCGCTCAGGCGATACGCAATCGAACGCATGTCAACGCTCACCTCCTGGATCTCGTCCTTCGGCATGAGCGTCGGGTTCGAGAAATCATTGCGGTAACGGAGCTGCAGCGCCCCTTCCTGAATCGAAATCGCCCGTCCGTCCGGGAAGACATCCACGAGACGCGCCACGAGGTCGGTATCCGGTGAGTCCGACGAGAACGCGATCTGCGCGCGGAGGGGGCCGGCGATGCGCAGGTCCTGCGCGAGCGGCGGCGATGTGAAGACCAGCACATCGTCGCGCGCCTCGACGTCATGTTGATCGACGGGACCGGCGCGGTCGGCGGGATTGCCGGTACAGCAGAGCGGACCGCCACGCGACGGCGCCGGATCTTGCGGATCGTAGCGATAGATGTCGAACGAGGCATGGCTGTCGGCGGCGAGACTGAGCGAGCCGTCGCCGCGCGATGAATTCGCATGCCCGGCACTGCCCAGGTACCAGCGCTGACGGCGCGTCGTCTTCGGAGGCCAGGTGTCTGCCGAATACCAGCGATTCTCGCCCAGCATGAAATAGCTGTAGGGCGGCAGATCGGCGAGTCCTGCGCCCTGCCCCCGCAGCCAGAAGTCGAACCACTTGAGATACCACTCGCGCCAGGGCCGATCGCCGTTGGCGAGCGTGATGTCCCCAAAGTTAGTCCGCACGCCCGCGTCCTCATGGCGGCAGTGGCCACCGGGGGCGATGACGACCCGTTGAGAGACCTGCCCCTCAGCGGCTTCCCGCCGGCGCTGCAGTTCCGCGTACGCCAATGCGTCGCCAACGGTTTGATCGCCCCAGGTGTTGATGATGAAAGACGGAACGTGGATTTCGTCCTCGTCGCTCAGAAAACCGAGCTCGCGCCAGCGCGGGTCGGCGGGCGACAGACGCATGTATTCGGCATATCCGTTCGGCGCCGGCCGGACGCGCGCGACCAGCGATTCCACGGGCCATTCCCGCAACAGGCTCGCGTGATCGAACGGCCGTGACGGCGGGGCGTCGGGGCGAAGCGTGCCGTTCTCCACGAACCAGCCGAAACCGCTCGCAAGCTGGAAGACACCCCCCTCGAACAGACCGAAGTACGAATATCGACCTGCCGCCGATCCGACCGCGCCGCCGGCTCCGCTCGCGATGAGCGCCCGGTGCCCGGGGTGATTGCGGGCGCCCAGCACCAGTTGGGTTTCGCCCAGCGCGGAGCAGCCGATGGTTCCGACCTTGCCCGTCGACCACGGCTGGCGCGCGATCCAGTCGAGTGTCTGGACACCATCGCTCGCCGCATCGCGCCACGGCAGCAGCTCGCCGCCGGAATCACCCGTACCGCGCAGATCGACGACGAGCGCCGCATACCCGTGCTTCGCGAAGAAGATCGCGTTGTAAGGCGCCTCTGCGTATCGCAGGCGGCCATACGGCAGGCGCACCAGGATCGTGGGCAGCGGCGAATCGGTTCCTCGCGGCCGATAGAGACTGCCGGCGAGCGCGACCCCATCGGTCATTCTGATGGTCACCGAGTGATCGACGGTGACACCCGCGCGCAGCGCCTGCAGCGCGATCGACCAGCGCGGTGGCAGATACTCCAGGAGGGCTCTTCGCAGGGATGGCACTGCAAGGACCACGCCGGCTGCGAGCCCTGAAAAAACGACGATGGCAATCATTGCGGTCCTCAGGGGCAACCGGCGAGCGCTCATATTGAATCGACGGCGATGAGATCGGTGAGGCGCATGGTCAGAACCGGGGTCGCGGATCGCCCGTCATGCGGGCGACGGCGGCGACGCAGTCCGCACCGACATCGATGGAATCGACGGCAGTGTCGTACTCGCTGCCTTCATACTGCAGACGCACGTCTCGCCGTCCACGAATACCCGCCTCGAAACTGGCCGGCTCGACGGAGAGTCCACTGCCGACGGCCTTGATGCACGCTTCCTTGCGCGTCCAGCAACGGAGAAACGCCTCGGTGCGATGCTCCTCGCGGGCGTCGTCGATCTCGCGACGCTCGCCGGCCGTGTAGTGACGCCGCGCAAGATCTTCGCGCTGCTCGAGCGGCCGCAGGATCTCGATATCGACGCCGATCTGCGGCCCCGTCGCGATGCCGACGAGCGCCACGTCGCAGGAGTGGCTGAGGTTGAACACCACGTCGCGATCGGAGTCGAGGTGGGGCTTGTCGTGGCGACCGAGCGCGAACCGCAGCGCGGCCGGCTGGCTGCGCAATACCGGCGCAAGCAGCCACCGCAGTGCGAGGTGCGCGACCGCATGCCGGCGCCGGTCCGCCTCGAATACGAAGCGGGCATTTCGCTGCCACTCGTCCGCGGACAACGCATCGCGCGGGACGCTCGCAAGGTCCCGCCTGAGATCGACGCGGTACAGTCGGATGCCTTCGGTCTCGCCCACGTCAGCCACGAACGAGTGCAGGTCGCGGATCGGCTCGAATTGTTCCTCAGCCATTCCCACGGCGACGATTGCCGAACAGTCGCGACAGTATTCCGCTGCCTTCCGACTTCTCCGAAGCGGGCGCGGCCTGCGGTCTGTCCGCGCGTCCGTCGAGATCCTGGCCGAGTTGCGCGAGGGTTTCGTACACGTAGCGCTTCGCCTCCATGCGCACGCCGAGCTGCTTCTCCGTGGTCTCGATCGCCGTCATCGCAAGCAGCGAATTGCCGCCGAGATCGAAGAAATTGTCGCTGCCCTGGAGCTGGTCGGGCTGCAGGCCGAGGAGCCCGGCCCAGATCTGCGCGAGCTGCCGCTGTCCGCCGCCGCTCGGGCTCGCGGCGGCGGCCGCCGCACGAGCACCGGCCGCCGGCAGAGACGCCGCGATCTGCATGAGCGACTCGTACACATAGCGCTTGGCCTCGATTGCCACGCCGAGTTCCTGCTCGGTCGCAGCGACCGCTTGCATGGCGAGCAATGAATTGCCGCCGAGGTCGAAGAAGTTGTCCTCGGCGCGAAGCTGCGCGATATCCACGCCGAGCAATCGCGACCAGATGGCGGCGAGAGACAGCTCGGCGCCGCCCAGCCGTGCCGCACCGGACACCGTCGGCGGAGCTGCCGCGGCGGAAGGCTGCGCAGCATCGCCGCGTCGCGAGTCCACCCACTTCCGGAACCGATCACGATCCGCCCCGGGCAGTGCGAGCAACGCATCGACCGACACGTCGGGGTTGGCGACGACACGCTCCAGCAGGCCGAGGTAGCGCGAGCGGAAGGCCTCCGCCGTGCTCGCCTCGAAGACGTCCGCGTTGTAGTTGAATCCGCCCTCGAGCCCTGCGGGCACTTCCATCAGCCACAGACCGAAATCCTCGGTGGCACCCTTCTGCATGACCAGCACCGAGCTGTGCTTCAGCTCGCCCCACGAGCGTTCGCGCTCGCGTGCATCCTGGAACGAGAAGAGCGACTGGTAGAGTCCCGACTTCTGCGCATGCCGGGAAATCTCGGGCTCGGTCGCGAGGCGTTCGAAGGGCACTTCCTGGTTCGCGAACACGTCGAGCAGCTCGCGCTTCACGGTGCGTATCCATTGTGGGAGCGGCTGCCCGAGATCGACGTCGATGTGTACCGGAAGGAGATTGTTGAAGAAGCCCATCACGGACTCGACTTCGCCCCTCATGCGCCCGCGCACCGGCACGCCGACCACCAGCGACCTTCCGCCCACCGCCTCGGTGAGCAGTGCCGTGTAGACGGCCATGGTCAGCATGTTGAGCGTCGAATCGGCGGCGCGCGCCACGTCGCGCAGCTTCTCCGTGAGCGCCTTGTCGACTCGCACCCAGACGGAAGCGCCCGTGCCGCTCATGCCGGCCTTGCGCGGCCGATCGGTCGGGATCGAACGTGGCGACTCGATCGCCGCGTATCGGGATTTCCAGAAACGCAGCTGGTTCTGGAGATCCTCGCTCTCGAGCCAGCGTGCATGCCAGTGCGCGAAATCGACGTACGAAACCGGCGGATCGGCGATCGCGGGGCGTGAGCCCGACAGTGCCGCCGGGTAGAGCGCCGCCATCTCCTGGTACAGCAGGTCGAACGACCAGCCGTCCCAGATGATGTGATGCGGCATGAAGAAGAAGACGTGCTCCTTCTCGCCCATGCGGAATAGCGACGTACGGAACAGCGGTGCCGAGTAGATGTCCATCGGTCGATCGACGATCGCCTGCATCCTCCTCAGCATCTCGCCTTCGCGCCGTTCGGCGGGGATCTGGCTCAGGTCGTCGTACGGAATCGTCGCGTCGATCTGCGCGAGGACCCGCTGCCGGAATCCGGCACCGTCCCGCTGAATCACGGTGCGCAGCATGGGTTGTCGACGCACGAGCTCTGCAAAGGCGTTGCCGAATGCCTTGACGTCCATCGGGCCCGTCAGGCGATGCGCGGACGGCGTGTTGTAGACCACGCGGCCCGGATGCATCTCCTCCATGAACCGGATGCGCTCCTGCATGATCGTCAGCGGAGCAACGGTCTGGTCGGCGGCGCGGCTGATGCCGATGACCTTGCTGGCGGGAGCGCCACGCGCGGCATCGATGCACGCGGCGAGTCGCTGCGCGGTCGGAAATTCGAACACGCTGCGCATCGGCACGGCGACTTCGAACTCGCGATTGAGACGCGTCGCAAGACGAGCCGCGAGCAGCGAATGTCCGCCGAGCGCGAAGAAGTCGTCGGTCGCGCCGAGCCCGGGCAGCTTGAGGGTTTCCTCCATCGCGGCGAGTACCGCGGTTTCGGTCGGCGTCGAAGGCGCCACTCTTTCGCCAGCCGCTGCCGCCTGGAACTGCGGCGCCGGGAGCGCCCGACGATCGACCTTGCCGCTGCTCAGCAGCGGCATCACCGGCAGTGACACGACGTGTTGCGGAACCATGTAGTCGGGTAATGCCGCGCGCAGGAAGTCACGCAGCGCCGCCCCATCGGCCTTCTCTCCCGGTTTCGGCACGACGTACGCGACGAGGCGCATGTCCCCGGTCGGATCGCCCCAGGTGACGACGACGCTCGCCGCGACCGAAGAGTGCCGCTGCAATTGCGCCTCGATCTCGCCGAGCTCGATGCGATAGCCGCGCAGTTTGACCTGGAAGTCGGAGCGCCCCAGGTAGATGAGCGCGCCGTCGGCACGCCACGAGGCGACGTCGCCCGTCTTGTACATGCGGCCGTTCGGGACGAACGGATCTGCGAGGAAGCGCTCCGCGGTCAGTTCAGGGCGGGCGACATACCCCATGCCGACCTGCACGCCCCCGATGTACAGATCGCCCGGGACGCCGATCGGCAGCGGCCGGAATTTCTCGTCGAGCACGTACATCCTGGTGTTCGCGATCGGGCGACCGATCGGCACGGTTCCGGAACGGTCGGCGGGATCGCACTCCCACGCGGTGACGTCCACGGCAGCTTCCGTGGGACCGTAGAGATTCGCGAGCCGGGTTTTCGGCAGCGCGGCGAAGAACCGCTCGACGAGATCCGCGGGCAGCGCCTCGCCGGAGCACACGACCTGGCGCAGCGAGTCGCAGGCATTGCAGCCCGCTTCGGCCAGGAACAGTCGCAGCATCGACGGTACGAAGTGCAATACCGTCACCTTCTCCCGGCGGATCAGGTCGATCAGGTACCCGCCGTCACGATGGCCCTCGGGCCGAGCGACCACGAGGGTCGCGCCCGTGAACAGCGGCCAGAAGAATTCCCATACGGACACGTCGAAGGTGAAGGGTGTCTTCTGCATGACCCGATCACCCGGCGTGAGACCGTAGGCCTCCTGCATCCAGAACAGGCGGTTGACGATGCCACGGTGGGAATTCATCGCACCCTTGGGGCGACCCGTCGAACCGGACGTGAAAATGACATACGCGGGGTCGGCGACGCTCCCCGTGATCGAGCCGGGCGCGGCGACCTGCAATCCGTCGAGCTTGATGACCGCGGCATCGGGCGGGAATCCCGCGCCCGCACGCGCGGCTTCGCGCTCTCGGGTGAGCAGGAGCTTCAGCGAGGCATCGTCGCCCATCTGCCGGAGCCGGTCCGGCGGAAGCGTCGGATCGAGCGGCACATAGGCCGCACCGGCGAAGATGACGCCGACCAGCGCGGCGACCATCTCGACGCTGCGCTCGAGACAGACACCGACGAGCGTACCCGGCCCCGCCCCACGCTCGCGCAATCGCGCCGCGATGCTCCAGGCGAGACCTTCGAGTTCCTGGAAGCTGACGGAGCGACCTTCGAACACGACAGCCGTGGCTTCGGGACGGCTGCGCATGCCGCGCAACAGCAGATCACCGAGCCGTAGCTGCAGTTCGTAGGCGCGATCGGTCTGGTTGAATGCGGCGATGGCGGTCGAATCCGACTCGTCCGGCGCGAGTATGTCCGCGACGACAGCCTTCGGATCGGCGGCCAGTCGCTGCAGTGCCCTTCGATACAGCACGAGCCAGCGCTGCACCGTGGTCCGATCGAACAGCGCCGCGTTGTATTGCAGCTCGAGCACTACGCCGTCCTCGGTTTCGCTCGCGTTGAGGAACGCCTCGAAGTTCTCGAAATGACGCGGGTTCGACTCGAGCGAGACGCGCAGGCCGCCCTTCGAGAGTTCGCTCGACTTGATCGCGGTATCGAGGTTGAACACCACCGAGACGAGCGACGGCCTGCTCACGTCGCGCGGCAGCTTGAGGCGCTTCAGCAGCGAGCCAAACGTGCAGGACTGATGGTCGTAGGCGTCGAGGATGGCGCCGCGGCCCTGCTTCAGCAGATCCGCCATCGGCCGCTCCACGTCGACGTTCATCCGCACGGGCAGGAGGTTCACGCAATGCCCGACGAGCGACTGCTTGTCTTCGACGGCCTGCCCCGCGGCCGAGATGCCGACGACCACGTCCTCCGCGCGCGCCAGTCGCGCCACCAGGGAGGTGAAAGTCGTGAACAGGCTGACGAACAGGCTCGCGCCCTGCTTCGACCCGGCCGCTTTCACGGCCGCAATGAGACCGGCATCGAGCGCGAGATCTTCACGACGCGATTCGAAACGGCGAATGGCCGGTCTCGCCCGGTCCGCCGGCAGGTCGAGCACCGGCGGCGTTTCGGGGAAACGGCTCAGCCAGTAGCGGGTATCGTTCTGCGCCGTCGCGACATGGGCATCGTCCAGTTGCGCCAGCGCGAAATCGCCGAAACTGTCGGGCGTCGCCAGCGTCACGTTACCCTGGCCGCCGACAAAGCCCTCGTACAGCTGCATCAGGTCACGGCTGAGCACGCCGAACGACCAGCCATCGCAGACGATGTGATGGCCGGTCAGGATCAGCTCATGCGCATCGCTCGCGAGCACGACCAGCTGCGCGCGCATCAAGGGCCCGTTGAGCAGGTCGAAAGGTGTTTCGACCGCCGCCGCTTTCAACGCGGCGCAGATCGCCGCGCGTTCGCTCGCATTCTTCGCCGTGAGATCGACCGCATCCGCGCGCAACTCGCCGCGGGCGGCGATCAGCATGTTGTTGCCATCGTCGCTGAACGTCGTGCGCAACGACTCGTGGCGCTCCACCAGCGCAGCGAGCGCTTGCTGCAACGCGTCGCGATGCAGTCGTCCATGCAGATGCAGCGTGATCGACTCGTTGTACGCCATCGAGGCTTCGGGCCCGAGCTGGACGGCGAGCCAGATCTCCCGCTGGGCTTCGGTCGTCGGAACGGCACGCGCGAGTTCGGTCCCGGCAAACGGATCGTAGTCGACCGCCGTGACATTGGACTTGGCGGCCTCGCTCATTTCGCTTCCACCATCATGAACTTGCCGGGGGCGTCCGGGTTGGCGACGAACCAGCCCGGGTTGCCATTGGCGTCGCGGCCGAGGCGCGCGCCCGGAACCGGCGGCTTGTTGGCATCGAACAGCTTCGGCGGTGCGACCACGCGGCCGGGAATGAAGTCCGAGGCGATGAGTTCGGCCACGGATTCCTTGAACGCGGTCTTGATCCTGGCGAAATCCTCGGCGGTGTGCGCCGTGGTGAAGAAGCACGGGAAGTTGTCGAGGATATGTATGCCGCGGTTGCGCATCATCGCGAACAGCAGGTCTTGCAGCGGGTGATCCTCGTCGAAGAACACCTTCCACACCGAGGCGAAGGACTTGAGCGTGATCGGCGCGCCGACCTCGCGGCAGTACGCATTGAGCTCGGCCACCATGTCGGTGACCTTCTGGTTCAGCGTCTGCTGCAGCGCCGGGCCCTCTTTCTTCACGTGCTCGAGGACGGCCTTGGCGGCAACCAGCGCGAGCGGATGGCGCACGAAGGTGCCCGCGAAATACGTGACTCCCACGGTCGGGATGGAATTGTCGCCGAACTCCCAGTGGCCGCCGTCGAGCGCGTCCATGTATTCGCGCTTGCCGGCGATGACGCCAATGGGGAAGCCGCCACCCACCACCTTGCCGTAGGAAGCGAGGTCGGCCTTGATGCCGAACAGCGCCTGGATGCCCCCCGGATGCGAGCGGAAGCCGGTGACCACTTCATCGAAGATCAGCAGCGAGCCGGACTTGCTGGTGACCTCGCGCAGGCTCTTCAGGAATTCGATGGGTTGGAAGTCCGGACGACGGCTCTGCACGGTCTCGACCAGCACCGCGGCGAGTTCCTGGGCATTGTCCTGGATCCACTTGAGTGACTCGGGCGTGCCGTAGTCGAGCACGACGACATTTTCGGCGGTGTTCGGCAGGATGCCGGGCGCCGCCGGGATGGACTTGAGCTTCTTGGTGCCGCGCACGATCACTTCGTCGAAGATGCCGTGGTAGGCGCCGGAGAAGATCACGATCTTGCTGCGGCCCGTGATGGTGCGCGCGATGCGCACGCAGCCCATGACGGCCTCCGAGCCGGTGTTGCACAGACCGGCGCGATCGTTGCCCGTGACCTCGCAGAATAGTTTGGCGACCTCGCCCGCCAGCGGGTGCTGCGGACCGATGTCGTATCCGGAATCGAGCTGTTTCTTCACCGCCTCGAGCACGAAGTCCGGCTGCCAGCCGAAAAGGCTCATGCCGAAGCCGTTGAGCGCATCGACGTACTCGTTGCCGTCGATGTCCCACATCCTTGCGCCCTTGGAACGCTCGATGACGATCTGGTAGATGATTTCCTTGAGCTGCGGACGGAAGCCGTTGACCACGCGCGGATCGGCGAGGTGCGGACGGTGCTCGACCGTGTACGCCTTCGACTTCTTCGTCTTCTCGATGTAGCGCTTCATGAAGGCATCGAGCCGCGAGCGCTGGCGCTCGGTGAGCTCGGTGCCCGAGGTGTGGATGCGCGCGATGGCGCCAAAGGCCTTCTTGACGTCGTACTTGGTGTGCGCCAGCGCGGCTTCCTCGTCCGCCGAGGTCGGCGCGGCGGGCTTCACGGCGACGGGTTTCGGCGCGGACGCGACGGCCTGGGCCACCGGAGCCGCAGCGGCGGCAGGTGGCATGGCGGGCGCAGCGGGCGGCAGGGCCTGGACCTGCTGGGCCATACCGCCCAGCAGCGCGAGCTGCGATGCCATCAGCGCCATCTGCTGCTGGATCAATTGTTGCAGCAGCGGCGAGCCGGCCGGCACGCCGGCGGGAATCTGGAACGGCTGTCCAAAACCTGTGGGCGGAATCGTTGGGACGGTCATGGCGGCGGCCTCCGCGGCCTGGGGAGCGGCCGCCACCGGCGCTGGCGCCGGTGCCGCAGCCACTTCGGCGGGCAATTGTTGATCCAGGAAATCGGCGAGTGCTTCCAAGCTCGAATGGTTTTCCATCAGGTCACGAAACGTGATGGCGACGCTGAAGTTCTTCTTCAGCTGCAGCGCCACCTGCGTGAGCGTCAGCGAATCGAGTCCCAGCTCCACGAACGTGGCGGCGGAATCCGCATCTCCCATTTCGACACCGCTGGTGTCCTCGAACACCTCGCGCAGGCGCGCAATCAGGTTCGGACGACGGTCTCCGGCAAGGGCGGCGGTCGGTATCGCGTTCATGGCTGTATTGGAATCTGTAAGAGTGGTGTGGATGGGTTCGGCGGCAGCCGGCAAGGCAGCCGTCAGCATTTGAATGATGGCCTGCGGCGACGCCAGCGGGTCGGCCGGCGGGGGCGAGACGGGCAAAGTTGTGACATGGGTTGCAGGTGGGATGGCGGGGACGGGTTCCCGGATGGCCGCCTCCACCCAAAAACGCTGCCGCTCAAAGGGATAGGTGGGCAACAGCACCCGACGTCGATGCCCCGATTCTGGGCGCCAGGACAAGGCGAGGCCGGCCGTCCAGAGCAGCCCTGCAGCCGCCGCAACGCTGGCCAACTCGGACTCCGGAGAATCCGCCAGGACGGCCACAGCCGGGATCTTGTCTTTGATGATCTTGTCGTGCTGGCGGACCAGGGCCGACAGCGACCCGCGCGGACCCAGCTCCAGAAACAGTGCGGCACCGTCATCCAGCGCGTGGCGAATGGCGCCACGGAACCGGACCGGGTCGCGCAGCTGACCTATCCAGTACTCCGGATCCGTGGCCTGGGCCGCGGTGAGCGGCGCGCCGGTGCGCGTGGAAATGATCGGCAGCTGCGGCGGATGCAGCGCCACCTTGCGCACTTCCTCGCGGAACGGCGCCAGCGCGGCGTCCATCATCGGCGTGTGGAAGGCGTGCGAGGTCACCAGCATTCGACTGGCAATGTCGCGCCGGGTGAGCTCGGCGGCGAAGGCTTCGACTTCGGCGGTGGGTCCACCGACCACGCAGGCCGTGAGACCGTTGTCGGCGCACAGCTGCAGGCCGGCCGGGATCATCGGCTCGAGCGTGTCGGCGTCGACGCGCACCGAGAGCATGGAACCCGCCGGTTGCGCCTGCATCAGCGCGCCGCGGCGGGCCACCAGGTGCGCCGCGTCGCGCAGCGACATCACCTGCGCCAGCGTTGCGGCGACAAATTCCCCGATGCTGTGGCCGATGAGCGCCGTGGGCTTGACCCCCTGCTCCATCCACAGCCGCGCCAGCGAATACTCCAGGCAGAACATCACCGGCTGCAGCACCTCGGTGCGCGCCAGCAGCGCGGCGTCGTCGCCGAACATGGCCTGCTTGAGATCGAAGGCCAGCAGTCCCTCGAAGGCCGCGAGACATTCGTCGAAGGCGGCGCGGAATACCGGCAAAGTGTCGTAGAGGCCCGAACCCATGCCGGGGTATTGCGCTCCCTGCCCCGGGAATAGATAGACCGCACCCGCCGGCGCGCCGGCCTGGCGGGCCGCACGCAGCGTGGCGCCGTCGCGCAGCGCACGCACTGCCGAGGCGGTGTCCGCCGCCACCACCGCGGCGCGGTGGCCGAATGCGCGACGGCCGACGTCGAGCGTATACGCCACGTCGGCGAGATTCTCGCGCGGATGCCGTTCGAGATGGTCGGCGAGGCGCCGCGCGGCTGCCTCGAGCGCGGCGCGCGTGCGCGCCGAGATCTTCAGCAGCTGCGGCGCCGTCGCCGTAGACGATTCGGGCAGCGCGGGGGCTTCTTCCAGCACCACGTGCGCGTTGGTGCCGCCGACACCGAAGGCGCTGACGCCGGCGCGTCGCGGCGTCTCGCCGCGTGGCCAGGCCGTGAGTCGGTCGACGACGCGAAACGGCGACTTGTCGAGTTCGATCTTCGGGTTCGGCGCGCGGTAGTGAATCGAGGCCGGCAGCTTCTCCTGTGCCAACGCCATCGCGGTCTTGATGAGGCCCGTGGCGCCCGCCGCGATGACCGTGTGACCGAGGTTGCTCTTCACCGACCCGATGAGGCAGTAGCCGTCGTCCTGGGTGTGGCGACGATACGCCTGGGTGAGACCGGCGATTTCCACCGGGTCGCCGAGCGGCGTGGCCGTGCCGTGCGCCTCGACATAGGAAATGGTGCGCGCGTCGACGCCGGCGCGATCCAGAGCCGCGGCGACGACCGCCGCCTGGCCCTCGACGCTCGGCGCCGTGAAGCTGGCCTTGTCGCCGCCGTCATTGTTGACGGCCCCGCCGCGGATCACGGCGTACACCGGGTTGCCGTCGGCAATGGCGTCCTCGAGGCGCTTGAGCAGCACGACCGCAGCCCCGTCCGAGAACACCGTGCCCTGGGCGTCGGCGTCGAAGGTGCGGGTGTGACCGTCGGGCGAGAGCATCGAACCCTCGTTGTAGAGATAGCCGCTCCTCGGTGGACAGGTGATCGAGGCCCCGCCCGCCAGCGCCATGCCGCATTGACCGTTGCGCAGGCTTTCGAGCGCCACACAGATGGCCACCAGCGAGGTGGAACAGGCCGTGTGCACGCTGATCGCGGGCCCGGTGAGATTGAGACGGTGGGCGACGCGCGTGGCGACGTAGTCTTTCTCGTTGCCCAGCATCACCTGGAATTCGCCCACCTTCTCGATGAGGTCCGGGCGGTGCTGCACGTGTCTCTGGAAGTAAGTCGGGTTGTACATGCCGCCGAACACGCCGATGGGCGCGGCGTAACTCTCAGGCGTATGTCCGCCGCGCTCCAGCGCTTCCCAGCACAGCTCCAGGAACAACCGTTGCTGCGGGTCGATGAGCTCGGCTTCCTTCGGGCTGATGCCGAAGAAGGCGGCGTCGAACAGGTCGCAGCCATCGACCACGCCGCGTGCCGCGACGTAGTTCGAATCGGCCCGCAGGCTGGCCGGGATCGAGGCGTCGAGCTCCTCGGGCTTGAACATGCGGATCGTGTCGCGGCCTTCCACGAGCACATCCCAGAGTTCTTCGACGCTGGCGGCACCCGGAAAGCGCCCGGCCATGCCGACGATGGCGATGGCGCCCTGCTCCAGTGAAATCGGCTTGCGCGCCAGCCGGCGCGCGTCGAGCGTTGCGGCACCGCCGCCCAGCGCCGACGCCAGAGAGCGCGCAGTCGGATTGGCGAAGAACGCCGCCGGCGCGACGGCCGGGAGCCCGGCATCACGCAGCCGCGACAGGGCGCGCACCACGGCCAGCGAATTGCCGCCGAGCTCGAAGAAGTTGTCGAGCTGGCCGACGCGGTCGATGCCGAGAATGCCGGCGAGTACCGCGGCGACGCGTTGCTCGAGATCGTTGGCCGCCGGCACGAAAGGCTGCGGCAGGTCGTCGGGACGCACACGCGCCGGCGCCGGCAGTGCGCGCCGATCGAGCTTGCCGTTCTGCGTGACCGGCAGCGCATCGAGACGCACGAAGTGCGCCGGCACCATGAACTCCGGCAGACGTTCGTGCAGAAACTCGCGCAGCCGTGCCGCAGAGAAATCCGCCGCCGGCGCGACCACGTATCCGACGAGCTGCGTGCCGAGATTCGCATCCTTGAGCGGCACCACGGCGCAGGAACGGACCTGCGGATGCGCGGCCAGCACCGCCTCGATCTCGCCAGGCTCGATGCGGAAGCCGCGGATCTTCACCTGATTGTCGACGCGGCCGATGAACTCGATGGCGCCGTCGTCACGGCGCCGCACCAGGTCTCCGGTGCGATACAACAGGCCGCCGCTGGAGCCAATGGTGTCGGCGACGAACTTCTGGGCGTTGAGCTCGGCGCGGTTGAGATAACCGAGGCCGACTCCCAGGCCGCCCACCAGCAGCTCGCCCACGAGCCCATCGGGCAGCAGCTCCAGCTTCGAATTGCAGATGTACACCTGCGTCTCGGTGATCGGCCTACCGATCGGAATCGATGCAGCGTCCAGATCCGCGGCCTGAATGGCATGCGTGGTCGTGAACGTGGTGCACTCGGTGGGCCCGTAGCCATTGATCAGCCTGAGGCGTGGCAGCGCCTGCATCGCACGACGCACGTGCGGACGCGACAGCGCCTCGCCTCCGGCAAGCAGTTCCTTGAGACCCGACAGCGCGTGCGGATCCTCGTCGACCACCGCGTTGAACAACGCGGCCGTGAGCCACGCGCTGGTGACACCGTGCCAGCTGATCGTGCGCGCCAGGCCCGCGGCGGTCGGAATGTCCTCGTCGTGCAGTACGCAGACGCCGCCATTGAGCAGCGGCCCCCAGATCTCGAGCGTCGAGGCGTCGAACCCCGGCGGCGCCGCGTGCAGCATGCGCACCGATTCATCCAGGGTCATGAATTCGCACTGCATGACCAGTCGCAGGATGGCGCGGTGGGGAATCTGCACACCCTTGGGTTCACCGGTCGAGCCGGAGGTGTACATCACGTAGGCCAGCGCCGAGGGTTCCACCATCGGCGAGGCCTGGCGCGGCGCGGGCGAAGGAACACCCTCCAGCACCAGCGTGCGGACGCCCGGCGGCAGCGCCGTCGCGGCATGCGGAGCCAGCAGCAACTGCACACCGGCGTCGCCCAGCATGAACGCCAGGCGCTCCGGTGGATAGTGGAGATCGACTGGTAGATAGGCCGCGCCGAGCTTGAGCACCGCCAGCATGGCGATGATCGCTTCGGGCGAGCGGCCGAGGCCGAGCGCCACGATGTCGCCGGCGAGCACGCCGTCGTCACGCAGGCGCATGGCCAGGGCGTCCGAGGCGTGTTCGAGCTCGGCGTAGCTCAATGCCTCCTCTTCCCAGGCCAGCGCGACGCGGTCCGGGTGCCTGGCGGCCACGGCGCTGAAGCGGGCGTGCACGCTCATCGGGCCGTCGTAGGTCCAGCCGGTATCGTTGAGCGTGTACCGGAGCCGCTCGCGCTGGTCGGTATCGAGTGTCTGCAGCGCCGACAACGGCGAATCCGCATGCGCCACGAGTTCGCCCAGCAACTGCTTCCAGGTCGCGAGCACCCGCGCCATGCCCTCGGGCGAGTAGTTAGCGGGAAAATCGATTGCGATGACGTCGCCGGCTTCGCGCCCGGCGATCACGCTGCCGTCCGGCTGCGCCGGCGAAAGATCGCTCGACCAGCCTGGCAAGTCGGGCTCGCTCGGCTGGCCGCTCGAGTGCAACGCATCGCTCAACTGCGCCAGCCAGGCGGATACCGTCAGCTCACCCGCGATCCGGACTTCGCGGGCATTGCCCGACACCGCCAGACGCATTCGATCCATTCCCAGGAGTCGCGACAGCGTCAGTACCCACGCACCCGCGAATGGCAGCGCGGCATCGCCCAGGCGCTGCGACAAGGCATCGGCAGCCGCGCACAGATCCGCATCCAGCCGCTGGCGGACGCGCGAGCGCGCGTTGCCGGCGTCCTCGCTGACCGACGCCGGTAGCAGATCACGTAGCGTTGGTTCATCCCGCTGATTCAGCGGGGCTCCCTGGTTCTGTGAGGTCATTGAGCAGATCCGCGATGCATCCTGGCCGGCCGGAACCGTGCGTTATCAATGTCTTTGCGCCAATAGCTAGTTGTTGGTTCAACTTATGTCGCTATCGTGCCTTCCGGCCAAGCGAGCCGCACGACGGAGGAATTCTAGTGACGGCCGGCCCTGTTTGTGTGGCGACTCAGCCGCTGCTGGGCAAATTCATGACGCAGTTCAGGTTTTCCCGTGAACCGCCACAATTCCTTATAAATCCATCATTTAGACGGTCAGGTGTGGCGCGAGACCTGGACGGTGACCGGCTGCACGGCCACCCTGCCGCCTTCTTCGTTCCTTAACGCGCGCCCTTGTTGAAGAGAATCACTTCCACGGTCTGCAGAAGGATCAGGACGTCAAAGACCAGGCTGTGGTTCTTCACGTAGTACAGGTCGTATTGCAGCTTCTCCAGGGCGTCCTGCTCCGATGCGCCGTAGGGAAAGCAGAGCTGTGCCCAACCGGTGATGCCGGGCTTCACCGCATGGCGTACGTCGTAATAGGGAATTGACTCGGAGAGCTGTCCGACGAACTCCGGGCGCTCCGGACGAGGCCCCACGAAGCTCATCTGTCCGACCAGCACATTGAACAGCTGCGGTAGTTCGTCGATTCGCACCTTGCGGATGAACCGACCCACGCGCGTGACCCGATCGTCGTTGGCGGAAGCCCAGCGCGGACGGCCGTCGCTTTCGGCATCGGGCCGCATGCTGCGGAATTTCAGGACTCGGAAGATCCGGTTGGCGTAGCCCACGCGCGGCTGTCCGTAGAGCACCGGCGCGCGGATGCCCTCCTCCAGCTTGATTGCCAGCATGGTCAGCAACATGACAGGCAGGGTCACCAGCAGTATCGAGAGACTGGCCAGGATGTCGAACGCGCGCTCGGAGTAGCGCCGGATGAAGTCGCGGCGGAAACCATCACCAAAGATCATCCAGCTCGGAATGAGGATATCCAGATAGACCTTGCCGGTCTCGCGCTCGAGAAAGCTCGCGAGCTCCACCACTTCGATGCCGGCGAGGCGGCAGTCGAGCAGTTCCTTGAGCGGGAACTGCTGGCGGCGGTCGTCCATGGCGACCACGATCTCGTCAATTTCCAGGTCGTCTGCCGTGGCGCTGACCGTGCTGTCCCGGATCAGCAGACGGTCGGACGGGATCACGCGATCCTCGTTGTTTGCCGGCACGAAGCCGATCACCTTGAAGCCGCGCTGATCGCCGCGGCGGCGCAACTGCAGGATGCGCGCGGCATTGTTGCCGGCGCCGTAGACCAGCACGCGCCGCTTGAGAATGTCCTCGTCGATGAACCCGCGCCCGACCATGCGCACCAGGGTGAGCGAGATCAGACCGATGGCGAGAAATGCGATGACTTCGACGAATGTCGGCCGATGATCCGGCGACACATATAAAAGAAGGCCGCCGAGGATTGCGCCGGCAACCACGGACACGCCGATGCGCAACACGATGCCGGCGGTGCGGTCACGCAGGCGACGACTGAAGAGCCCCATCGCGATGGCCGCGACCATGACGCAACCTGCCAGTACCAGCGACTGCAACCAGATCACGGCAGGGGCATCGGTGCCCAGCCAGCGGAACGCGAGCCAGCTGCTGACGAAAATGGCCGTGGATTCCAGCAGCCAGAGCAGCACGATTCCCAACTGCCAGTAATGTCCAAACAGACGAATTCGCATCGGCGCGCAGTCTAGGCACGATGCGTACACCTCGGGATTACGCGACTGACGTGACTCACCGGAAAATGTGGTGTCCGTCGCAAAGCTGGCGTCCCCAGGGGGATTCGAACCCCCGTTACCGCCGTGAAAGGGCGATGTCCTGGGCCTCTAGACGATGGGGACGCGGCAGGTCTGGTGGAGCCAGGCGGGATCGAACCGCCGACCTCTTGCATGCCATGCAAGCGCTCTCCCAGCTGAGCTATGGCCCCACGCGAGGCGCGGCAAGTTACGGTTCGTCTTGAGGTATGTCAAGTAAGCGTTAGCGATTGCTTCACAGCCTTCGACTTTGTTTGCAGCGCACTCGTTAACCTTATTTCGAGATTCAGGTCATCCCCGTGTCGGTCGCTCCCGACACGTTGAAATATGTACGTTTGCAAGTTCTACTCGCCGCCAAGCAAAGGCAAACCCGTTGTGAGGCGGGGACGCAAAGCTTCCGGTCTGAAGCACCGACGCGGTGACAGATAGCGGAGTTGCCGGCAAGGAATCACGCGAATTTCTCGCGCCTCGCCGTCATTCCGAGGTCGCCGCAAATCGCTTCGGTAGTCAGCGCAGTCAGGACAGGACCGAACATGCAGATTTGTGGCAAACAAGTTGTGTTTCTCGTGCTCACCACCTTGGCGCTCGCGGCTTGTGGCGGTGGCGGTGATTCGTCGAGCGGCGTGTCCGGGGGAAATTTTCCGCCGCTGATAGAGGGCACTCCGGTAACGACGCTTGCTGCCGGCTCCGCCTACTCGTTCACGCCGAAGGCCGCCGACCCCGACGGCGATGCGCTCACCTTCAGCGCCTCGAATGTGCCCGCCTGGGCCACCTTCAGCACGACCACGGGCGCACTGACCGGCACGCCGAAGGAAGCCGACGTCGGCACGTCGGGAATGATCACGATCGAGGTCAGCGATTCGAAGTCGGTGGCGCAGTTGCCGCCGTTTCGTATCGAAGTGGTCAGCAGCGCCACCGTTCCTCCGCCGGCATCCAATAGCCCACCCACCATCGCCGGGACGCCGGCCGGCAGCGCCACCGTGGGCCAGGTTTATGACTTCGTGCCCGTCGGTGACGATGCCGATGGCGACACCCTGACGTTTTCGATCTCCAACAAGCCCGGCTGGGCGACATTCACCCCGTCAACCGGTGAGTTGCGCGGCACTCCATCCAGCAACGACGTCGGTACGACCGCCAATGTCATGATCAGCGTCAGCGATGGCACCGACAGCGCCGCCCTGCCGGCTTTCAGCCTGACCGTGAACACGGTCGCCCCACCGGCGAACCGCCCGCCCACCATCAGCGGCACGCCCGGAACCAGCGTCACGGCGGGGACGGCCTACAGCTTTCGTCCAGTCGCCAGCGATCCCGACGGCAACACGTTGCGCTTCTCCATCCAGAACAAGCCATCGTGGGCGACCTTCAGCACCACGACCGGACGCCTCTCCGGCACACCAGCTACCACCAATGCGGGCAACTACGCCGGTATCGTCATCACGGTGACCGACGGCACGGCCAGTACATCGCTGGCGTCGTTCTCCATCCAGGTGGTCGTTCCGGCCAATCGCGCGCCGACCATCAGCGGCAATCCGCTGACGAGCCTGCTGGCGCTCGCGGCCTACAGCTTCCAGCCGACCGCCTCCGACCCCGACGGCGATACGTTGACGTTCCGCATCGACAACAAGCCCTCCTGGGCAACGTTCAATACCTCGACAGGAAAGCTTTCGGGTACGCCGGCGCTGCTCGATGTGGGTTCCTTCGCCAACATCGTGATATCGGTTTCGGATGGCAAGGCCAGCACTTCGTTGCCTGCGTTCAGCATCTCAGTTCTGCAGACCGCAAGCGGCAATGCCACGATTCAATGGACGGCTCCGACCACCAATACGGATGGTTCCACACTCACGGATCTCGCTGGATTCCGGGTCGCCTACGGCCGCGCGTCCGACAACCTCGACCAGTCGGCCTCGGTGACCAATACTTCGCTGACGAGCTACACCATCGAGAATCTCACCTCGGGTCAGTGGTACTTCGCGGTTTTCGCCGTGAATTCCGCCGGGCTCGAAAGCGACATCTCCAACATCGCCACCAAGACGATCCAGTAAGGCACCGTCACGGAAGAAGCGCGCGCCCGATCCTCCCGAGCGCGCGCTCTTTTCCGAGCAGCACCAGCGTCGCATCGATGGGCGGCGACACCGTTCCACCGGTGACCGCCACGCGCAACGGCTGCGCGATCTTTCCCAGTCCCAGCCCCTTCTCGGTCGCGAAATTCTCGAGCACCGCATGAATGGCCGGCGCCTGCCACTGCGGCAAGGCGCCCAGGCGACTCGCGAGCTCGCCCAGCAAGGCGCGCGCGTCGGCGGTCAGGTGCTTCTCCTCCGCCTTCACGTCCAGCGTCACCTCGTCACCGAAGAAGAACCGGCTGTTCGCCGCCATCTCCTTGAGCGTCTTGGCGCGCTCGCGCTGCGCCACGACGATGCCTTCCAGCAATACGTGGTCGTCCGACACGATGCCGAGCCTCTCGAGCTGCCATCTCAGGTGCGGCACCACGTCCTTCGGATCGCTGCGCACCAGGTGCTGCTGGTTGAGCCACAGCATCTTCTCCGGGTTGAGGGCGCTCGCCGCCTTGTTGATGTCGCGCACGTCGAAGGCCGCGATCATCTCCGGCAACGTGAAGAACTCCTGGTCGCCGTGCGACCAGCCCAGGCGCACCAGATAGTTCAGCAGCGCCTCGGGTAGATAGCCCTGCTCCTGGTACTCGAGCACGCTCACCGCGCCATGGCGCTTGGAGAGCTTGGCGCCGTCCGGCCCCAGGATCATGGGCACGTGCGCGTACACCGGCGGCTGCTTGCCGAGAGCCAGCAGCATGTTCATCTGGCGCGGCGTGTTGTTCAGGTGATCGTCGCCGCGGATCACGTGCGTGACGTTCATGTCGGCATCGTCCACGACCACGCAGAAGTTGTAGGTGGGCGTGCCGTCCGAGCGCGCGATGATCAGGTCGTCGAGCTCCTTGTTCTGGAACGTGACCGCGCCATGGACCACGTCTTCGACGACCGTCGCGCCCTCTTCCGGGTTCTTGAATCGCACCACGGGCTGGTTGCCGCTCTGCGGCCCAGGCCCCTTGCCGTGGCGGCAGCGGCCGTCATAGCGCGGCTTTTCCTTGTGCGCCTGCTGCTCGGCGCGCATGGCATCGAGGTCTTCCTTGCTGCAATAGCAGTGATACGCCGTGCCGGCCTGCAGCATCTCGCCGATGACCTGCTGGTACCGCTCGAGGCGCTGCGTCTGGTAATACGGCCCCAGGTCGTGCTCGAGCCCCAGCCACTTCATGCCCTCGAGAATGACCCGTACCGCCTCGGGCGTGGAGCGCTCGATATCCGTGTCTTCGATACGCAGGATGAACTTCCCGCCCATGCGACGCGCATACAGCCAGGAGAACAGCGCCGTGCGCACGCCGCCGATGTGCAGCAGTCCGGTGGGGCTGGGGGCAAAACGCGTGATGACCGACGACATGGGGATTTCCTGAGGCCTGACCGGCATTTGCGCCGCATTTCGGGGGCGCGAATCGTAGCATCCGGTACCGGAGAAGGGTTCCCGGGGTTCCGATTGATTCGGCCCCGGCCCCTCTTTAGACTGCGCGTCCTCTCTGAGGGACCCGGGCAACGCCCGGCGCTTCCACGGCGGGCGGTTAGCTCAGCGGTAGAGCACTGCTTTCACACGGCAGGGGTCACAGGTTCAAGCCCTGTACCGCCCACCATTAAATCCCAGCGAAAACAGCGATTTGCGCGCAAGCGCGGATCGCTGTTTGTTTTTGGGAATGGCATTTGGGACAGTTGTGGGACAGTGAAACGGGTGTATTTCGAACATCGTTTTCACGAGGAACACACATGGCCACATTCGAAAAACGCGGTGATTTCTGGCGCGCGAAAGTGCGTCGCAATGGCTTCCCCACTCAATCGCGAACGTTCGATAACAAAGCGCTCGCGGAGCGATGGGCGCGAGAGATCGAGAACGAAATGGATCGGGGGGATTTCGTCGATCGGACG
>DASTRL010000195.1:0-6476 GCA_035761265.1 Steroidobacteraceae bacterium
TCGTGAATCTTGTCGACCGCCTTCTGGCTGTCGGCCGGCGTCTTCTTCGCGGTCAGCTCGCCTGCAGCCGCGAGCGCCGCGTAGCCTTTTTCGAGTTCGCCGGGAGGTGCGCCCGCGGCGCGCTGCCAGCGCGCAAGCCGCACCAGCACCGAGCCCTTCCGGGTCTGGTGATCGGCGCTGCGAATCGTAACGTTGATGTCCCCCGGCTCCGGCAGGCTAACTACTTCATGCAGCACACCGTGGCGCGGAACCACGTCCACCGCTTCGCGGTGGGTACCCGGTGTATCGACGACCAGCCGCAGGTCGACGCCACGCTCCCTTGCTTCGACTAGATAGGAGCCGGCGGGCAGCGATCGCCCGACGATCGCGGGAGATGCGCCGTCGACGGCGAGCTCCACCTCGTGTTCAGTGCGCGGATCGAGCGCCTTGGGTGCGCATGCGGCCAGCACCAGCCACGAGGCGGTGCAGAACGAAGCCAGGATGCGCGTTCGCAGACGGCTTTTCATGTGAGTGACGACGCGACCGCGCACGGACATCCCAGCGACCCCCACTCGGCGGGGCATTGTTTACAGCGGCAAGCATTGTGCGCAACGACAAGAGGATTTAGTAGGCAGGGTTTGTAGTAAGTCCCGGCGTAAAAGATTTACAAAAAAAAGCCGGCGCAGGTGGGAGAAATCGGCGGGTCGTGACACTTAATACAAATGGGTCGCGGTTTCGGCTGGTCTGCCCGGCGGCGGCGCACCCAGCTCGCCCGCGACCGGATCGCGGTAGTTAGAGAGCAGGACGGATTGGCGTGCCGGATCAGGGCAGGGTGCTGGAGCGGACCACGAAGCTGGCCCAGACCGTGGGGCCGGCGATCGCGCGCGTTCGCAGTTGCGCGATCCGCAGCGCGCCGGCCGCGCTGCCACCGGCGCGATACGCCCCGTAGAACTCCTGCATGAAGCGAGCGGCCAGCGCATCCTCGACGGGCCACAGCGAGGCAACCACGGTCCTCGAGCCGTTCGCGAGGAAACCGTAGGTCAACCCGAGGACTCCCTCGCCGCGCAGTTCGCGGCCGTCGCCAGTGGCGCAGCCCGATAACACGACGACGTCGGCGCGCAGGCCGCTGCGGCGAATGTCCTCGGCGGTGAGGCGGTCCGCGGGCAGCGGCGAGCCGTCCGCGGCATACTCGCTCAGGAACAGCGCGGATTGTTCCGGTGCGTCGCGACGCGCTTCGGCGTGCGTCGCGAAGTGCAGCACGCTGAGATCTCGCCCTCGCAGCCCGATGACACGCGGCACGCTGGCGTTGAATCCGGCAAGCTCGATGATGCTCGCGCCGTCGAAGGCGCGCATCACGGCCCGGGCCTCGATGGCCGAGTACGGCAGGCGCGCGAGGCGATCGGAATCCGGCTCGATGCCGCGGTACAGTGAGGAATGGCTGGCGAGTGCGCTGAGCCTGCGGTCATCGGGCGTGTACACGGGGTCCGAGACGACGGCCACTCGCGCGCCTGCGGCGGTTCTGGATGCTGGCGTGCCCAGTGCCAGCGCCAGCGACGGCGCCGCCGAGATCACGAAGCGATCGAGCAGCAACTCGTGCGCGACGCCGCGAGGCATGGGCAGCGCCGCGAAGGGCAGGCCATTGAGCGGACCATCGGGCAGCACGAGCAGGCGCTTTGCGTCCAGGCCGTCCAACAGCTTTCCGAACAGCATAGAGGAGGCGATTTCTGCGCGGTGCCTGGTGGCCGAGCGTTGGCGAGCATTGAAATCCCGGACCAGCCGCTCGAGCGCGCGGCGCTCCGGTAGTACGGCGTGCTTCAGGCCGCGGCGCGTGAGCAGCCAGGCGTGCGAGCGCCGGTCGCCTACGAAATAGGCCAGCACCGCCATGTCGGGCGGCAACGCCGCCTGCACGACGGCGCGTGATTCCGAGATCACGAAGCGCCCGGGGACGAGCACGCCGTCATCAGCGGGTGTCGTTGCTCGCGCCCCCGCGTCCGCATGCGCGAGCCGGTCGGTCAGCGCCCGTGCGCGGATGGCGTCGGCCGTGCGGAATGCGCGCCATGCGGATTCGCCATCCGGCGCATCGTCGGCGAGCTCGACCTCGATGCGCGCCTCGTATGGCGCGTAGCTCGCCGAGAGAAAGCGCGCGCGCATCTCCGGGCTGGTCGCCCTGGCGCGAATGCGCGACTCGATTGTCACTGCGACCTCCGCGGCCGCCCGTGCTCCCTCGATGTCACGTACATCCAGCAACGCCAACGCCAGCGCCGAACTCGAATCGATGCGATTGAAGTCGAGGTCGAGCCGCGCATAGCCGGCATCGGCCAGCTTGAGGTCGGCGAGTGCCTCGCGGCGGCGGTTCTGCGCCTCGCGCAAACGAGCGCGCTCGGCCAGCACGTCCGCGTGCGTGAGGTCGTCCGAGGTCGGGAGGATCCGGCCGAGCAGCGCCTCCGCCGCATCGAGATCGCCCCGTGCGCGCAACTGTCCCGCGATCAGCACCCGCGTGCGACCGAGGTTCAGGGAGTCCTGGTCCAGGCGCTCGGCGGCGTGCAGGTACTGCAGCGCAAGGTCGTGGCGCTCGAGCCCCGCCGCGGTCGTGCCCGCGATTCGCAGCGCGACCGCCTCGCCCGACCGGTCCTGCGAACGATCGTACAGGGGCAGCGCGTCCTCGATGTCCGCGAGTGCGCGCTCGAAGTTGCCGGTGCGAAACTGGATGGCCGCCTGCGCTGCCAGTTCACGCGCGGCGCGTCGGTCATCGCCGCGAGCGGAAAACATCTCGAATGCATCGGCGTGCAACGCCAGCGCGCGATCGAACTCGCCGAGCGTGAACAGGGCGCTGCCGAGATCGCCGCGCAATGTGGCATAGAGGCGCGGGTTGCGCGCTCGCTCGATCATGGCGCTGACGCTCTCGAAGAGCTGCGCGGCACGCGCCGCGTTTCCCCTGCGAAGCGCGATGCGCCCGAGGCCCTGCGTGGCCAGGACTTCGAAATACGGGTCGCCGCGTTCACGGGCACGCCGGCGCATCGTCTCGTAGGCGGCGGCGGCCGCGGCATCGGGAGCGCCCAGTGCCTGCAATCGCGCCAGGTCTTGGCGCTGCGCCTGGAGCGCGTCACTTTGCATGTGCCGCGCCTCGAAGAAGGCGCGCGCGTAGGCGAGGCGCACCGCGGCGCTGTCGAACAGCGCCAGTCGTTCGGCGTGCGACCCCGCACCCATCCCCGCTGCCGCCAGTTCGTCCGACGCCAGCAACATCGAGGCACGCCGCATGCCGATCGCGTCCCCCGCGGCGCGGAAGTGCATCAGCGCGAGGCGCGCGGCGTCGTCATCGAACTCGAACAGCAGCTCATGCTGGAGCTGGCCGCGCAGATACTCGGCCTCGGCCATGGATTGCAGGTCGCGGCCCGCCTGGAAATGCCGGGCGGCTTCGCGCAGCGGCTCGAGCGCGGCGCGCCAGGCTTCGGGCCTGGCGGCGGCCATCAGTTCATGCGCGGCGCCCAGCGCCTCGAAACCCAGCAGCCGCTGGTCGGGCGCCTGCGGATCCATGCGTGGCCAGCGCAGGATGCGCACGGCCGCCGCACCCTTCCAGTTGCGCACGTCCATGCTGTCGAGCTCGAGGCGCAGCCGCGCCGGCGCGTCCAGTCTAACTACCGTGCGCAGCAGGCCGTGACGCAGACAGACGTCCGACAAGTCGGCGTGCCGGTCGCCGGCATCCAGCGAGGCGCGCAGCTCGATGTCGCGCTCGCGGATTTCGAGCACGTACACGCCGGCGTCGAGTTGCCGCGTGAGGATGTGAGGCCGGCTGCCGGTGATGACGACGTCGGTGGAGAATTCGACCAGCGGGTCCGTCTCGAACCCCGCCGAACAGGAACAGAGCCACGTCACCGGGACGATGAAGTAAAAAAAGAGTCCGAAGGTGCGGCGGATTCTGTTCAGTTTGTTCTGCGTATCCCTGACTCTGCGGGGGATGATTACAGGCACCTGCGCTGCCCTGCAACGGAAAATAGAGAATGGAGGCAGGGTTTGTAGCAAGTCCTTGATTGAAAATAGTTTGTCGTTATGACACTCGAGGTGAGAGAAACCCTGAAGTCGTGACACTACTTATACAAGCCGACTTTGCTGCGCCACGAAACAGGCACCGGATGAACAGCGCCGACGTATTTTCGCTCGAGTTCGACATGCTCACGCGGACCTCGGCGCTCGCGAAGATGCTGGACTGTTTTCGAACCCACCCCTTGGCCCCAGCCACACACCGGCAGCTCCTGCTCGAGCTGAATCACGTCATCAACGTCCATTCGCGATTGCGCGAAGTCGCCGCGGACGTGGTCCCACCCGAAGACTGGACCGCCTGGCAGGAATTGCTCGCGGTGCCCGCGCTGGCCTTCGACCAGGGGCGCGCCTTCCTCGACGACCTGCGCGCCCTCGGCCTCAACGCCATGGAGAGCGTCTCGTTGACGCCGCTGCCGCAGACGATCGCGCTCGCCGCCTACGCGCATTACCAGCTCGTTGAACGCGCCGCCGTGGGCCTGGTGGGTTATCTGTGGTTCTTCGAGCGCATGCCGCGATTGGTCTATCCGCTGTGGGTCGAGTCGTGTCAGCGGGGGGGTGTTCCCGAAAAGGCGCTGCGCGCGCTCACCGATGGCGCGGTGGCCGATGTGTCGCGCGACATCCAGGTGGCGAACTGCTGCCGGCAGATCGTGCGGCGGCCGCGCGATCTCGGGCTGGCCTCGCAGAGCCTGCACGACACGGCAGAACTGTTCGCGACCATGGTCGATTCGGCGCTGCATCGCGCCGAGCGGCACCAGGCGCAGACCGCCGAGGCGGGGGCCGTCGGCCAGGTCGCATAGTCCTCGCAAATGGGGTCCCACCCCATTTACGATCCGCGCGTGATCTATCTCATCGACGCCTCGGTCTACGTGTTCCGGGCCTACTACTCCATGCCTCCGGACATGACCGACCGCGACGGCAACCCGGCCCACGCCACCTTCGGCTTCGCGCGATTTCTCGGCGATCTCATCGAGCGCGCGCAGCCGCGTTACATGGCGGTGGCCTTCGACGAGAGCCTCACCACGTCATTTCGCAACCAGATCTACCCGGCCTACAAGGCCAATCGCGAGCCGCCGCCGGCGGATCTGAAACACCAGTTCGCGAGCTGCCGCGAATTCTGCCGGCACGCGGGCATTCCTGCCTTCAGCCATGCGCACTACGAAGCGGACGACATCGTCGGCACATTGATGACCCGCTGCCGACGCGAAGGCCTGCCCGCGACTCTGGTGACGCGTGACAAGGACTTCGCGCAGCTCATCCGCGATGGCGACGTCTACTGGGACTACAGCGACAACGCGCACTACCGCTATCACCAGATCGAAGAGCGGTTCGGTGTGGCACCCGAGCGGTTCGCCGATTTCCTCGCGCTCATGGGCGACAACGTCGACAACATCAAGGGAGTCCCGGGAGTTGGCCCGAAGACGGCGGCCGCGCTGATGAAGGAGTTCGCGTCGCTCGAGGAGCTGTATGACAACCTGGACCAGGTGGCGAAGATACCCGTACGCGGCGCAGGCAAGCTGGCGGCCAGGCTGGCCGAGCACCGCGAGGCGGCTTTCCTCGCGCGGCGCTTGACCGAGATCGCCTGCGACATGCCGCTGGAAGCCGTGCGCACGGATCTGACGCGCCGCGCGCCGGATATTGCGGCGTTGGCGGATTTCTTCGATCGCCACAATTTCGGACCCATGTTGCGCAAGCAGGCCGAACGCCTCGCACTGCTGCCACTGCACGCGGCCGCCTAGCTCGGCGCAACGCACCGCCGGGCCACGGGTGTCAAAACCCACGTAATGGCGCCGACCATCGCAATCGACAGGGCCACATCGCTCACGAAGTGATGATTGGCATCGATGCGTGCCGCGGCGATGAACCACGGAACCAGCATCAGCGGCCAACGCCAGCGAGGAAACAGCCACGCCAGCGGCAGGAAACGCGCCGGCGACCACGTGGAGCACTACGAAGCGATTTCGCCCGGATCTCAAGGAGGAATCTGCCTGAAGATCGTTCGTGCCGCTGAGACGGCCGGCGGATCATTTCGGTTTACACTTCGCGCCCGTGACACAACAAAACATCAAATCCGTTCTCATCGAGGAACGACGTTTCACCCCCGCCGCGGAATTCGTCGAGCGCGCCCGCCTCAAGCAGGCCGACGTGGACAGGCTCAAGGCCGAAGCCGCCGCGAATCACAAGGGATTCTGGGCGCGCCAGGCTCAAAGCGAGCTGCGCTGGCACAAGCCGTTCAGCGTGACGCTGGACGAATCCAGGGCGCCGAACTACCGCTGGTTCGTCGACGGCGAGCTCAACGTTTCCTACAACTGCCTCGACGTGCACCTGGAAGAGCGCGGCCACAAGACCGCCGTGACTTTCGTGGGCGAGCCCGGCGACGTGCGCCACGTGTCGTACCGCGAGCTGCATGCCGACGTCTGCCGTTTCGCCAATGCGCTCAGCTCGCAGGGCGTGAAGCAGGG
>DASTRL010000196.1:0-8098 GCA_035761265.1 Steroidobacteraceae bacterium
TAGAGCGGAGCTTGCTCCGCTTCGTGGGCGGCGCGGGCAGCGGAGCAAGCTCCGCTCTACGGCAACGCGCCGTCAGCCGGCGGCCCGCTTCGGCAGCTTCCACTCCGGCCGCACGAAGTGGCAGGTGTAGCCGGTCGGGTAATGCTGCAGGTAGTCCTGGTGCTCCGGTTCGGCTTCCCAGAAGTCGCCGGCCGGCTGCACCTCGGTCACCACCTTGCCGGGCCACAGGCCGGAGGCGTCGACATCGGCGATGGTGTCGCGGGCGACGCGCTCCTGTTCGGGCGTCGTGAAGAAGATCGCCGAGCGATAGGACGGGCCGCGGTCGTTGCCCTGGCGGTTGGGCGTGGTCGGGTCGTGGATCTGGAAGAAGAACGCGAGCAGATCGCGGTAGCTCAGCTTGTCCGGATCGAACACGATCTCCACGGCTTCCGCATGGGTACCGTGGTTGCGGTAGGTCGCGTTCGGCACGTCGCCTCCGCTGTAGCCGACGCGGGTGGAGACCACCCCGTCCATCTTGCGCAGCAGTTCCTGCACGCCCCAGAAGCAGCCGCCTGCGAGGATTGCCCGTTCGAGGCCTGCACGCCCGGTGCTCATCGCGGTTCCTCCACCTGGTCGAGGTAGTCGCCGTAGCCGGCGGCTTCCATCTCCTCGCGCGGGATGAAGCGCAGCGACGCCGAGTTGATGCAGTAACGCAGCCCGCCGTGCTCGCGCGGGCCGTCCGGGAACACGTGGCCGAGGTGGCTGTCGGCGTGCGCCGAACGCACCTCGGTGCGGATCATCCCGTGCGAGGTGTCGCGCAGCTCGCGCACGTTGGCGATGGGTTTCGTGAAGCTCGGCCAGCCGCAGTGCGACTCGAACTTCGCCGACGACGCGAACAGCGGCTCGCCCGAGACGATGTCCACGTAGATGCCCGGCCGCGTCTCGTGCAGCAGCGCGCCGGTGCCCGGCCGCTCGGTGGCGCTTTCCTGGGTGACCCGGTACTGCTCCGGCGTGAGCCGGGCCAGGGCCTCGGGGGTCTTGCGGTAGTCGGGCATGGTGGCTCCTCACGGTGCGCCGGCGGCGCCATGACGGAAGGTGGGGATCATCGGGCTCTTGGCAAGTCGCCGGCGCACGGGCGCGCAGCCACGCGCCCCCGTGTCGCCCGCGGGCCTCGTTCGACGGGCCGCCGCACCGCGGCAGCCGCATCAGGGATCGCGCTTCCCGCGGCGGACCCCGCGATCGGCACCGGTGTGGTCGGAGGCGCGCACCTCGGCCCACGGCCGCGCGTCGGTCGCCCGCTGGCGTCGTTGGGGCGTGTCGGGCAGCGGTGGCCACCCGGTGCGCGGAGCTGCCTCCGCGGGCGGGGAGGGCCGCGACGGGGCGGCCGCATCGTGGCGGAAGAACGTTTTCATGATCCTCTCCGGGCGCGTCTGCGCGCGTTGGCGGCGGTGCGCACTGGCAGTGGCGTCGTCGGTCCCGGGGCCGTCGGAGCGGCGGCGTTGCGGGAGAACCCCACTATGCGCGCAATGCGCAGCGCGGCGCGGACCGCAGCAACAGGCCAAGGGAGACGTTCAGGTTTCGCCGTCGGATTCCGTGCCCGGGCTGGCCGCGCGCTCCTCGCGCGCACCCACCAGCGCGGCCAGCGGCAGGCCCCGTTCCTCCAGGACGCGGGCCGCCTCGCGGTCGGAGGCGACCCGATGCTGCAGGGACTTGCAGCGCTGCACGCCCGCGTGGGTGAGGCTCAGCCCCGCCGCCGAACGATCGGCGAGACCGCCATCGACGATCCGGGTCAGCAGGCCTTGCGCGCGGGCATCCAGCGCCTGGCCCAGGTCGATGCGCAGCAGGCACTCGAGCAGATCGAGGTCGTCCCCGCCGATGTCGACGACGCGACCGCTGTACCGCTCCGGACCGGGGACCTGCACCATCTGGGATCACCCCGCACTGTGGGCGTTCGCCAGCATACGCCTGCCATGCCGGACGGCCGTTCATGTGTGCTGTGCGCCCGGGAGCGCGCCCGCGCGGCGATTTCCCTAAGCTGGCACACCCGCCCGCGATCCGCCCTCGATGCCCGACGCCCCCGACCTGCCCCTGCTCACCGCCGCCGAAGCCCGCGTGCTCGGCTGCCTGATCGAGAAGGAAGCGACCACGCCCGACGCCTACCCGCTGACGGTCAACGCCGCGCTGGTCGCCGCCAACCAGAAGACCGCGCGCGAGCCGGTACTGGCGCTGGATCCGGGTGAGGTGCACCACGCCCTGCGCCAGCTCGAAGGCCGCAAGCTCGCCAAGCAGGTGTTCTCCTCGCGCGCCGAGCGCTACGAACATCGTGCCGGCGCCTTCTTCAGCCTGCCGCATCAGCAGGTCGCCCTGCTCGGCCTGCTGTTGCTGCGCGGCCCGCAGACCGTGGGCGAGCTGTTCGCCCGCAGCGAGCGCCTGGCGAGGTTCGCCGACACCGACGACGTCCGCCACCATCTAGAGCGCCTCGCCCAGCGCCAGCCCGCGCTGGTCGTGCAACTGCCGCGCGGGCCCGGGCAGCGCGAGGACCGCTATGCGCACCTGCTCAGCGGACCGGTGGATGTCGCGACGCTTCCCGAGCGCGCCAGCGCGCGCGCCGAGCCCGCGTCACCGGCGCTGGAAGCACGCGTGGCGGCGCTGGAAAGCGAAGTGGCGATGTTGCGCGAGGAACTCGCGGCGCTGCGGGGTGAGCGCCGCACCGGCGACAGCTGACAATCGTCAGCGACCCCACCGTAGAGCGGAGCTTGCTCCGCTAAACGCGCATCAAGCCGCCGCGGCGGCACTCGCCGACGCAATGCGCAGGACAGGCCGCAACGCAACGGTGGCCTCGGTATCCATCACCTGCAGCTCGCCGTCCTGGATCATCGCCGTCAGCCGCATGCCGCGATCGAACAACGCCACGACCGCGGCCAGGTCGCCCGCCGCGATCTCGAGCACGGTGAGGTTCTTCAAGCGCCCCAGTGCCGCCGCGTTCCGCGTCCACCACGCTTCAGCCGCCTGCCCGCCGTAACCGACCACGACCACCTCCCGCGCGCGCCCGCAGGCCTTGCGCAGGCGCGACTCGTCCGGCTGCCCGACCTCGATCCACTGCTCGATCGCGCCGGTGTAATCGCGCCGCCACAGCGCCGGCTCGTCCTCGTCGCTGAGGCCGCGGCCAAACTCCAGCCGCGCGTCCGCGTGCAGCGCGAACGCCAGCAGCCGCACCATCAGCCGCTCCTCGGTTTCAGACGGATGCTGGGCCAGGGTGAGGTTGTGCGTCGCGTAGTAGTGCCGGTCCAGGTCGGTGACCTGGAGCTCGGCCTTGATGACGGTGGCCTTGGATGCCATGGGGGTCCTGGCTGTCGAGGCCGGTCGGGGAGGTGCGCCATTCTAGGCGCTCGCGCGCACCCGCCCCCGTTTGATGCAAGGCAGGCCGCCGCAATTCAGCGGCGGCGCACCCGCTAGCCGCGCGCCTGGATCAGCTTCCAGCCGTTGCCGGACGGATCGCGGAAGCTCGCGTCCACGCTGCCGTAGCGTTCCTCCGGCGTCTGGGTGAACTCGACGCCGTGCTCCTTCCAGCGGGCATAGGTCGCCCGGCAATCGTCCACCACCAGCACCAGCGGCGGCATCGCGCCCTTGGCGACCCCCTCGCGCAGCGTCTGCGCGGTGGCCGCGTCCACCGTCGGCGGCTGCGGCAGGAACAGTCCGAGCTGGAACGACGGCTGCTCCGGGTGCTGCACCGTCAGCCAGCGGTAATCCCCGTTGCGCGCGTCGGTGTGGACGCGGAAGCCGAGCTTGTC
Organism: Steroidobacteraceae bacterium; assembly: GCA_035761265.1. GTDB lineage: Bacteria > Pseudomonadota > Gammaproteobacteria > Steroidobacterales > Steroidobacteraceae > CADEED01. The sequence goes on from DASTRL010000196.1 coordinate 3,771, forward strand.
GACGTAGAAGGCGAGCGCCTCGTCCTGGTCGTGCACGTACAGGCCTGCGACTGCGACACCCTGGGTCATGCGGTTTCCTCCGTGAGTGGGGCCGCCTTTGTAGCGTCCCCCGCGCGCCGCCGCTTCTCCGAAACTGCGATGGTGAGCCCGGGCCGCTGCGCCGCGCTGAGGAAGCAGCCCGGCACCTGCCCGCGCGCGTGCGGCGCCGCCTGTTCGCGCGCCCGCCATTCGCTCGGGCTGGCGCCGGTGATGTCGCGGAAGGTGCGGCCGAAGGTGCCGAGGCTGTTCCAGCCCGTCTGCAGCGCGATGTCGAGGATCGGCAGATCGGTGTCGCGCAGCAGCGCCGTGGCTCGTTCGATGCGCCGCGTCAGCAGGTAGCGGTGCGGCGGCAACCCGAACGCCGCCTTGAACGCCCGCGCGAAGTGCGCCGCCGACACCCCGCCCACCCGCGCCAGCCGCCGCACCGGCCAAGCCTCGTGCGAGGCGGCGTCCATGGTCCTTGGCGCGGAGCAGGCGGCGGAGGAGGACGGGGTCGGGGGCATCGCTTGAGTCTCAGATCACGAGAACACGGTTAGTAGTATTGCTAATTAACCAGCCTTCTGGGAAGATTTCCGTGCAAAATGCACGCCAGTCGTCCCAGCGACCAAGGAAAACCCATGAACGCAGAGCTGTCCCCCATCGAGCTCATTCGCCAGGCGCGTACGCGCTACACGGCCAGGGAGATCGCTGACCGCCTGGAGATCGACGAGAGCACTCTCCGCCGGTGGCAGATCAGGGAAGACGTCCCGACCTATCGTGGCGACTCGATTCGTCAGCGCCTTCTCCCTCTGCTGACAGCACCGGCGAATGACGACGCCAGCTTTTCCTTCATTGATCTTTTCGCCGGCATCGGCGGCATTCGGCACGCGTTCGAGAAACAGGGTGGACGCTGCGTCTTCACCAGCGAATGGAACACCTACGCCCAGAAGACGTACATGACCAATTTCCCGCATGAACCGGGACATACGCTGACAGGCGACATCACGAAAGTCGATGCCAACGATGTGCCGGATCACGATGTTCTCCTCGCGGGCTTTCCGTGCCAGCCCTTCAGCATCGCCGGCGTCTCCAAGAAAAACGCGCTCGGCCGGCCGCACGGTTTCGAGGACACGACTCAGGGCACTCTGTTCTACGACGTCGCCAGGATCATCGCCGCCAAGAAGCCCAAGGCTTTCTTGCTGGAAAACGTGAAGAATCTTGTCTCGCACGACAAAGGCAACACTTTCTCGACCATCCTGCGAGTCCTCCGCGACGAGCTTGGATACGAAGTGCACCACCGCATCATCGACGGCAAGCACTTCGTTCCCCAGCACCGGGAGCGCATCATCATCGTGGGCTTTCGCGAGCCTGCAGGATTCACCTGGGACGATTTGCAATTGCCGGAACCGACAAGGCGCATCGCCGACATTCTTCAGCCCGCGGACGAAGTCGACCCCAAGTACACGCTCACGCCACGACTTTGGGAGTACTTGAAGAACTATGCGGCCAAGCACAAGGCTGCCGGCAACGGCTTCGGATACGGCTTGGTGAAGGAGGACAGCATTGCAAGGACGCTGTCGGCGCGCTACTACAAGGACGGCTCTGAAATCCTGGTCTCGCAAGGTCCGCGCAAGCGCCCTCGTCGCCTGACCCCCAGAGAGTGCGCGCGTCTCATGGGCTTCCCGGATGATTTCAAAATCCCGGTGAGTGACACGCAAGCCTACAAGCAGTTCGGCAACAGCGTCGTCGTCCCTGTCATCGCCGAGGTGGCCAGAATCATGGTTCCCCGACTCATGGAGCTGATCCTTCGGGATCCGGCGAACAGTGACCAGCAGGAGCTGCTCCTTACTTGAAGAGTCGGAAATGCGGCCTATGATGCGCAATGGCCGACGTAGTCGACAGAGCCACGCGAAGCCGGATGATGTCGGGCATTCGCGGCAAGAACACCAAACCTGAACTCGTTGTCCGCAGCTTCCTGCACCGAGCAGGCCTGCGTTTTCGGCTGCACGCCAAACTGCCGGGCAAACCAGACTTAGTACTGCCCCGATATAGAACGGCTGTCTTTGTGCATGGTTGTTTCTGGCATCGGCACGAGAATTGCCGCTACGCAACCACACCTGCTAACAACGCTACCTTCTGGCAAGAAAAATTCTCCAGCAACGTCCAGCGGGACCGCAGGACAAAGCAAGCCTTGCAAGGGCTGGGGTGGAGAGTTGAGGTCATCTGGGCTTGCGAATTGCAAGAGCGCAATCTTCAGGCTCTAGTGGAACGCATCAGAAGCGGGGAATGAAATGGGATTTCATCCTGACTGGAACACGATCTCCGGATTGATCAGTGCCAGCGAGCGCATCTTCATCAAAAAGCTGTCCCGTAACGATTGCTCGTGGGCAGACAGCTCCGCAAACGGGCACCAAAACGGCTTTTTCATTCCGCGCGAAATCGCGGAATCCGGGTTCTTCCCGGAGCTCCGCAATACCAATCCGGAAAAGCCGCATATTTTTGACTGCACATACCCAACCTTTTGGCCTGCTTCCGGCGAGGTCAAGGACTCAACGATCAAGTATTTCTCTCTGAGAAATCCGGGAAAACCCAACGAACGTCCGAGATACGAATGGCAGCACACCGGCGTCCCCAAGGAGCAATTCCAGTCACTCTCGCCTGCTTCCCTACTGGTTTGCGGAGCCCTTGCCAAACCGATATCGGGCGCCAGCTACTGGTTCGTCGTGATTGATTCGACGAGTGGGGAAGCCGAGATCACGGAAGCGGCGTTCTCGCTCGATGCGGATTTCCACTTTGGGCTGTTCTCGCCTGATGTAATCGCCTCGGCAGTGGATGACGAGGACCAGCTCATCTTTGAGTTGAATGAGGCGTTGCGGAATGGAAGCCTCGATCAATATATCGCCAAGCAGCGACTGCCAGAATCTTCTGCTCTGGCGAGAGAGGCTCAGGATTTCTGGTTGCAGGTCTCCGGAGCAACATCGCTCAATCCCTTCGAGCTTGAAGCTCCTGGCGATGTGGTCATGCGTATCAGCCGGGACTTGGAGTTCAAGCTATACAAGAAGGCGGAATTGCATCAGCGAGCCGCGCAGGTCGCGGGACTTCTCCTGCGCAATGAAGATGTGGTCTCCTCTCTGGTGAGGGGATTCACAGAGCTGGACCAAATATTCCTGAGCGCATCACAGACAAGAAAGAGCCGCGCCGGCCTCTCCTTCGAGCATCACGTCAAAAGATTGCTCGTGGACGGCAGCATCAGGCACGAAGAGCAGGTGATGCTGGGCGGCAGACGGCCGGATTTCGTTTTGCCGAGCGTGGCAGAATTCAACGACAGTCAAAAGACCGAATCATTGATTCTTTCGCTGAAAACCACGTTGCGTGAGCGCTGGAAGCAACTTGGGATGGAGCGAAAGCTTGGTCACGTTTTCTTGGCAACGGTTGATGATCGCATTTCAGTGGCTGCCGTCGAGGAAATGGCGGCCAATCGGATCATCCTTGTGGTGCCGGAATCACTCAAGAAGTCGGAAGAAGCCGTGTACAAGAAGCAAGCGGAAGTCATCACGTTCAGCGACTTCTTCCACGAACAGATTCGCGAACGTCGTCCGACGCTCTTGCTCTAAAGAAAAGGAGCCTGAGCGGCGCCTTTTCTTGCGACTTTCAATCAAACCCCAACCGGATTCGGCTTCTCCCCATCGATCTTGTACAGCTTGATCGCGCGGGCGACGTCCTTGCCGGTCATCTTGCCTTCCTGCGCCAGCGCTGCAATCGCCGCATGCGCGATGTGGAACCTATCCACCTCGAAGAAGCGGCGCAGGTTCTCGCGGGTGTCGCTGCGGCCGTAGCCGTCGGTGCCGAGGGTGGTGTAGCGCATCGGGACGTAGGCGCGGACCTGCTCGGGGAAGCCGCGGATGTAGTCGGTCGCGGCGATCGCGGGGCCGGGGCGGCCTTCCAGCAGCTGGGTGACGTAGGGCTTGCGCGGGTCGGACTCGGGGTGCAGGCGGTTCCAGCGCTCGGCGTCGATGCCGTCGCGGGCGAGCTCGTTGAAGCTCGGGCAGGACCAGATGTCGGCGCTGACGCCGAAGTCCTTGTCGAGCAGTTCGGCGGCGGCGATGACCTCGCGGAGGATGGTGCCGGAGCCCATCAGCTGCACGTGCGGGGTGTTGGACTTCTTCTTCGCGGCCTGCGTGCCCCCACCCGAAGCGGCTTCGCCGCTTCGACCTCCCCCGCTCTTCGCGGGGGAGGTGCTGCCACCGGCGCCGGTGGAGGAGAGGAGGTACATGCCCTTGATGATCCCGTCCTGCGCGCCCTCCGGCATC
>DASTRL010000197.1:0-46464 GCA_035761265.1 Steroidobacteraceae bacterium
GCGGAGCTCGAACGACGCGCGGCGCGACGCCTGGGTCAGGCTGAAGAGGCGGCGACTGGCAATCGCGCGCATGCGCCCGCGCCGGCGAACACGGCGACCGCGACCACCACCGCGATTTCCCCCGTCGCCGCCGGCGAGGACGCGGCAGGCAACTCCGGCAAGTTCGAGCCCGGCAACGTCGCCCCGACGCCGCGCAGCGTCGACGGCGTCGACTACATCGAAGGCCGCGACCTGACGCTGATCTACGAGGGACAGAAGTGCATTCATTCGCGCTTCTGCGTGACCTGGGGTCCGAAGGTGTTCATCGCGAACGTGAAGGGACCGTGGATCAATCCCGACGCGATGGCGACGGAGGCATTGACCGGGATTGCCCACGTGTGTGTCTCCGGTGCGATTCGCTACCGGCGCAAGGACGGCAGGCCGGACGAACAGCCGCCGCCGGTCAACCTGATCTCGGTGCGTGAGAACGGGCCGTACGCCTTGCGCGCCAACGTCCGCCTCGACGGCGCGCAGGCATTCAGTTACCGGATGACGCTGTGCCGCTGTGGCGCCTCGAAGCACAAGCCGTTCTGCGATGGCTCGCATCACGAGGTGAAGTTCGTCGCGAGCGGCGAGCCGGCCTCCGGCAAGGCCGACATGCTGGCGGTGCGTGACGGGCCGCTCGCGATCGATCCCGAGACCGACGGGCCGCTGCAGGTCCGCGGCAACATGGAAATCATCAGCGGCACCGGGCGCGTGGTGGCGCGCATGGAGTCGGCGCGATTGTGTCGTTGCGGTGGGAGCGGCAACAAGCCGTTCTGCGACAACACGCATGCGCGCATCGGATTCAGGTCTTCCTGACCGCGGAAATTCCAGTCCCGGGGGCTGCGCAAACCCGCACCGCGCCCGAGCGGTGCCTCAGCTCCGGGTGCGCTCGAGGATCGCCACCATGGTGTTCGCGCGGCCCCACATCGTCGACGGCAGCACCAGCTGCGAAAGGCGCCAGCGCTCCGCGCCTTCCTTGTTCAGCGCCTCGGCGAGTTCGGCGGAATCGCCCTGGAAGATGCCGGTCCTGTATGGCAGCAGGATGGTCTTGTACTCGAACTGGCTCATGGAGTTCTCCGGGAGTTGCGCCGGAGAATTCCGTGCGCACGCATGGTCGCACGATTGCACGCGCACGCGCCGGAATCTTTCAAGCGTCCGGTCGGCGCGGGTACACTCGCGAGCCCGCCATGAAAGTACTCGTCACCGGCAGCGCGGGCCATCTCGGCGAAGCGCTGATGCGCACCCTGCGAGCCACGAACATCGCCGCCACGGGACTCGACGTCCTCGCTTCACCGTACACCGACCTCGTCGGTTCGATCGTGGATCACCACGCTGTCGATGACGCCATGACGGGCGTCACCGCGGTCCTGCACGCCGCGACGCTGCACAAGCCGCACGTGGCCACCCACAGCCGCCAGGCCTTCGTCGACGTGAACGTCACGGGCACGCTGAACCTGCTCGAGTCCGCGTGCGCCGCGGGAGTGCGCGCCTTCATCTACACGAGCACGACCAGCGCCTTTGGTGACGCATTGACGCCACCCGCCGGATCGCCCGCCGCCTGGATCACCGAGGAGGTGGCGCCGATTCCCAAGAACATCTACGGAGTCACGAAGGCCGCCGCCGAGGATCTGTGCCGGCTGTTCCATCGCAACCAGGGCATGCCCTGCATCGTGCTGCGCACGTCGCGCTTCTTCCCCGAAGAAGACGACATGGCCGAGAAGCGCAGCGCCTATGCGGACGACAACCTCAAGGTCAACGAACTGCTGTATCGCCGCATCGACGTGGAGGACGTGGTGGCGGCGCACCTGTGCGCGCTCGATCGGGCGCAAGCGCTCGGCTTCGGTCGTTTCATCATCAGCGCCACCACGCCGTTCCAGCGCGAGGACGCGGCCGACCTCGGGCGCGACGCCGCCAGGATCCTGGAACGACGCGTGCCCGGCCATGCCGCCGTGTACGCGGCGCGCGGCTGGAAAATGCTGCCCACGCTGGATCGCGTGTACGACAACGCGCGTGGACGGGAGTTGTTAGGGTGGCGGCCGCAGTACGATTTCGCACGCGCGCTTCAGGCGCTCGCCGCGGGCACGGACTGGCGCAGTCCGCTGGCGCAATCCATCGGATCCAAGGGATATCACCGGGCGGCAAATATCACCGGGTCGTGACGCGCGCTCACGACGCCTTGCGCATTGCCCGGGCGCATGCCGCGACGTACTGCTCGAGGATTCCCGGCCAGCCATTGTCGACGCCGTTGCGCATCTGCTCGGCGCCCTTTTCCATCCTGTCGAAATCGCGATGCTCGAGCTCGACCCGCGTGCGCCCGGGCGCCTCGGCGATGAATCGCACTTCCACTTCGGAGGCGAGCGCGACGCGCGGCTCGGGCTTCCAGTCGCCGCTGATTTCCCAGCCGACCACGAACCGTTCCCCCGGCTGCCAGGCGCGCACGTGGCCCACGGTGATTTCCTCGCCGCCTTCGTGGATCGAGTACCAGCGCCCGCCGACGAAGGGCTCGATGAGCGAGGCCACCAGTGGTGTTGCACCCAGGTGATGCTGCCTCGGCCACCACCGGTCGACCCCGGCCGTGAAGAACACGAAAGCCTCGGCCGGCGTGCCATCGACGACGACGGTCTTGCGCACGGGCGCGATCTGGATCGTGCGGTTCATTTTTTCCTGTTTCCCCTGGTCTTGTGGGCGGAGTTCATTTCGCGGGCGAACGAAGCGAGTGCGTCGCCCCAGAATTCGTCGAGCCAGCGGCGCAGGGCGCCGAACCCTTCCGGATCGATGTAGTACACGCGGCGCGCGCCTTCGGCGCGGTCCTTCACGAGGCCCGCGTCCTTCAGCACCTTGAGGTGCTGCGACACCGCCGGGCGACTCACCGGCAGCTTCCTGGCGATCTCCCCGACGGCCTGGGGGCCCGCGCGCAGCGTTTCCAGCACGCTGCGCCGCGTGGGATCGCTGATGGACTGCAGGGCCTTGTGGTAAGCCATTGCTTACGGTAAGCAATTGCTTACGACAATGTCAAGCTATGATCGTGCTCCCCACCCGAGGAGTTCCGATGCCGCGGATTGCAATCGCCAGGACGGATGCCGAGCTCGACGCCTGCTATCCCGTGATGGCGCAGCTTCGCCATCGCATTTCGCGCGAAGCCTTCGTGCCGCGCGTGCGGGAACTCGCCGCCGCCACAGGCCTGGAAATCGCCTTTCTCGAGGACGACGGCATCAAGGCCGTGGCGGGATACCGGCTCTCGGACTGGCTCGCGGGCGGGCGCTACCTGGAGATCGAGGACCTGGTGACGGCGGAAGGCGCGCGCTCCAGGGGCTACGGCGGGTCGTTGTTCGACTGGCTGGCGGCGTTGGGAGCTCGCAGCGGTTGCCGGCAGTTGCGCCTGGTTTCCAACGTGCGGCGCGTCGATGCGCACCGCTTCTACCAGCGCAAGGGCATGACTCTCGAGGCACACTACTTTTCGATGGACCTGGTCGGCACGGATAAGGCCGGCTGAACCGATGTTCGGAAAAGCCGATGGTCCGGCGGCGGCGCTGATGCAGAATCATTCCGATGGCGAACCTGCTGCAGAACATCATGTGGAACTGCATGACGGGCCCACACGCGAAATTCGCGGTGGGCGAAGGCGACGTGCGCCGCTACGCGCCGGGATTTTCGCCGATCGTTGGTTGCCGCGAGCCCGAGCGGCCGGATTTTGCGACGCTGGCCCGCTACAGCGAGCCGGGCGACAGCTTCTACATCGACATCTGGTCGGGGACGGCCCCCGCCGGCTGGCAGATCGAGAAGGAAGCACGCATGTTCAAGATGATCTGGGACGCGCCGCCGCCGCAGGACGAGGTGGCGCCGGACGCGATTGCGCTGCGGCCGGAGCACGCCGCGCAGGCCCTGGAGCTGGCCAGGCTGACCAATCCGGGACCTTTCGGCATCCGCACACCCGAGCTGGGCGAGTACTTCGGCTATTTCGCGGGTCAACGGCTGGTCGCGATGGCCGGAGAACGCATGTGCGCCGGCGACCTGCACGAAATCAGCGGCATCTGCACGCACCCGGATTTCCAGGGACGCGGCCTGGCGAAGAAGCTCACGCTGAAGCTCGTGCAGCGCCAGTTGCGGCGCGGCAAGACTCCGTTCCTGCACGTCATGGGACACAACGCGCCGGCGCGCGCGCTGTACGCGCGCATGGGTTTCCGCGACCACCTGGAGACGGTAGTTAGGGTGATCGCCAGGACCGGCGTGCAGGACAGCCGGTCGGCGCGGGTGTAGAGTCGGCTGCGGCTGCGGCGGAGCGAACCATGATCGACCACACCGGTCTGAACGTCAGCGATTACCGGAAGAGCAAGGCCTTCTACCTGCAGGCGCTCGCACCGCTCGGCTATCGGCTCGTCATGGAGTTGCCGGGCGACCTGGCGCCGGCGGGCGCCATGGGCATCGGCGTGCCACCCAAGCCCGACTTCTGGGTCGCCGGCGGCTCGCCGCAATCTCCGCCGCTGCACGTGGCATTCCGGGCCGCGAATCGCGCGCAGGTGGATGCCTTCCACCAGGCGGCGCTCGCGGCCGGCGGCCGCGACAATGGCGCGCCCGGCCTGCGGCCCCACTACCATCCGGACTATTACGGCGCCTTCGTGCTGGACCCGGATGGTCACAACATCGAAGCAGTGTGTCACGATCCGGCCTGAGTCTCGCCATGCTGCCCATCGTTCCCCTCGGCAAGAAAGGATCCAACGGCGTTCCGCTGATCACGCTGTTCGTGTGCGTGATCTGCATCATCGTGTATGCCTTCGCCAATGCCGAGGCCGACCAGCTGGCGCTCGCCTTCTACGCCGACCAGCTCGACCCGCTCAAGATGTTCACGTCGGTGTTCACGCACGGCAGCCTCTGGCACCTGGCGGGCAACCTGTTCTTCTTCTACAGCTTCGCGCGCACCATCGAGACGCACATCACCGCGGCGGGCTATCTGCTGGCCTTCGCCGTGTTCGTGCTCGTGACCAGCCTGGCGTTCGCGCTCACCGCCCATTCATCCGTGCCCACGATCGGCCTTTCGGGCGTGGTGTGGGGCTACATGGGCATGTTCCTGTTCCGTTATCCCAAGGACGACATCAGCTGCTGGTTCATCAGGACCATCGAGGTGCCGGCGTTCCTCTTCATCCTGGCGTTCCTGGCTTTCGACATCGCCGGGTTCCGCCACGGTGACGCCGCGCAAGTGAACTACGCGGCGCACTTTTCCGGCTTCATCGCCGGCGCTTCGTACAAGCTCGCCTTCTGGAACATCTTCACGACGGAGAGTCCGCCCGCGCCGCGCAAGCGGCCCATCCTCGGGCCGCGCACGGTGGCGCGGCTGCCGCGTCGCTAGCAGCGGAGACCGTACGTGACCGCGCAGGAGGTCGGCCTGCCGCCGCCGCAGATCGCCATGGATCTGCCGCTCGAGCGGCGCGACGAGTCGACGCCGCGGTTCTGTCATCTCGGCACTTCATGCCTGTCGCTGGACCCCCGCCCGTTCGAAGCCTGCCTCCTAGCTACCGGGCGCTGCCCCGCCGAAGGTGAGCCACTGCTGGTTACAGAACCGGCCGCTCCGCGGTAGTCTTGCCGGCTTTCGGGCCCCAAGGACTCCGCGCGATGCAGCTCCCCGCCGCCAACGTACTGCCGTTCCTGGTCATCATTCCGCTGATCGTGTGGCGGATGTACAGCCGCGTGCGCCGCAATATCGGCCGGCAGCCGTTGTCGAAGATCCGGCCGAACATCACCATCGGCCTGTTTCCGCTGCTGGTGGTGCTGCTCGGCTGGAGTGCGCTGCGTCGGCCTGAGCTCGCTGCCGCGCTGCTCGCCGCGCTCGCCGGCGGCATCGCAGGCGGCGTGGTGCTGGGTTACTACGGCCTGCGCCACACGAAGTTCGAGGTCACGCCACAGGGCCTGTTCTACACGCCGAACGCGCACATCGGTATCGCGCTGTCGCTGCTGTTCGTGGGCCGCGTGATCTACCGGATGGTGTTCCTGTATTCGCAAAACCCATATGCAGCGCAGTCGCCGCAGGATTTTTCGGCCAGTCCTCTGACCCTGGGCATCTTCGGGCTGCTGGCCGGTTACTACGTGACCTACGCCATCGGCCTGGTGCGTTGGCGCAAGGCGGTGTCAGGCAGGGATTAGAACTTCACCATGACGTGCCGAACGGCCGTGTAGTCCTCGAGCGCGTACACGCTCAAATCCTTGCCGTAACCCGAACGCTTCAGCCCGCCGTGCGGCATCTCGCTCACCAGCATGAAGTGCGTGTTGATCCAGGTGCAGCCGTACTGCAGGCGCGCTGCCACTTTCATCGCCTTGCCCACGTCCCGGGTCCACACGGATGAAGCGAGCCCGTAGTCCGAATCATTGGCCCACTCGATCGCCTGGTCGGCGTCCTTGAAGCGCGTGACGCTGACCACCGGGCCGAAGACTTCCTTGCGCACGATCTCGTCGCTCTGTTTCGCGCCGGCGATGACCGTCGGTTCGTAGAAGAATCCGGCGCCGGCGCGCGGCTTGCCACCCGCGGTGACTTCGATGTGGCGCTTCTCCTGTGCGCGCTGCACGAAGCCCGCCACGCGCGAGCGATGCCGGCCGGTGATCAGCGGGCCCATCTCGACGCCTTCTTCCTCCTGCATGCCCACCTTGATGCTGCTCGCGGCCGCGGACAGATCCGCGACCAGTTTGTCGTGGATCTTCGGCCCGGCGTAGATGCGGCAGGCCGCCGTGCAATCCTGCCCCGCGTTGTAGAAGCCGAAGGTGCGCACGCCGCTCACCACCGACTGCAGGTCCGCATCGTCGAACACGATGACCGGCGCCTTGCCGCCGAGCTCGAGATGCGTGCGCCGGGTGCCGTTCACCGCGGCCGCGAGCACCTTCTCGCCGCTCGCGATGGAACCCGTCAGCGAGATCATCGCGACTTCGGGCTGCGCCACCAGCGGCGCGCCCACGGTATTGCCGCGCCCGCACACGATGTTCACGACCCCGGGCGGAAACAGCTCGGCCAGCAGGGTCGCGAGCCTGAGCGCGGTCAACGGCGTCTGCTCCGAGGGTTTGAGCACCACCGTGTTGCCCGCCGCGAGCGCCGGGCCCAACTTCCACGCCGCCATCATCAGCGGATAGTTCCAGGGCGCGATCGATGCCACGACGCCGATGGGATCGCGGCGGATCATGCTGGTGAAGCCCGGCAGGTACTCGCCCGCGACCGCGCCGTGCAGCGTGCGCGCGGCGCCGGCGAAGAATCGGAACACATCGGCGATCGCCGGGATCTCGTCGTTCAGCGCCGCGCCGAGCGGCTTGCCGCAATTCTGCGATTCGAGCGCGGCGAACTCCTGCGCCTCGGCCTCGATGCGATCGGCGAGTTTCAGCAGCAGGGTCGCGCGATCCTTCGGCACGGTGCCCGACCAGCCGGCGAAGGCCTTCGCGGCCGCGCCCACCGCCGCCGCGATCTGTTCCTCGGAGGCTTCGTTGACCTGCGCGATCACCTTGCCGGTGGCGGGATTGAGCACGTTCTGCTCCTCCCCCCTGCCTTTGACCAGCTTGCCGTTAACGAGCAGTTTCGTGTTCATCGTCGGGCCTCGTGAGGTAGTAAGCGAGCACGATCGGCAGCAGCGTCACCGCGATGACGATCACCGCCACGACGTTGGTGACGGGCCGATCCCGCGGCCGGAACAGTTCGTTGAAGAACCAGATCGGCAGCGTACGCTCTTTGCCGGCCGTGAAGATGGTGACGATGATTTCGTCGAAGGACAGCGCGAACGCCAGCATGCCGCCTGCCAGGAACGCGGTGGCCACCTGCGGCAGCAGCACGTAGCGGAAGGTCTGCAGGCCGTCCGCGCCGAGATCCATGGAGGCTTCCACCCAGCTCAAGGGCAGCCGGCGCAGGCGCGCGACCACGTTGTTGTAGACGATGACCAGGCAGAAGGTCGCGTGGCCGGCCACGATCGTGAAGAAGGAAGGCTCGATGCGCCCGAGCTTCATGGCGGCGAGCAGCGCAATGCCGGTGATGATGCCGGGCAGGGCGATCGGCAGCACGAACAGCACGGTCAACGCATCGCGGCCGCGGAACGTGCGCCGCGCCAGTGCGAAGGCGGCGAGCGTGCCGAGCACCAGCGCCATCAGCGTGGCGCAGGCCGCGACCGCGAGCGACAGCGTCAGGCTCTGCCAGATGTCCGAGCGCGTGAACGCCACCTCGAACCAGCGCAGCGTGAGGCCGGGTGGCGGAAACTGGTAGGTACGGTCCTCCGTCGTGAACGCATACAGGATGATGATGAGCACCGGGACGTGCATGAACGCCAGGCCGGCGAACGCGCCGATGCGCGTCAACCACGACGGGCTATCTACCCGGTACGGTGCCCTAGAGCGCATCGAAGGCCCCGAAGCGCCGTGCGATGGCCAGATAGGCGAAGATCAGTACGATGGGCACCACGGAAAACGCCGCCGCCAGCGGGATGTTGCCGGCCGTGCCCTGCTGCACGTACACCATCATGCCGATGAAGTAGCCCGGCGCGCCGACGACGCTCGGGATGATGTAGTCGCCCAGGGTCAGCGAGAAGGTGAACACCGACCCCGCGGCGATGCCGGGGACGGCGAGCGGCAGGACCACGTTGCGAAACGTCTGTGCGGGGGTCGCCCCCAGGTCGGCCGAGGCCTGGAGCAGCGAACCGGGCACGCGCTCGAGCGCCGCGGCCATCGGCAGGATCATGAACGGCAGCCACATGTAGACGAACACCAGGAACATGCCGATGTACGAGGAGGAGAGCGACGGGCCGCCCACTCCCGGCGTCGCGAGCAGCGCGTCCAGCACCGTGGTGAGGCCGAGTTTGCCGAGGAACCAGGCGATGATGCCTTCCTTCGCCAGCAGCAGGCGCCACGCATAGACCTTGACGAGGTAGCTGGTCCACATGGGCAGCATCACGCCCACGTAGAACAATGCCTTGACGCGCCCGCGCGCATGCCGCGCCATGTAGGTGGCGATCGGCAGCGCGATCAGCGCGCAGGCGATGGTCACGGCGACGGCCATGCCGACGGTGCGCAGCACGATGTCCACGTTCGCGGGCTGTGTCACGAGTTGCCGATAGGTCGCGAGCGTCGGCTGGCGCACGATCTGCGCCGTGAAATCATCGATGCGGTAGAAGCTCTGCGCGAGCAGCGCGAACAGCGAGCCCAGATACACGGTGCCGAACCACAGCAGCGGCGGCAGCAGCAGCAGCGCCAGGTACCAGTACGGGCGGCGCCAGAAGAACGTCGAGGCCGAACGCACGGCTACCTCGTGACCGCGAGCGGCATCGCCGCCGCGCGCGGCCAGCAGAGCTTGACGCGCGTGCCCACGGCGATGCCCTGCAGGCGTCGCGACTCCGGGACAAGTGCGCTCCACACCTCACCCGCATCGAGCTGCACCTGCCAGCGGCTGGCGGCGCCATGGAATTGCACGGCCAGTACCACGCCCGTTGCGGTCGAGCTCTGCGGCGGGGCGACGGCCGTCTCGGGTTGCACATCGATGTTCTCGGCGCGGATCGCGAACGGCACGCCGGCGCCGAGCTTCTGCGCCAGCGCGGCATCGGCGACATTGGCGCTGCCGACGAAGCGCGCCACGAATTCGGTCGCGGGATGCAGGTACAGCTCGCGCGGCGCCGCGAGCTGCTCGATACGACCCTGGCTGAATACCGCGACGCGATCGGCCATGGAGAGCGCCTCGCCCTGGTCGTGCGTGACGTAGACGAAGGTGATGCCGAGCTTTTTCTGCAGGGACTTGAGCTCGATCTGCATTTCCTCGCGCAGCTTGAGGTCCAGCGCGCCCAGCGGCTCGTCGAGCAGCAGCACGCGGGGGCGATTGATCAGCGCACGCGCCAGCGCCACGCGCTGGCGCTGGCCGCCCGAAAGCTGCGCCGGCCGGCGCTCGCCCTGCGCGCCGAGCTGCACCAGCTCGAGCATTTCGCGCGCGCGGCGCTCGCGTTCGGCCTGCGCGACACCGCGCACCCGCGGCCCATACGCGACGTTGCCCAGCACCGTCATGTGCGGAAACAGCGCGTAGTCCTGGAACACGGTGTTGACGTTGCGTTCATAAGGGGGAACCGCGGACACGTCCGCGCCGTCGAGCAGTACCTGGCCGCGATCGGGCGTGTCGAAGCCGGCGATCAATCGCAGGCAGGTGGTCTTGCCCGAGCCCGACGGCCCGAGCATGGCGAAGAATTCGCCCGCTTCGACGGCGAGCGACACGTCGTCGACGGCGTGCAGCTCGCCGTAGATGCGCGAGACTGCGCGGAACTCGATCGCCGCCGTCACGAGCGGCGCCCGGTCACTGGCCGCCTATCACCGCCACGTAGTCGGTCACCCAGCGGCTGTACGGCACACAGCCCTCGACGTGTGAGGCGCACTTCGACTCGGGCGTGCGCCAGAACCTGATCTTGTCGAAGTTCTCGTACCCATTGTTCTTGCAGCCCTCGGCGCCCAGCAGCTCATTGCCCTCGCAGGCCTTGGGCACCACCGGGTTGGAGCCGAACCACGCGGCCACGTCGCCCTGTACCTTGGGCGAGATCGACCATTCCATCCAGGCGTAGGCGCAGTTCGGATGCTTCGCGCCCGCCGCCAGCATCGTGGTGTCGGCCCACCCGGTGGCGCCTTCCTCCGGCACCGTCGTCGCGACCGGTTGTTTGTTGGCGAGCAGCGTATTGGCCTGGAAGGGCCAGGAGCCCGAGGCGACGATGCCCTCGGTGGTGAAGTCCTGCACCTGCACGTTGGCGTCGTGCCAATAGCGCTGGATCAGCGGGTGCTGGCCGCGCAGCAGGCTCAGCACCGCGGCGTACTGGGTTTCGTTGAGCTCGTAGGGATCCTTGATGCCGAGGTCCGGCTTCCTGGTCGCCAGGTACAGCGCCGCGTCGGCGATGTAGATAGGCCCGTCGTACGCCTGCACGCGGCCCTTGTTGGACTTGCCGTCGGGCAGCTTCTGCTCCTCGAACACCACCGACCAGGAGGTCGGCGCCTTCTTGAAGACCTTGGTGTTGTACAGCAGCACGTTCGGGCCCCACTGGTACGGCACGCCCCAGTGCTTGCCGTCCACGAAGTGCCACGCCGCCTCGCGCAGCCGCGGATCCACGGTCTCGAAGCTCTTGATGCGATCGAGCCCGATGGGCTGCACGGTGCCGCCGCGAATCAGGCGCAGCGAGGCGTCACCCGACGCCGTGACCAGGTCGTAGGGCGCGTTGCCGGCCGGCGGCCAGGAGGCATCGCCGGGCGGGCTCGGCGGCGGTGCGCCGCTCGACATCAGCGTGACCATCTCGTCGGAAGTGTTGGCCACCTTCACGTTGACCTTGCAGCCGGTGTTTGCCTCGAACTGCGTCACCCAGTCATAGGCCTTGTCGGATTCGCCGCGCTCGATGTAGCCGGGCCAGGCCACGATGTCGAGCTGGCCCTCGAGTGCGGTCGACACCATCGCCGGCTCGGCGGCTTGCGGCGCCTTTTCTTCCGGCTTCGAACAGGCCGCGAGCGTGACCGCGGCACTGCACGCGACCACCATCAAACTATTGCGGGAGGACCTCTTCGCCGATGTGACTGACATGACGCGCCCCTTTTTGTCTGTGACCGCCCCGGAATGGGCGATCCGCTTTGCGGGACATTCTATGCCTAGTTCGACGGCTTCTGCGCCTCGGCCGCGCGCTCGGCCCGTCGCCTGGCCATGGCGGCTTCCCGCGCCGCCATGCCGGGGTCATCCTTGGGATCGGGGATGACTTTCAGTGCCATGTCGAGGCGCTGCTGCATGGGTGCGCCGAATTCGGCATAGGGAATCACGTAGAGCTGGTCGTCCCGCACGGCGCGCACCACGATTTCGCCGAGCTCGACCGGGTCGTAGCCGGGCGCGATGACTTCCTTGAGGCTCTTCATCACCGCGGGGTCGGCGCCGTAGTAGCCGGTGTTCGACAGGTGTTTGGGCCTCGTGAGCACGGCTTCGTGGATGTTGGTGTTCACCGCACCAGGACAGAGCACGGACACGCCGATGCCATGCGGCGCGAGGTCGAGCTGCAGGCACTCGGCCAGGCCGCGCACCGCGAACTTGGTGGTGCAGTAGATAGCGCAGCCCGGCAGCGGCAGGAAGCCGGCCATGGACGCCGTGATCACGATGTGCGAGCCGAGCCCGTGCTGCAGCATGCGCGGCACGAAGGTCTGGATGCCGTTGATGACGCCGCCGAGATTCACCGACATCTGCCAGTCCCAGTCGTCGTAGGTGGCCTGCTGCACCGGCCCGAACTGGCTCACGCCAGCGGTGTTGCACAGCAGCTGCACCGGACCGAAAACCTTCTCGGCTTCGTCGGCCGCGGCCGCGTAGGCCTTGCGATCGGTGATGTCGAGCTGGATGCCGTGCACCGGCAGCTTCTTCTCGCGAAAGTACGCCAGCGCGCCGTCGAGATGGTCGCGCCGGATGTCGGCGATCACGACCTTGACTCCATGGGCGGCGAACGCCTTGGCCTGGCCGAGCGCCACGCCGCTGCCGCCACCGGTGATGAATGCGACCTTGCCCGCGAGCTCTTTCATGGCGCCTCCTCGTCCGGGCAGGATGAAGCGGCGCGACGGCGCGTGTTCAACCCAGAGTGAACGGCTATCAGCGCGACGCGGTCGCCCGGGCCAGGAATTTCATCGCCACGGGGTTCAGGCAGGTGGCCGCGGCCACGCGCATCCAGGTGGTCGGCAACTGCGTGGGCGAGAACAGGCTGCCGGGTGCCAGCAACACGCCCTCGCGGCTGCCGGCCGTGGCGAGCTCGTTGGTGTCGCGACCGAAATCCGCCCACAGGTACATGCCGCCCACCGGCGTGCCCGCGATCTTCGCGCCCATCTTCACCAGGGCTTCGGCGGTGCGCGCCCGGCAGTCATCGAGCCTGGCGCGCACGCGCTCGAGCATGCGCTCGTAGGCGCGGTCGACGATGATGCGCGCCACCACGCGTTCGCTGAGTTCCGAGGATGCGAGCCCGGTGAGCGCCTTGATGTCGCGCAGCTCGCGGATCAGGGCCGGGTGCGCGGCCATGTACCCGACCCGCAGGTTGGCGGCCAGCGTCTTGGAGAATCCGCCGACATACACCACGTGACGCAATGCATCGAGGCTCGCGAGCCGCGTGGCGTGCCGTCCCTGCAGGTCGCCGTAGATGTCGTCTTCGACGATCATGAAGTTGTGCCGGATCGCCAGCTCGAGCACGCGCACGGCATTGACCGGGCTGATGCACGAGCCGGTGGGGTTGTGCGCCACCGAATTCAGGATGAACAGCTTCGGCTTCTCGCGCGTGAGCAGGCTCTCGAGCGCGGCGATGTCAGGCCCATCGGCGGTGCGCGGCACGCCGACGATGCGCGCGCCGAACGCCGCGAAGCGCGCGAACATGACGAACCAGGCCGGGTCCTCGACGAACACCACATCGCCGGGCACGAGGAATCGCCGCGCGACGAGGTCGATGGCGGCGGTCGCACCGGCGGTGGTGATGATCTGCTCGGGCAGCGCCTCGATGCCCACGTGCGCGAGCCGTGTGGACAGGGCCTCGCGCAGCGGTAGATAGCCCTCCGCGGTGCCGTACTTGAGCAGCCACGAGCCGCGGCTGCGCCCGACACCGCGCACGGCGGCCGCGACCAGTTCATGGTCCAGCCAGTTCTCCGGCAGCAGCCCCGCGCCCGGCTGTTCGCTGCCCGGCGACTGGCGGCGCTGCGCGCGCAGCAGCCAGCTCACGTCGAGCGCCGAGGCCGGCATCGGGTGCGCGGTGGAGCGCCGCTGGGCGAGCTTGTTGGAACGCAGGCGCACGTAGAAACCCGAGCCGCGCCGCGACTCGATCAGTCCGGCGGCGATCAGCCGGTCATAGGCCTCGACCACGGTCGAGCGGCTGACGCGCGATTCCTGCGCGCAGCTGCGGATCGACGGCAGCCGCGTGCCCGGGCGCAGCGCGTGGTTCTCGATGCGCTGCGCGAAGCGCGCAGCGAGCTGGGCGGGAAGACGATGGTCCTGCTTGGGTTCCAGTGACATATATAAGAGCGGGCCAGTGGCCGGGGATTGGAGGATCAACTGTACTGCAACTGTACTGAACCGTCGTCTATATTTCACCGGGCCATGCATGCAGATTCCGCCATGACAGTTGCGCGCGCCGCGCCCTCACTACCGGGCCGCGCCGAGATCGAGGCCGCCGCGCAATACCTCGCGCCGCTGGTGCCGCCCACACCGCAGTACCGCTGGCCGCAGCTGGCCGCGGCGTTCGGCGCCGACGTGTGGCTCAAACACGAGAACCACACGCCCATCGGCGCCTTCAAGGCACGCAGCTGCCACATCTACTTCCGGAGGCTGCTGGAACGCGAGCCGGATTGCCGCGGCGTGACCACCGCGACGCGCGGCAACCACGGCCAGGCAGTGGGCCTGGCCGCGCGGCACTTCAAACTACCGGCCACGGTGTACGTGCCGCGCGGCAACAGCGTGGAGAAGAACGCGGCCATGCGCGCGCTCGGCGTGAACCTGGTGGAGCATGGCCACGATTTCCAGGAGGCGCGCGAAGAGGCCACGCGCGTGGCCGCAGCGCACGGCCTGCACATGGTGCCCTCCTTTCACGCGGACATCGTGCTCGGCGTGAGCACCGGCTGGGCGGAACTGTTCCGGGCCGTTCCGGACCTGGACGTCGTTTACGTGCCCATCGGCATGGGTTCCGGCGCCTGCGCGGCCGCGGCGGCGCGCAATGCCTATTCGCCGCGGACGCGCATCGTCGGCGTGGTCTCGGCGCACGCACCCTGCTACTCGAAGTCGTTCGTCGCGCGCCGGGTCATCGAGGCGCCGGTCGAGACGCGGCTCGGCGACGGCATGGCCTGCCGCAAACCCGATGCCGATGCGCTCGAGCTGTTGCTCGCCAACGTCTCGCGCATCGAGGAAGTGAGCGACGCGGAGCTGGCCGCCGCCATGCGCGCGATCTTCGCGATGACGCACAACGTCGCCGAAGGCGCGGGGGCCGCCGCCTTCGCCGCCGCCTGGCGCGAGCGCGCCTCGCTCGCGGGCCAGCGCGTCGCGCTGGCGCTGAGCGGCGGCAACGTCGACAGCCCGGTGCTTGCCGAGGTACTCGCCGGCCGCCACCCGCTGCCATGAAGATCGCGGACCTGCCCTTCGGCACCACCGACTGGAGCCGGGTGGAAGTCACCACACACCCCGGCGTCGCCGGCGAAGCCCGCTGGCGCACGCGGCAGTTCGGTGACGTGCGCGTGCGCATGCTCGAGTACTCGGCGGGTTATCTCGCCGACCACTGGTGCAGCAAGGGACATTTCCTGCTGTGCCTCGAGGGCGAGCTCGACACCGAGCTGCGCGACGGCCGCCGCTTCACGCTCACGCCGGGCATGAGCTACCAGGTGGCGGATGGCGCCGAAGCGCATCGATCCTCCACGCGCACGGGAGCGAAGCTGTATGTCGTCGACTGACCTCGCGGCAGCGTACGAGATCTCCACCGATCCGGCCCGGCTCGACGTCGACGCCATGCACGCCTTCCTCGCGCGTTCGTACTGGTCACCGGGCATTCCGCGCGACACGGTCGAGCGCGCCGCGCGCCATTCGCTGTGCTTCGGGCTCTACGAAAAGGCCGGCGGCAGGCAGGTGGGACTCTCGCGCGTGGTGACCGATCACGCGACTTTCGCGTATCTGTGCGACGTGTACGTCCTCGAAGAGCACCGCGGCCGCGGGCTGGGCAAGCTCCTGATGCGCACGGTGATGGCACATCCCGCGCTCACCGGCGCCCGGCGGGTCATGCTGGGAACGCGCGACGCGCATGGGCTCTATGCGCAGTACGGTTTCCGCGCACCGCCGGATGACGGCAGGCTCATGCAGATACTGAAGCCGGACATGTACCGGCAGGCTGCTCCAGCCTGAACGGGCGCGCCGTATACTGCGGCGCATGAAGTTGCACGTTCGCGGTTCGCTGGCGGCGATCTGTGCCGCCGCAACGCTTTTCGTGGCCGGCTGCGGCAGCCTGCCGACACGCGAGCGGCCGCTGTCGCAGATCGTGCCGCTCACCGCACCGGTGCTCGCGCCCGGCGTCGAGGCGAACTCGGACAAGCTGTTCGTCGTGCTCACCTTCTCGGGCGGCGGCAAGCGCGCCGCGGCCTTCTCGTACGGCGTGCTCGAGGCGCTGCGCGACATCCAGGTGACCACGCCGGACGGCGACCGTCACTCGCTGCTCGACGAGATCGACCTCATCTCCGCGGTGTCGGGCGGCGCATTCACCGCGGCATACTATGCGCTGCACGGGCACGAGACCTTCGACAGTTACGCGCCGAGCTTCCTCAACCACGACACCGAAAAGGACCTGTGGCACAAGGTGCTGGCGCCGGTGAACTGGAGCCGGCTGGCGCGGCCCCTGGTGAGTCGCAGCGACCTCGAGGTCGAGTACTTCGACGAGCAGCTGTTCCGCGGCGCCACGGTCTACGACGTCATGACGCGCTCACCACGCGTCATCATCACCTCCACCGACCTGGTGCGCGCCAAGCCGTTCTCGTTCACGCGCGAACAGCTGAACGGCGTGTGCGTGGATCCGAGGAGCGTGCCGGTGGCGCGCGCGGTGTTCTCCTCCGCGGCGACACCCATCTACTTCGCGCCGCTGGTGATGCAGAGCTTCGCCGGGCGCTGCGGTTACCAGCCGCCGGACACCATCGCGCCGGAGTCCATCGACGAGGAGGACGCCTACCGGCGCGAACGTGCCGAGCGCCTGCTCTCCTTTCTCGACAGCACCAACTACCCGTACCTGCACCTCGCCGACGGCGCATTCGCCGACAACCTGGGCGCGCGCGCCATCCTCGACGAGGTGGCGCTCGGCCAGAGCGTGACCGATGCGCTGCGTCGCAACGGCTTCTCGCGCGCGCGGCGGATGTTGTTCATCGTGGTCGACGCGCGCACCGGCTTCGACCGCACCTATGCACGCCGCCCGGAGCCGCTCGGCATCAAGAAGGTCATGGATGCCGTGGTCAGCGCCACCTTCAACCGTTACAGCTTCGAAACCATGAACCTGCTGCGCGCGCGCGTGAAGCGCTGGGAAAGGGACGTGCGCACCACGCGCTGCAGGGAGGTCATCGCGATCCCGGACTGCGACAAGTTCGACATCGACCTGGTCGAGCTGTCATTCGATCGCGTGAAGGATCCGGCGGAGCGCGACTACCTCGACCGGATCCCGACGGCGTTCACGCTCTCTTCCGAGCAGATCATCCGGTTGCGCCGCGCCGCGCAGCTGCTGGTGGAGGAAGCGCCCGAGATGCGCACCTTCCTCGAACAGTCGGCACGCAGCGCGCGCGCGGAAAGTCCGTAGGCCTTCGCCGACAGACCCATAGGTGGTTTTCCCGATGCGTTGCCGGACACCTTCGGCCACGCTCGCGCCATGCAGCCCATCCGCAGAATCCTGGTCGCGGTCAAGGATCCCGCGGCGCGCGCCCTGCCGGCCGTCAACAAAGCGGCGCAGATCGCCAAAGGGCTCGGCGCGCAGCTGACGCTTTTCCACGACATCGCGACCCCGCTGTACGCCGAGGCGCTGCAGGGCCGCGAGGTGGACCTCAGATCCTGGCAGCGGGAAGTGCAGACCGCGCGACGTGAGCAGCTCGAGAAACTCGCCGCGCGCGTGCGCAAGCACGGCATCGACGTCGACGTGGCCGCCGACTGGGACTTTCCGCCCTACGAGGCCATCATCCGCAAGGCGCAGCGCATCTCGGCCGATTTGCTGGTCGCGGAGAACCACCACGGCACCGGCCGTCATCCGGCGCGCTGGCTGCTGGCGTACACCGACTGGGAGCTGCTGCGCCTCTGCCCGATTCCCGTGCTGCTGGTGAAGAACCGCCGGCTGTATCACCGCCCGCGCGTGCTGGCGGCAATCGATCCCTCGCACGCGCATGCCAAGCCTTCCAATCTGGACCGGCAGATCCTGCGCGCGGGCGCGCAGCTCGTGCATGCGCTGCATGGCGAGTTGCATGCGCTGCACGCGGTGATGCCGCCGCTTCCGGTGACCCCGGCGATGCCAGGCGGCCCGCTGGTGGAGCTCGGTGGCGAGCGCGAGGCCATCGAGGAGGTCGCGCGTCGCAACCTGGCGCGCGCCGTCGATGGCTTCGACGTCCAACGCAGCCACTGTCATCTTGTCGAGGGGCGCGCCAGCGACGTGATTCCGCGCATCGCGCGCCGCGAGCGCTGCTCGATCGTCGCGATGGGCGTGGTATCGCGTTCCGGACTCAAGCGCTTCTTCATCGGCAACACCGCGGAGTTCGTCATGGACGCGGTGACCGCGGACATCCTCGTGCTGAAGCCGGCCGATTTCGTGTCGCGCGTGCCGCGCACCGGACGTGGAGTGCAGATCCTCTCGATGCCCATCCTCGCCGGTTGAGCTGACATATTTCGGTGGGATAATCCACCGCTCATCCAAACCCCGAAAGGACTCGACATGACCCGAGAAAAGAATCCGGATACTCCCTCCCGGAAAAAACGCGCGCCGCGCCGGCGCGCCGCCGTAGCGGTGATCGCGGCGAGCCCGCCGAAATTCGTCGATCCGCAGCAGCGGGCGACGCTGATCGCCAGGGCCGCCTACTTCCGCGCGATGAACCGCGGCTTCGCGCCCGGGGACGAGCTCGCGGACTGGCTCGCCGCGGAGGCCGAGGTGGACGCCGAGCTGCTGCGAGGGAACGCAGGCTCCTAACAGAGTCGTTTGCCCGCCGCGCAAGGAGTATCTTTGCGCGACATGGGGGGGCCCACTGCCGACGTGCTGGCGTTGCTCGACGCCACGTTCGATGCCGTCGTGATCATGGATGATCGCGGTCGGATCACTGCGTTCAACCGATCAGCGGAAGAGATGTTCGGATACCGGGCCGCGGATGCGCTCGGCCGCAACGTCAGCATGCTGATGACCTCCGCGGATCGGGCGGCGCACGACGACCACGTCCGGCGCTATCTCGGCGGCGGCGAGCCCCACATCCTCGGCAAGGGTCGCGACGTGCGCGTGCGCCATCGCGACGGCAGCGAATTCTCGGTATTCCTGTCCGTGGGCCGCATCCCGAACAGCAAGCCACCGCAGTTCGTCGGCTACCTGCACGACAACACGCTGCGCCGCAAGGCGCTCGCGACGCTGGAACAGGAACGGCAGATGAACCGCCTGTACCTGGACCTCGCGCAGGTCATGCTGGTGGCCACCGACCGCGGCGGCAGCGTGCGCCTGGTCAACCAGCGCGCGGTGCGCGTGCTCAAGATCGACGACACGCGCATCATCGACCGCAACTGGGTAGATAGCTGCGTCGCCCCCGAGGACCGCAGCGTCGCCCGCAATGCGTTCCGCGCACTGCTCATGAGCGGCAGCGACGAACCACAGAGCTGCGAGTACCACGTGCGCGCCTCGGACGGGGAAGACCGCTTCATCACCTGGCGCGGCGTGGCGCTGCGCGACGCCAACAACGTCGCGACCGGCGTCATGCTCTCGGGCGAGGACATCACCGATCAGCGCCGTGCCGAGAACGAAGCACACCGCGCGCTCGAGCGCATGAACAACGTCTCGCGCCTGGCGACCATGGGCGAGATGGCGGCCGGGATCTCGCACGAGCTCAACCAGCCGCTCGCCGCCATCGCCAACTACGCCCAGGCCTGCGCGCGCCTGCTGCGCTTGCCGGCCGCCGACATCCCGGAGATCGCGGGCGCGCTCGAACAGATCTCGAACCAGGCGCTGCGCGCGGGCGAGATCATCCGGCGCATCCGCTCGCTGGTGCGCAACGAGGACGTGCGCCGCGAGGCGCAGGACATCAACGAGCTGATCCGCGAGGTGCACGCGTTGCTGGCGAGCGACGCGCGCGTGCACGACGGCAAGCTGGAGCTCGACCTCTGCGCGGCGCTTCCCAGGGTGACCGTGGATGGCGTGCAGATCCAGCAGGTGCTGATGAACCTGGTGCACAACGCGTTCGAAGCGCAGGCCATCGAAACGAGCCGCGCCGAGGCGAGGCTCGGCGACACGGCACGCAACGACAGCGGCGGCACGACATTCGAAGTGCGCATCGCCACCCGCCCCACCGAGGCCGGCGACGTCGAAGTGTCGGTCAGCGACCTGGGGCCGGGGCTCGCCGGCGAAGTGGAGCAGAAGATCTTCGAGCCCTTCTTCACGACCAAGCCCACCGGCACTGGCCTCGGGCTCGCGATCAGTCGATCGATCATCAAGGCACACGACGCGCGGCTGGGCTATCGCGCCAACCAGCCGCGCGGCGCCTGCTTCTACTTCGTACTGCCGGCGCAACCAGAGGTGCTTCGATGAAGGATCGGCCGCAGATCGTGTACGTGGTGGACGACGATGATGCGGTGCGCGATTCGCTGCGCCTGCTGCTCAAGTCGGCGAACCTCGCCTGCGCGGCATACGCCTCGGCGCAGGAATTCCTGGCCGGCTACGACCCCGCCCAGCCGGGCACGCTGGTGCTCGACGTGCGCATGCCGGGCATGAGCGGTCTGGAGATGCAGCACGAGCTGAACCTGCGGGGCGCGATGCTCCCGGTGATCTTCATCACCGGGCATGGCGACATCCCCATGGCCGTGGAAGCAATGCAGCACGGCGCCTTCGATTTCCTGCAGAAGCCGTTTCGCGACCAGGAGCTGCTCGACCGCGTGCAGCGTGCCCTGAGCCGGGACACGGAGAATCGCGCCCGCCTGCAGCACACGGATCGCATCAAGGAACGACTGGCCACGCTGAGCCCGCGCGAGCGCGAAGTGCTCGAGCTCGTGACCCAGGGCAAGGCGAACAAGATGGTCGCGGGCGATCTCGGCGTGAGCCAGCGGACCGTGGAGATCCACCGCGCACATGTCATGCAGAAAATGGAGGCGGGTTCGCTCGCCGAGCTGGTGCGCATGATGATGGCGATCTCCCCGCGACCGTGATCCGCCGCGCGGGTTCCCGGACTAACGCAAGAGAAAATACGTATTTGTTCGACAGGCGTGCGGTGCAATGCTGCGGCCGCGATGGCGGGGGCAGCAGACATCGACGGCGCCGCGAAAGATGGTGGCACGCCGCGGGTGCGTACCATCATCGTGGCTGGTCGCTCCTCGCCGCGCACTCGCGAGGTACTGCATGCGCTGCGAGGCTTCGCCAATGTCGTGTGGCCGGCTTCGCTCGAGGCCGCACTCAAGCAGACCGGATCCGGGGATGTCGCCTGCCTGGTGATCGCCGACGACCTTCGCGAGCAGCCCATCGATGAATTCCTGCAGGAAGCCCGCGAGCTGCAGCGCAACCTCCCGATCTTCGTGATCACCGACCCCGATGACGTCGCCGAGGCAGTCTCCGCGATGCGCCACGGCGCCACCGCGGTCATCGAGATCCCGCCGTCGTACGCGGCGTTGCGCGAGGAAGTGGCGCGCGCGATCCAGTAGTGACCCCGGGGCCACAACGAAAATGTCATCGGGACGTCATCGTGGCCTCACGTCCGGCGCGGCAGACTCGCAGGGCATTCTCCGGCAACGGACGTAGGAATCGTCCGTATTGACGGGAATTGTCGCGAGGCCAAGACTCCTCCGACAGAACATACGCACAACCAGCATTCGCGGAGCGCTCCATGTCAGCCCAGCTTGCCACCGTCGTTCCGCTCCTCCCCGAACCCGCTGCGCGCGGTCTGATCCTGCACGTGGATGACGACGAAGGCCTGCGCCGCTCCACCGCCGTGCTGTTGCGCAATGCCGGATTCGAGACGCGCGAGGCGGTGTGCGGCGAAGATGCGCTGGCGCAGATCGAGGCACTGCGCGGCAGGCTCGACGTGCTCATCGTGGATTACGACCTGGGCGCCGGCATGACGGGCACGGAGCTCGCCGAGGATTTCGCGCGATTGCTGGGGCACGCGGTGCCCACCGTGATGCTGACCGGCGACCCGGCCAATGCCGAGGTGCCATGGCTGGCGGACGCGCCGGTGTGGGTGGCGCGCAAGCCGCTGCACGCCGCCACGCTGCTCGCCGCGTTGCCCCCGCTGGTGGCGTTCCGGCGCGCGGTCGCCGCCAGCGCCGCGCCGCGGTAGTTAGTCCTTGCGGTAGAGCGGCAGCACCCGCGGCAGGATCTTCTCGATATCCTTGATGCGTTCCTTCGGCGCGGGGTGCGTGCTCAGGAACTTCGGCGTGCCGCCGCCGCTCTCCGCGCTGCTCATCTTGTTCCACAGCGTCAACGCCGCATGCGGGTCGTAGCCGGCGCGCGCCATCAGCTCGAGACCGATGGTGTCCGCTTCCGACTCCTGCTCGCGGCTGAACGGCAGCTGGAACGTGACGTCCGCGACCATGTTGGCGATGCTGGCCGTGGCATCGCTGACGCCGGCGACCGCGGCCGCGCCCGACAGCACCAGCTGCTGCGCGTAGGCGCGCGACACGCGCTCGCGCGTGTGCTCGCGCAGCGCGTGCGCGATCTCGTGGCCGAGCACCGTGGCGATCTCGGCGTCCGAGAGGTCGAGCTTCTCGATGATCCCCGAGTAGACCATGATGCGCCCGCCCGGCATGCAGTAGGCGTTGAGCTCGGGATTCTTCTGCACGTTGAACTGCCAGTTCCAGCCGGCGGCGTCGGGGCGGAAGGTGGGTGTCACCGCGACGATGCGCCTGGCGATCGTGGTGACACGCGCCAGCTGCGCCTTGTCGGCGTTGAGCGTGCCCTTGTCGCGCGCCGTCTGGAGCTCCGCCGCATAGGCCTGCGCCGCGCCCTGCTCGATGGTCGCGCTGTCGACCAGCATCTGCTGCTTGCGATCGACGCCGACCGCACCGGCGCTCGTGGTCTTGACGGTCTCGCAGCCCGAGGCGAAGCACAGTGCCGCCGCGCAGGCAGCCAGGATCGTTCTTTTCATGGCGGGAATGTGCCGCTCCGGTCGCCAAATTGCAAAGCGGTGTGTGGCGCTTCGCATGGCTAGGCCGGTCGCGAGTCCCTGTCGGCCTCCGTCTTACCCGCCAGGTCGCCTATTTCCGGAACGCCTTCATCGCTGCGACCGGCATCGACGCCGCGACGCGCGTCGGCGGCGAGCCGTTCGTACACGCGCCGGATGCGCTCCAACTGCTCCTCCTCCAGCTCTTCGAGATCCATGAGCACGTTGTGCGCGCCGGCGGTGACGCGCAGCAGCTCGTCCAGTTTCACCTGCACGGCGATGGCATCGCGGTTCTGCGTGCTCTGGATCAGGAAGACCATCAGGAAGGTGATGATCGTGGTACCGGTGTTGACGATCAGCTGCCACGTGTCGCTCCAGTGGAAGACCGGACCGGTCACCGCCCAAACTACTATGATTGCTAGCGCTAACACGAAGGTCGTCGGCCGGCCGCTCTGGCGCGCGGTGAGCTTCGTGAAACTGGTGAACCAGGAAGGCGATTTGGCGGGGGTCATCGGCGCATCCTCCGGCATTCATTGGAACGGCCTCCGATGTTAGGCCTGTGACGTACGTCGCAGTACGTCGCGCGGATCAGACAAGCGTGCCGGGCTGCGTAGGCGCAATTTCCCATCGTTTTCTGGTGTTTTCCTAGTCGTGCCAAAGGTTTGCGAAATTCGATCCCGCCGGGGTTGATACCGGTGTCATTTCTGTGGGATAAAGCACGCCACCAGCTCCGGGTCGT
Organism: Steroidobacteraceae bacterium; assembly: GCA_035761265.1. GTDB lineage: Bacteria > Pseudomonadota > Gammaproteobacteria > Steroidobacterales > Steroidobacteraceae > CADEED01. The sequence goes on from DASTRL010000197.1 coordinate 23,564, forward strand.
GGCGGCTGGAGCGAATTTCATCCTTCGACGTGCATGAGCCGGAGGACGCCTTTTAGGAGGGGCGAACCATGTCCGAATCAATCAAACCATTCGGGAAGCGCACGGATATCTCGCGTGCCGTTTCCCTAGCTATTGCCACCGCGGCCTTCGTCGGGCTCGGCAGCGGCGCGCATGCGCAGAGTGCCGCGCCGGTCGACGGCAATACGCCCTCGGGTGCCGAGTCGATCGAAGAAGTCGTGGTCACCGGCTTTCGCGCGAGCCTGAATGCCGCGCTCGATTCGAAGAAGGAGCAGGTCGGCGCGATCGACATGATCGTCGCCGAGGACATCGCCGACTTCCCGGACCTCAACCTGGCCGAGTCGCTGCAGCGCGTGCCCGGCGTGGTCATCGCGCGCGACGCGGGCGAAGGCCGGCAGATCTCGGTGCGCGGCCTCGGCCCGCAGTTCACGCGCGTGCGCATCAACGGCGTGGAAGCGATGAGCGCGAACGGCAGCACGGACGCGGCGGGCGGCACCAACCGCGGCCGCAACTTCGATTTCAACACCTTCGCATCCGAGCTGTTCAGCAACATCACCGTCCGCAAGACGGCGGCGGCCGAAGTGGAGGAAGGATCCCTCGGCGCCACGGTCGACCTGCGTACTGCGCGCCCGTTCGACTACGACGGGCTCACCGTCGCCGGCTCGGCGCAGATCGGTTACAACGATCTGAGCGAGAGCACCGACCCGCGCGCCGCGTTCCTCATCAGCAACACGTTCGCCGACGGCAAGTTCGGCGCGTTGTTCTCGCTGGCCTACACCAACCGCAAGCTTTCGGACGAGGGCGCGAGCACGGTGCGCTGGCAGACGGGCGGCTTCACGTCGCTGGATCCCACCTACACCGGCACTCCGACGCTGGCGCAGATCAACGCGGCTTTCCATCCGCGCATCCCTCGTTACGATCGGTATCGCCACGAGCAGGAGCGCATCGGCGCCACGGCTTCGTTCCAGTTCGCGCCTTCCGACAGCACCAGCTTCGCCCTCGATGCCCTGTTCGCGAAGTTCGATGCGAAGCGCGACGAGACCTTCCTCGAATCGCCGGTGTTCAGCACCAACGGCGCCCAGGCCATCGGTGCCGTGGACGTGGTCGACGCCGAAATCGACGACACCAACACCCTGGTCTACGGTGTGTTCAATGACGTCGACATCCGCAGCGAATCGCGCCATGACGAACTCGAGACGCGTTTCACGCAGGTGACGCTGGAAGGCAAGCACACTTTCTCGGAGTCGTTCACCGGCAGTGCGATGCTCGGCTTCGCGCAGGCCAACCATGACAACCCGGTGCAGACCACGCTGCTCTTCGACGCCGACAACGTCGACGGCTACGTCTACGACTATCGGCAGAACAGCCGGCTGCCATTGCTGAGCTACGGCAACACGGACGTGTCGAATCCCGCGACCTGGAGGCTGACGCAGATCCGGCTGCGCCCGCAAAGCACGCTCAATACCTTCAAGGTGGGTTCGATCGACCTGAACTGGAAGCTGTCGGACGCCTTCACGCTGAAGTTCGGCCCCGAGTGGAAGAAGTACGAGTTCCAGTCCACCGAATCGCGCCGCGCCGCGGGCGAGGGCACGGTGCCGGCCTCGGCGGCCGCCGCTCCGATCAGCAGCTACAGCCACATCGTCTCGTTCGGCTCGAACCTCGACCTGCCGGCGGGCTCGGTCAAGAGCTGGCTGGTTCCCGACCTGAATGCGGCGGTCGGCGCGCTCGACCTCGACAATCCGGCGCTCTACCCGATGAGCATCAACTCGGTGCTCGGCAACAACAACGAAATCCAGGAAGAGGACACCGGCGCCTACCTGCAGGGCGACTTCCGCTTCGAGCTCGGCACGCACACGCTGCGCGGCAACGTCGGCGTGCGCTTCGTCAAGACGGATCTCGAAGCGACCGGCCTCACGGCCATCGGCGGCGTGCCCACGCCCAACACCGCGAAGAACGACTACTCGGACACGCTGCCGTCGTTGAACGTCGTCTATGACGTGAGCGACTCGCTGCTGCTGCGCTTCGGCGCCGCGAAAGTGATGACCCGCCCGCCTCTCGGAAACCTGAACCCGGGCTCCGTCGTCTCGGTCTCGGGCAACAATCACACCGTCACGGCCGGCAATCCCGCGCTCGAGCCATTCCGCGCCACGGCGTTCGACCTGGCCGCGGAGTGGTACTTCGCGCCCGAGTCACTGCTGTCGGTCGCGCTGTTCTACAAGGACATCGACTCGTTCGTGCAGACCGTGCGCGAGATCGGGCCGTTCTCGCAGAATCCGCTCGGACTCCCCGACAGTGTGGCCAATGCCGCCTGCGCCGCGGCCGGGCAGACCTGCACGGCCGCCGATCCGGACTGGCAGTTCAACCTGCCGGCCAACACTCCGGGCGGTGATCTCAAGGGCTTCGAAGTCAGCTACCAGCAGCCGTTCAGCTTCCTGCCGGGCGCCTGGAGCAACTTCGGCGCCATCCTCAACTACACCGGTGTGGATTCGACGGTGGACTACGTCAACTCCGCCGGCGCGGTCGTCGCCACCGAGGACCTGACCGGTCTGTCCAAGCACGCCTACAACGCCACGCTGTATTTCGACAACAAGGTCTTCAGCGCGCGCATTTCGGCGGCCTTCCGCTCCGACTACCTGACCACCGTGCCGGGACGCAACGGCAACGACGTGGAAGGCACCGCGGAAACCTTCAACCTCGACTTCTCCTCCTCGTACAACATCAACGACAACTTCACGGTGTCGCTCGAGGCGCTGAATCTCACCGACGAAGTGGACGACCAGTGGGTGGATTCGGTGGGCAACCGGCTGTCTTACTACCACCACCAGGGCCGCCAGATCTTCCTCGGCGGGCGTTTCAAGTTCTAGTTAGACCGGGAGAGTCTCCGCCCCGCGGCGCCCCGTACGGTGCCGCGGGGCGAGCGACCCGAATCACGGGGACAGCCCGCACGGACTGTCCCCTTTTTCTCGCGCAGGAACGGCATACTCGAAGCCATGAAGTTGCCTGTCAGCCGCCGAGCCCCCATTGTCGCGATGCTCATGATGGCCGCATCCGAAAGCGCGCTCGCCGCCGGCGTGCCCACGGCCGAACCCGGCGGTGAGACGCTGCTGCTGTGGCCCGCGGGCGTGCCGGGCGCGGAGCGCGTGACCGTGAAGCAGCAGCTCACCGAGCGCGCACCCGCCGGGCCTTTGCGCGATCGCATTGCCGAGCACGTAACGCAGCCGCTGCTGACGCTGTTCCATCCGCGGGGCGCCTCCAACGGCATCACACTGCTGATCATTCCGGGCGGCGCGTACACGCGCGTGGTGATCGACAAGGAAGGCTTCGAGTCCGCCGAGTGGTTCGCACAGCGCGGCTTCGAATGCGCGGTGCTGCGCTACCGGATGCCGGCCGATGGCTGGGCGGCGGGTGCCGACGCGCCCGTGCACGACGCCATGCGCGCACTGCGCCTGCTGAGGAGCCGGCAGCGCGGCACGCCGTCGGCGCCGGAGCGGTTCGGCGTCATCGGCTTTTCGGCGGGCGGCCACCTCAGCGCACGGCTGATCACCGAGACCTCCCTCGCCTATCCGCGCCAGGACGCCGCCGACGATCTGCGGGCACGACCGGATTTCGCGGTGCTCATGTACCCGGTCATCGCGATGCATGGCGTGTCGGCCCACCGCGGGTCGGTCGCGCAACTGCTCGCCGCCGGTGTGCAGGCCGCCGGGCTCGACCGCTATTCGCCGGATCTGCACGTCAGCGCCGACACCCCGCCCACGCTCCTCGTCCATGCCGCGGATGACGAGACGGTGCCGGTCGAGAATTCATTGAAGATGTTCAACGCGCTGCGCGCCGCGGGCGTGCGCAGCGAGCTGCACGTGTTCGACCGAGGCGGACATGGTTTCGGCATGCGCGGCGTGGCCGGCCTGGACGCCGCCGCGTGGCCAGGACTGGTGGAAACCTGGGCTCTCGCCAATGCGAAGCCGTAGCGTGACTTCACCCGACGAGGAACGCCGCCGTCTGCTGCAGGCCAGCCTGGCGTTGGCATCCTGTGCATCGCCGCTGGCGCGGGCGGCGGCCCGCGACGTCATCGTGCGCACGCGAGCCGGCCGCGTGCGCGGATTCATCGACGATGACCTGCAGGTGTTCCGCGGCATCCGCTACGGCGCGGACACCGGGCCGCGGCGCTTTCGACCACCGACGCCGCCCGAGCCATGGCGTGGCATCGCCGACGCACGCGAGTTCGGCGCCGCCAGCCCGCAGCCCGGATCCGAGCCGCATCAGTCCGAGGATTGCCTGGTCCTCAACGTGGTCGCACCACGCGCGCAGACCGCGCGCCCGCGCCCGGTGCTCGTCTACATCCATGGCGGTGCGTATTCGAGCGGCTCGGGATCGAGCCCGCTGTACGACGGATCCGCGCTGTGCCGGCACGGCGACGTGGTCGTCGTCACGGTCAACCACCGGCTGAACCTGTTCGGATATCTCTATCTACCCGGATTTCCCGACGCCGGGAACGCCGGCATGCTGGACCTCGTGCTGGCGCTGGGCTGGGTGCGCGACAACATCGCGGCGTTCGGCGGCGATCCGGCCTGCGTCACCTTGCTGGGCCAGTCGGGTGGCGGCGCCAAGATCGCGACGCTGATGGCGATCCGCGCCGCGGCCGGACTGTTCCATCGCGCCGCGACCATGAGTGGCCAGCAGCTCACCGTCTCGGGTCCGCTGCACGCCGCCGCACGCACGCGCGCGCTGCTCGACGAGGCCGGGGTGCCCGCCGGGCGCGCCGCCGAGCTCGCGCGCATGCCGGTGAAGGACCTGCAGTCGGCACATGCGGCGACGGTCGATCCGTTCATTGGACGCGGTGCGTGCTACATGGGGCCGGTGCTCGACGAGCGCACGCTCACCCGGCACCCCTTCTACCCGGACGCGCCACCGCAGTCCGCCGGCATCCCGATGATGATCGGCAATACGCATGACGAAACGCGCTCGCTGATCGGTCGCGGCGACGCGTCGGCCTGGACCGTGAGCTGGGAGGAGCTGCCGCGCAAGCTGGAGCAGGAATTGCGCGTCGACATTTCCGGCGACCTCGTGGTGGCCGAGTATCGGCGCCTGTACCCGCGGTACTCGCCGAGCGACGTATTCTTCTCGGCCACCACCGCGGGACGCTCGTGGCGCGCGGCCATCGTCGAGGCAGAGCTGCGCGCACAGCAGGGCTCGCCCGCATACGCCTATCAACTCGACTGGGGCTCGCCCGAGGATGGCGGCAGGTGGGGTGCCTTCCACACGCTCGACATCCCGCTGATGTTCGGCACGCTCACCGCGGCAGGTTCGCGCACCGGCGACGGCGCGGCGGCGCGCCGCGTCTGCGCCACCATGCAGCAGGCGCTGCTGGCGTTCATGCGCGCCGGCGACCCTAACTACCTTAGCCTGCCGCGCTGGGAGCCGTACACCATGCAGCGCCGGCAGACCATGATCTTCGACGTCGAGCCGAGGCTCGCCGACGATCCGCGCGGCGACGAGCGCAGGTTGTTCGAGAAGGTCCCCTTCATCCAGCAGGGCACGTAAATGGACTCGGTGCGCACGCTGCGGCAGGGACCAACACGCTTCGGCCGCGGCGGCGTGCCACGCGTAATTGCGCATGGCATGGCAGCGGCCGATCCCCGCCGCGCGAACGTCCCGTCCCGGGCGCGATTTGACATGCAATGTCCGCGTGAGACGTTGAAAATGACACCGGTTTCCCGATATAACGGAGCGGGCACAGAGCCCGGAAAAGAAGGTCTTTAAATTGGTCTCCGTCGTCTCCGACCGTACGTTCGATGCCAAGGGAGTGGCCGCCGAGTTCGTGAAGGCACGCCGCCTCGCCGGCTCGTTCGCCGCCTATCCGGGACCGCAGCCCGCGGACCTCGATTCCGCCTATCGCTGCCAGGATGAAGCCATCGCCTTGTGGGACGACACTATCGTGGGCTGGAAGGTCGGCTGGATCCCGGAGCCATTCAGCGAGAAGTTCGGCGCGCAGCGTCTGGTCGGGCCGATTTTCGCGCGTGGACTGAAGCGGGTGAGCGGCAGTGCTCCTGTCGACGCGCCGGTGTTCGCCCACGGCTTTGCGGCCATTGAAGCCGAATTCGTATTTCAACTTGCCAAAGACGCGCCGGCAAACGTCACGGAATGGACCGCCGAGACCGCACGTCGCTTCGTGAAAACCATGTTCATCGGCATCGAGATCGCGAGCAGTCCGCTGCAAAACATCAATGACTACGGTGCGGCCGTGGTCGTCAGCGACTTCGGCAACAATGCCGGGCTGCTGCTCGGCGCCGAAGTGCCGGACTGGCAGGGTCGCAGCTTCGAGTCCCTCAACTGCGAGACGCGCATCGGCGGCACCGTGGTCGGCCGGGGAAACGCCGCGGCCGTCAGCGGCGGCCCCCTGGCGGCGCTGGCGTTCGCTTTGAAATGCAACGCGCGGCGCGGACGCCCGCTGCGCGCCGGTGAATTCGTTTCCACGGGTGCAGTCACCGGGGTCCACTCGATCGACGCGGGACAGTCGGCCGAGGCCATTTTCACGGGCATCGGCAGCCTGAGGTGCGTCACCGTACCGATGACGCCGGCCACATAGGGCGGATTGTTAGGGACGGGCCTGCACGGCACCGATCCGTTCCGTACAATCGTCACCCCATGACACGTACGCGGAAAAAGCCCGCCCCGGCCAAGGCCGCACCCAGGCCGGCTGCGCCGGCCAGGCCCGTGGGGCTCAGGTCGAGCGGCATCAAGCCGGGCCGCAACGCGACCATCAACGACATCGCCCGCCTCGCCAGTGTCTCGAAGAAGACTGTGTCGCGCGTCATCAACCAGTCGCCGCTGGTGCAGGAGGCGACGCGCGCGCGCATCCAGGCGGTCATCGACAAGTTCGGCTACGTACCCGATCCGCAGGCGCGCGGCCTCGCGTTCCGCAAGTCGTTCCTGATCGGCCTCATCTACGACAACCCGAACGCGCAGTACATCGTCAACTGCATGGAAGGCGCGCTCGACGCGGTACGCAATTCCGAGTACGAAGTGGTCGTGCATCCGTGCGATCGCAAGAAACCGGATTTCATCACCGGCGTGCGCCGCTTCGTCGAGCGACAGAAGCTGCGCGGCGCCATCCTGCTGCCGCCGATTTCCGAGAACGACGAGCTGACGCGCGCGCTCACTGCCGCCGACTGCGCCTACGTGCGCATCAGCTACACGGCGCTCGACGATCCGGCGCGCATGGTGATCTCCAACGATCGACTGGCGGTGGCCGAGGTGGCCAACTACCTCATCTCGCTGGGCCACAAGCGCATCGGCTACATCGCCGGCCCCCCGGGATTCCGCTCGGCGGCGGAGCGCCTCGCGGGCTTCCGCGAAGCGCTGGCGGCGCGCTCGATCGCGTTCCCCGAGGAGCTCATCGTCGAGGGCGGATACACGTACGAGTCCGGCGTCGCGGGCGGCGAGAAGCTGTTGGCGCTGAACCCGCGGCCCACGGCGATCTTCGCGAGCAACGACGAGATGGCGGCTGGCGTGTATCGCGTCGCGAACCGTCTCGGGCTTGCGATCCCCGGCGACCTTTCGATCGTCGGATTCGATGACGGCCCGCTCGCCGCGCGCCTGCTGCCGTCGCTCACCACCATCCGCCTGCCGATCCGCGAGCTGGGTCGACTCGCGGCGAACAAGATCCTGCATCCCGAGGCCGCCGGCGGCACGCACGCGATGGTGACGCCGCTCGAGCCGCACCTGGTGATCCGCGACTCCTGCCAGCCGCCGAGCCGCTGACCGCGGCCACTCTTCGCCACTGACGGACGCCGCCGCCGCCGCGGCGGCAGCGATCGGATCGCGGGCGCGGGCCCCGCAGGTATGACACCGGTTTCCTCGGCCGCGGCAGCCGGGTTAGAATCGCGGTCCCCCAGCACATTGACCCGGAAGTCGAGACCATGAAGTTCGAGACGCGACACGCCAGCCATCCCAGCATGATCGAGGGCGCGAACACCGAGAAGTTGCGCGCGCTGTATCACATCCCGGCCATGTTCCAGGCCGACGACGTGAACCTCACTTTCAGCCACATCGAGCGCATGATCGTCGGCGGCGTGATGCCGGTGTCGAAGAACATCGAGCTCAACGAAATCCCGGCGCTCAACAAGGGGCCGTTCCTGGCACGCCGCGAGCTCGGCATCATCAACATCGGTGGCCCGGGCAAGGTCACCGTGGACGGCAAGGCAACGGCGCTGGCCGCGCGCGAGGGCCTGTACGTGCCGATGGGCACGAATACGCTGTCGTTCGCGTCGGATTCGAAAGACGCGCCGGCGAAGTTCTACCTGGCGAGCACGCCGGCGCATGCGCGCTACGAGACCGTCAAGATCGACCTGGCCAGGGCCAATCCCATGCCGGTGGGATCGGCCGCGACGGCCAACGAGCGCGTGATCTACCAGTACATCAACCCCGACATCTGCAAATCGGCGCAGCTGCTCATGGGCCTGACCTCGCTCAAGGAAGGCAGCGTCTGGAATACCATGCCCTGCCACCTGCACGAGCGCCGCGCGGAGACGTATTTCTACTTCGACCTCAAGCCCGACGCGCGCGTGGTACACATCATGGGCGAGCCGCACGAGACGCGGCACATCTTCGTCGCGAACGAGGAAGCGGTGATCTCCCCGCCCTGGGGCATCCACACCGGCTGCGGTACGTCCAACTACAGCTTCATCTGGGCCATGGGCGGCGAGAACCAGGAGTACAAGGACGTGGCATGGGTGCCGATGAACGCGCTGCGATGAGCACGTCGTTCGACGTTTCCGTTTTCGGACTCGGAGGCCGTGTCGCGGCCGTCACCGGGGCGAACACCGGGCTCGGCCGGGCCATCGCCGAGGCGCTGGCCGGCGCGGGCGCCGACCTGGCGCTGGTCGGGCGCAGCGATCCGGCCGAAACTCTGGCGGCCATTCGCGCGCTGGGACGCCGCGCGACCTGGGTAGAGGCCGACCTCGGCGCACGGCCTGACTACTCGGGCATCGTGCGCAAAATCTCCGGCGAGCTCGGCGGCCTGCACGTGCTGGTCAACAACGCCGGCATCATCCGCCGCGCCAACGCGATCGACTTCACCGAAGCCGACTGGGATGCGGTGCTCGACGTGAACCTCAAGTCGGTGTTCTTCCTGTCGCAGGCGGCGGCGCGCCACATGATCGCGAACGGCGGCGGCAAGATCATCAACATCGCCTCGATGCTCTCGTTCCAGGGCGGCATCCGTGTGCCCTCCTACACCGCGAGCAAGAGCGGCATCGCCGGGCTGACGCGCCTGCTCGCCAACGAATGGGCGAGCCAGGGCATCAACGTCAACGCCATCGCGCCGGGATATTTCGCCACCAACAACACGGCGGCGCTGCAGGCCGATGCGAAGCGCAACGCGGAAATTCTCGGGCGGATCCCCGCGGGTCGCTGGGGCAATCCGCGGGACCTGGGCGGTGCGGCGGTATTTCTCGCATCGAACGCCTCCGACTACGTTCAGGGCATCATCCTGCCGGTAGACGGAGGCTGGCTCGCGCGGTGATCATCGGGCTCTCCCGGTAGAGAGCCTGTCGATGCGCATCGCATTCCTCGGTCTTGGCAAGATGGGGTCCGGCATGGCCGCGCGTCTGGCGGCCGCCGGGCACACGCTCGCGGTCTTCAATCGTACGGCCGCACGCGCCGAGCCGCTCCGCAAGCTCGGCGCACGCGTCTGCGATACGCCGCGCGCCGCGGCCGAGAGCGCCGACGTCATCATCGGCATGACGGCCGACGATGAATCTTCCCGGGCCATGTGGCTCTCGGATCTGGGCGCGCTCGCCGCCGCCAATGCCCCGGACGCACTCGCGATCGAGTGCTCCACCTTGTCGCATGCCTGGGTGCTGGAGCTGGCGGCGCGCGTGCGTGAGCGCGGGTTTCGCTACGTGGATGCACCCGTGACCGGGCTGCCCGATGCGGCCGCGGCCGGCACGCTCACGCTGCTGGTCGGCGCGCAGTCCGCGGACCTCGACGCGGCCCGGCCGGTGTTCGCGTCATTGGCCACACGCGTGCTGCATTTCGGTGACGTCGGCCAGGGCACGGTCTACAAGCTGATGGTGAACCTGCTCGGCGCCATCCAGATCGCCTCGGCGGCGGAGGGAATGGCACTGGCCGAATCCGCCGGCCTCGATCTGCGGCTGGTGGCGGATGCCATCGCCTCGGGCCAGGCGGCGAGTCCGCAGGTGGTGCGCAACGTGCGCCGCTTCGTCACCGGCGAGCACGGCGGCCAGGTGAATTTCACGCCGGCACTGCGCCTCAAGGACGTGGAGTACGCGCTGCGCCTGGCGCGCAGCCTGGGTGTGCCGCAGGAGTTCGGCGAAGTCGCCGCCGGAATCTACCGGCGGCTGTGTTCGGCCGGGTTCGCCGCCGACAACGAGAGCCGCGTGATCGACCTCGTCAGACCGGGATCTGCGCGTAGTTAGAGGGCGCAGACCGGCGCGCCGGACGTTCCCAGCGCCTTGACCTGGTCGAGCGTGACCTTCTTCTCGGGCACCACGCGCAACAGCATGCCCCACGGCGTGCTGCGGAAGGTGCCGGGCGAAATCCCGGGACCGGCCACCTTCACCTCCGCCGCCGCGTGCGGTTCGGGCCGCAGTGCGCGCACGTGCGCGCTGATCACCGAGCCGTCGGTGGTTGCGCGGCGCAGCTGCACGCAGATCTCGTCCTGCGAATTCAGCGATACGGAGCGCGGCTGGTCGTCAACCTGCACCGCGAGGCGCAATCCCGGCGGCCCGTTGTAGCGCGCCGGGTCGACGTCGATGAAATACACGTTGCTGCTCGCTTCGACCTGCGCGAGCGCGACTCCCACCACCGCGGCGGCCGCGGCACCGAACAAGATTGTTTTACGCATGCGCATATCGAACGCCTTCGAGCTAAGAAGTTCCCTCAGCACTTGGGCCTACGTATTGTCAGCGTTCGCCGACAACGAGCTGCAAACTTGTGTGCGTATCTGTGCAAATCTGTGTGCTTGCAGGAGCGCACGTGCGTGGTGCAGACCTGCAGCGGCAGCACTCGTGAGTAGCGCATCGCGGCCGCGCGGTTCCCGCGCTTCCACGGTGCTCCCTGCAAGGCGGTAGTTAGCGGAGGGTCAAAACAGTGCGCCCGGAGCGCCCAGCATTTCCTGGCGCACCATGGGGACCGGAGGCGACCCGTAGGACAGGAAGCGGTCGTGAAATTGCTGCGCCGTGGCGGCCGGATGGGCGGCGAGCCAGTCGGCGCGCAGCTTGCGGATCATCAGCTTGCCGAGCGTGTATGCCAGATAACCTGGGTCATAAGTGCCGCGCAGTGCCTGCTGCCGCGCGTTGCCGGCGTCGGCGAACGCCTGCTCGCGGAACATGGTCTCGGACTCCTCGAGCGTCATGCAGCCGCTGTGCAGGCAGATCGCCGAGAGGAAACGTACATTGCGCAGCAGCGCATTGCTGAGCAAGCCGATGCGCATCTCAGCATCGCCGGCTCCCAGCCCGGCGTCGTACATCATCTCCTCCGCGTAGTGCGCCCAGCCTTCGGCATTGGCGTAATCCCACCACAATGCCGTGACGCGCGACGGGTTCGCATTCGCGAACTGGAACTGCAGGTAGTGGCCGGGCCAGACCTCGTGTGCCGAGACGAACAGCAGGAAGGCCCTGCCGGGAAGATAGGCGTTGCGCTCAGCCGCGCTCCATTTCGGATCGGGTGGCGCCACGTAGTACGTGGATTTCACCGCCGGATTCTCGTACGGACCGGGAATGCTGATGTATGCGAAGTTGCCGCGATTGTACGGCGGCGACTCGGCGACCAGCGCCTGCTCGTCCTGCGGGATCGACACGATGTGCTGGTCCTTGACGAACTGCCGCAGCTCCTCGAGCTGCGCGCGGGCGCCATCGACCGTGCCGCCGCGCGGCTTGTCGGCGCGCATTTTCGCGACACAGGCCGCAAGCGTCGTCCGGGGGGCGAACAACGCGCAGGCCTCGGTGAGCGCGGCCAGGTTTCGTTCCAGGTCCCTGCGACCGATCAGCTCGAGCTCTTCGAGCGTCAGGTCCACCTGCTCGGTGGTCCGCAGCATTTCAGAGAACCTGTCCGCTCCGAGCGCGAATGCGTCGGTCGCGGTGCCCTGCTGCGCCTGCAGCCAGGCGGTCAGTTCGTCCATGGCGCGCGCCGCCGCGGACGTTGCCTCGCCGAGCTCGCGTCGCAGCCCCTCATCGTCCAGTTTCGCGAAGATGCCGGGCATCTCGGTGCGAAAGAAGGACGCGTAGCCCGCGAATCCTGCGACGCCGCGTTCGATGAAAGCCCGCGGCAGCGGCGTACGCAGGTTGGCGCGAATCTCCCCGGCCAGGCGCGGCACCGCGCGCGCATATCCCAGGAATCCGCGCAGGCGCTGCGGCAGCGGTGCGTACTCGCGCGTCAGGTACATGGAAGGGTCCAGCCGGTCGATGTACCACGCGGGATTGCGGAACGGTTCGCCGACATCGGCCAGCCAGAAAACGTCGCGATCGATGATCCATTCGAGGTACTTGCGCTCGAAACGCTGCGCCGGTGTCAGCAGCGCGGAGTCGAATCTGCCCATCGTGAGGCGCTGCGCACGCAGCTCGGCGACGTCGGCCTCGATGGACGCGCGGCTCGAGTCCGCCATCTGCCCGTCGAATTCGTGACGGCCGGATTGCACGGCGAAGGCAGGATCCGCGCGAAACCGCGATTCGATGAATGCATCGACGAACGCCGGCCAGTCCTGTGCCGCGGATGATGCGGAGGCCGGCGGCGTCTGCGGCGGTTTGGGCGCCTCGCCTGAGCAGCCGAACAGGAACAGGGGCGTCAGGGCGGCGAGCCAGACAGGAGACGTGCGCATGAGCGGATGATAGTGGATCGCGGCAGGCCCGAGATGCCGGCGCGGACTACTTCGTCAGGATGAGCTTGCCGCCGCGGGTGACCTGCAGCAGGTGGCGTTCGGTCGCATGGGCGAAGCCATCCGCATTCTGCTCAGAATGGCTTCACGACTGCGAGGATGACGATGCCGATGAGCAGCAGCGCGGGGACTTCGTTGAAGACGCGGAACCAGCGCTCGGGCCGCACATTGCGATCCGCCGCGAAGTGCTGCAGCAACGCGAAGCAGGCGCCGTGGTAACCGATGACCAGCATGACCAGCAGCAGCTTGAGCTGCAGCCAGCGCATGAGTAGATAGTCCGGCGCCACCGCGAGCATCGCCACGCCGAAGCCCAGCGCCATGACGGCCGCCAGGGTCATCAGGCCGAACAGCTTGCGCTCCATGACCTTGAAGCGCGCGTTGCCGACCGGATCGTCGATGGTGCCGTGCTGTATCTGCGCGTGGTAGACGAACAGCCTGGGCAGGTACAGCAGCGCGGCGAACCAGCTGACCACGCTGACCACGTGGAATGCCTTCAGCCAGAGCATGCCTGTGCTCCGGCCGGCGCCGTGGTGCGCGAGGTCGCGGCGGCGCGCGACACCAGGCCCTGCAGCGCGGCGACGTGATCGTCGCGTGCGTTCAGCGCGGCGATGTACTGATACTGCTCGCCCCCCGCGGCAAGGAAGGCATCGCGGTTCTCCATGCCGATTTCCTCCAGCGTCTCCAGGCAATCGGCGGCGAAGCCCGGGCAGATCACGCTGAGGCGCCTGACGCCGCGCTTCGCCAGGCCCGCGACGGCTTCGATGGTGTAAGGCTGCAGCCAGCTCGCGCGCCCGAAGCGCGACTGGAACGACACGCTCCAGGCATCGCTGGACAGCCCCAGCCGCCGGGCCAGCAAGCTCGCGGTGCGCTCGCACTGCCGCCGGTATGGATCGCCCTGCGCCACGAAGCGCTCGGGAATGCCGTGGAATGACATCAACAGGTGATCGGTCGTGCCCGATTGCCGCCGATGGTCGGCTACGCTCGCAGCCAGCGCGTCGATGTAGCCGGGATCGTCGTGATAGTCGGAGATGAAATGCATCGCCGGCACGTGGCGCAGGCGACGCAGGGCCGCGCTCGCCTGATCGAAGACCGCCGCGGTCGTGGCGCCACAATATTGCGGGAACATGGGCAACACGAGAATTTCGTCGACGCCGGTCGCGCGCAATGCATCGATGGCCTGCGCGACACTGGCGCCTCCGGTGTACAGCATGGCCAGCATCACGGGGATCCCCTGCGGCCGCAGCGCCTGCTCGAGGCCGCGTCGCAGCGCCTCGCTCTCCACTGCCAGCGGCGAACCCTCGGGAGTCCATATCGCGGCATATTTCTTCGCGCTGGCCCGCGGCCGCACGCGCAGGATGATGCCGTGCAGGATGGGCCACCAGAGAAGCCGCGGGATTTCCACGACGCGCGGATCGCCGAGCAATCCGGCGAGGAAGGCGCGCACGTCCCGCGTGGACAACGACGCGGGCGTGCCGGAATTCACCAGCAGCACGCCCTTCACGGGCTCTTCACCCACTCGCGCGGCTTCAGGTAATCCGCGAGCGCCGCTTCGGGCGAGCCGGCCGCCGGCCGGTAGTCGTAGCGCCATTCGGCCCGGGGCGGCAATGACATGAGCAGCGATTCCGTGCGTGCCTGGGATTGCAGCCCGAAGCGGGTACCGCGATCGAACGCCAGGTTGAACTCCACGTAGCGCCCGCGGCGCAGCCGCTGGAATTCCTGCTCGCGTGCGCCGAACGGCGTGGCCATGCGCCGGCGCACGATGCGCACATAGGTGTCGAGGTACGCATCGCCGATGCGGCGGATCAATGCGAAGCAATGCTCGAAACTGCCGCCGATCTGCGCGCTGGCGTCGTTCAGGTCGTCGGCGAACAGGCCGCCGATGCCCCGCGTCTCGCCGCGGTGCGGTAGATAGAAGTACTGGTCGCAGGCCTGCTTGAGCAGCGCATAGACGCGCGGCCCGGCCGGTGCGCAGGCGTCGCGCGCCGCTTCGTGCCACTCGATCGCGTCTGCGTCGAAGGGATACACCGGCGTGAGATCGAATCCGCCGCCGAACCACCACACCTCGCCGCCGCGCGCCGTGAACAGGCGCACGTTGGCATGCGAGGTCGGCGCGTACGGATTGGCGGGATGCACCACGCAGCTCGTGCCCATGGCGCGAAATGGCTGCCCCGCGAGCTCGGTGTGCCGCTCACTGGCGGTGGCGGGCAGCCTGGCGCCGGTGACGTCGCTGAATGCGACCCCGGCGCGATCGAACGTCGCGCCGTTCTCGATCAGCGAGAGCCGGCCGCTGCCCGACAGCACGTCACCGGCCGGACGCTGCCACTCGTCGCGGCGCTGCGGCGCCGCCGGATCGAGCGATTGCCACGCCTCACCCAGGCGCGTGTGCAACCCCGCGAAGTACTCACGCGCTGCCTCGATCTCGGCCGGCCCGATGGGCGTGACCTTGAGTGCCGCGCTCCCGGCGTGCTCCTGAACGTCGCGCCTCACGGCATGCTCCTGAATGTCGCGCCTCATGGCGCGCTCCTGAATAGATACCCGCGACCCCGCAACGTCACGATGTGCACCGGGCTCTCCGGGTCGGGCTCGAACAGCTTGCGCAGCCGCAGGATGAAATTGTCGACCGTGCGATCGGTGGGGAACTGGTCCATGCCCCAGACCTCTTCGAGCAGGTCGGTGCGCGTCAGCGCGCGGTTCTCGTTGGCCGAGAACACCTCCATGAGGCGCAGCTCCTTGTCCGACAACGACACCTCGCCCTCGTTGGTCAGCGCCTGGCCGGTGTCGAAGCGCACCCAGTAGCCAGCGAACTCGAGCCGCGGCGGCGCCGAGGGCGCGCGGCCGCTGGCACGCCGCAACAGGGCGCGCACCCGCGCCAGCAGCTCGTTGACGTCGAAGGGTTTTGGTAGATAGTCGTCGGCGCCGGCGTCCAGGCCGCGGACCTTTGAGCTGGTGTCGCTGCGCGCGGTGAGCATCAGGATGGGCGCGTTGATGCCCTGGTCGCGCGCGAAGCGGGTGAGCGCGAAGCCGTCGCCGCCGGGCAGCATCACGTCGAGTATCGCCAGCTGGTATTCACGCCCCGCCAGGAGCTCGCGCCCCTGTTCGAAATTCTCCGCCGTGACGATCTCGTAGCCGGCATGCCGCAGGTTCACCGCGACCAGCTCGCGCACCAGCCGCTCGTCCTCCACGATGGCGATGCGATCAGCCATGCGCCGCTCCCGCGGGCTGCACCGCCACCGCAGATGGCGGTGCCAGCAGCAGCGTGACCGTGAATACCGCGCCCTGGCCGGCGCCGGCGCTGTGCGCGTCGATGTCGCCGCCCATGCGGCGCGCGAGCTGCCGCGCGATCGCGAGCCCGAGGCCGGCGCCGTGGGTGACGCCCTCGCCGCTGCCGCGATTGTGGATGTCGAAGAGTTTTTCGGCGCTCTCGGGCGCAAAGCCGCGGCCCTGGTCGCGAATCTCGAGGCGCCATCGGCCATCGCTCACGCCGGCGCTCAGCGTGACCTCGCCGCCGCCGTACTTGTGCGCATTGTCGAGCAGGTTTTCCAGGATGACGCGCAGGCCATCGTGATCGGCGAGCACTTGTGCGGCGTCGATGCGGGAGACCTTGACGTGGCCGCCGCTCGACGTGCGCGCGCGATGCGCGAGCAGGTCTTCGATGAAACGCAGGGCATCGATGCGTTGCGCGCCCTCGCGCGGCTCGCGCGACATGGCGCGCTGGTAGGCGAGGATGGTCTCGGCCAGGTGCTCGAGCCGGTCGCACTCGAGCTGCCCGAGGCGGATCAGCTCCAGGCGCTGTGACTCCGGAATGCTGCCGAGCCCCAGGCTCTGCAGCAGTCCCTTGACGCCGGCCACCGGCGTCTTGAACTCGTGGCTGGTGAACTGCAGCAGCTTCTCCATGTCCTCGCGCTGCTGCTTGCGGCGCTGCGCCAGCAGGAACAGCACGACCAAACTACCCGAGAGCAGCAGCCCGAGGGTGGCCGATTCGCCCACCAGCATGATCCTGCGGCTCTCGTGACGCCGGGTGAGCTCCAGTTCCCGGGCAGCCACCTGCGAGGCGCTCAGCTCGGCGCGCGCGCCGAGCAGTTCGCGTTCCAGCAGCTCGTTGCTGCGCAGTTCGCCGCGCAGCAGGATGGTCCACCACACGACCAGCGCCGCTGTGGTCAGCAGCGTGAAGCCGAGCACCAGCAGCTCGGCGCGTTCCGCGACCCATTGGCGGAAGCCGGGCGACATCAGACCTTTTCGCTCGTGGCCAGCACGTCCAGCAGTTTATCGACATCGGCAGTGCTGTGAGCGGCCGACAGGAAGCAGACTTCGTATGCCGAAGGCGGCAGGTAGACCCCGTGCGCGAGCCAGCCGCGATAGCGGCGGTGATATTCCTCGATGGCCTTCGCGCTGATGGTCGAGGCAGCCACGGGCAACGCGGCCCGAGTATCGAAATACGGCCAGACGATCGGGCCGACGCGCGGCAGCTGCGCCTGCGAGGACAGCGCGTGGCGCGCCAGCGCGGCGTCCAGGTGCTTGCCGAGCATCTCCAGATGCCGATACGCGCCGCCCTCGGCGAGCTCCGTCAACGTGGCCACGCCCGCGGCGAGGCACACGGGATTGCCCGCCATGGTTCCCGCCTGGTACACCGGCCCCAGCGGCGCGAGCTGCGCCAGCAACTCGCGCCGGCCCAGCACCGCGGCCACCGGCAATCCGCCGCCGACGATCTTGCCCAGGGTGGTGAGGTCGGGCTCGATGCCCACCACCTTGTCGTAACCGTGGTAGCCGAAACGGAATCCGGTGATGACCTCGTCGAAGATCAGCACGGCCCCGTGTTCGCGGGTCAGCTCGCGCAACCTCTGCAGGTACTCGCGCGATTGCTGCAGCAGGCCGTTGTTGGCCGGCAGTGGTTCGATGATGGCGGCCGCGAGATCCTTGCCCGCCTCGGCGAAGGCGCGCTCCAGCGCCGCGACGTCGCCCAGCGGAATCACCAGCGTATCCGCCGCGACCGTGGCCGGCACGCCGGCACTGTCAGCGAGCCCCTGCGTCACCACGCCGCTGCCGGCCTTGACCATGAGGTGGTCGACGTGACCGTGGTAACAGCCGTCGAACTTGAGGATCCGGCGCCGACCATTGCTGCCGCGCGCCAGCCGGATCGCCGTGGCCACGGCCTCGGTGCCGCTGACCACGAAGCGCACCAGGTTCGCGTACGGATACGCGGCGAGCACGCGCTCGGCGAGCTCGCCTTCGAAGCGGTGAGCGGTGCCGAAGGCCAGGCCGTCGGCCGCCGCGCGCTGCACGGCTTCGACCACCTTCGGATGCGCGTGACCGAGGATCAGAGGTCCCCAGGCCATGCACAGGTCCAGGTAGCGGTTGCCATCTTCGTCGACGGCGTAGGCACCCTGGGCGTGCTCGAAGAACACCGGAGTGCCCCCGACCTTGCGGAAGGCGCGCACCGGGCTCGAGACGCCCGCGGGTATCAGCGCTTCAGCGCGCGAGTAGAGTTCGGCCGAACGCGCGAGCGTCGGCTTCCGTGTGCTCGACGGGTTTGCAGCCGGCGACGGCTGCGCGGATGAAGGAGTCACGTTCCGGGACCTCGATGGATGTGGGCGGTAGTTCGATGTGGCGCGCGGCCCAGCCGCGCTGCGTGGCGATGCCGAGATACGCGCGGTTGCCGATCACGTAGCAACCGAAGGGCGTGGAGCAACCGCCCTCGATGACGCGCAGGAATTCGCGCTCCCACCACGTGGCCTGCGCGCAGGCGGCGTCGGCGAGATCCGCGACCTGAGCCTGGATCTCGCGCTCGCCGCTGCGGCATTGCGCGGCGAGCGCGCCCTGGCCCGGCGCCGGTACCCACCACTCGGGGGCGAGCTCCACCACGGCGAACGGTGACAGATCTAGATTCAGGCGGGTCAAGCCCGCCGCGGCGAGCACGATGGCATCCACGTTCTCGCCCTCGGCGAGGCGCCGCAGTCGCGTGGGTACGTTGCCGCGCAAGGGTACGGATTGCGCCTGCGGCGCGTATCGGCTTATCAATGCGCCGCGCCGCAGGGACGAGGCGCCGACGCGCGCGCCGGGTGTCAGCGGCAACAGCCCATCCTCGCGCGGCGAGTAGAACTCGCGGCGGATGATGAGCCAGTCGGCAGGCGTGGCGCGCGGCAGGATGGTGCCGTTGAACAGTCCATCGGGCACGGCGGTCGGCAGGTCCTTGAGCGAATGCACCACCAGATCGATGCGTCCGTCGAGCAGCGCGAGCTCCAGCTCGCGCGTGAACACGCCCTTCTCCACGCGCCCCGCGAGGTACGGCGACTGGTCGACGTCGCCGCGAGTCGTGACCACCGTGATCTCGGACTCCCAGGTGGGCCGCGAAGAGGCCGCATTCAGCGCGGCCAGCACGGTGCGCGACTGCCACAGGGCCAGGTCGCTGCCGCGGCTGCCGATGCGCCGGGCGCTCACGATTCGCGCCTCGCCGCCGAGATGAACCGGTGCAGCACGGCGTTGACCTCCGAGGTCAGCTTGCGCGCGCGCTGCGGCGGCAGGCCTTCGAGCAGGCCGGGTAGTTTGTTCTGCATGAATTCCGTGCGCATGGCGGTCATGGCCGCCAGTGTGTCGCTCGGCGGTGGCGCGAGCAATGTCTGGCAGACCTTCTCGGCGACCGCCGAGCATTCCGCATCGAGCGCGGCGTACTCGGCCTCCGGCAGCACGGCGCCCTGGCCGTCGAGCAGCTCATCCAGCGCCGTCAGCTGCCATCCGGGTGCAGCGACGATCTGCAGCGGACTGCCGAGATCGAAGACCCGCCGCCCCCTGCCCTCCGGCAGCCTGAGCCACGCGTGTGGCGCGCCGGAGGCGACGATGACGGTGTGCGCGCGCTGCAAGGCGCCATCGAAGGCGCGCATGCTGGCGCGATTGAAGCTTTCCACCGCGGTGAAACCCGCATCGGCGAGCGCGCGCAGCGTTGCGCGGCCGATCTCGCCCAGGCCGAAGACCGCCACCGGCGCGTCGCGCGGCACGTCGGGCATGCGCTGCACGACCAGCGCCTGCACGCCGCCGGTGCGGCCCTGCGGCAGGATGCGCCGCGCACGGCCCAACAACTCTCCCACGCCACGCCACGCGACGTGCAGATTGCGGCACACCGTGCCGGCCTCGTGCGCGCGTTCGAAGGAGCGCAGCACCTGGTTGCCGATGGCATGCTCGCCCTGTGCAACCGAATCGAGGCCCGCGGCGACCCGCATCAGTCCGCCGACGGCCGCCGCGCCATGTCGCGTGCGCGGGCGCAACCGGTCGGGATTTTCCGCGGCGCCGATCAGCGTGGCGCCGAACAGCTCCGCGGCCCACGCCGGGCGCGGCGATGCCAGCAGCCATTCCACGCGCGCGCAGCTTTCGATGCGCACCACGCCGGTGATCTCACCGGCATCGAGCAGCTGGCGCGCCGGCCCGTCCGCGGCGGTATCGAAAGCCGTGAGTCCCGCGCGCACCGCGGACGGTGCCTCGCGATAGCTCATGCCGACCAGCGCCAGCGGAATCACGATGTCTCCTCAGCTGAATTCCGCCGCGGTTTCCACCAGCGCGGCCACTGTCTCGGGAGGCGTGCCGGGCAGGATGCCGTGCCCCAGGTTGAGGATGCAGCGCCTGCCGCCCGAGGTGCGCTTCATCACCTCGAGCAATTCGCGCGTGCGCCGGCGCACCACGCCGGCGTCACCTAACAACAAGACCGGGTCGATGTTTCCCTGCAGCACGTGATCCGGGTACAGCCTGCGGGCGTAATCCCACTCGGTGCGCCAGTCGAGCGAGAAGCCGGTGACGCCGCTGTCGCCCAGCAGCGGCAGGAGATGGTGTCCACCGCGCACGAACAGCAGGGTCGGGACATTGCGCGCCTTGAGCTTGGCGGTGATGCGCTGCAGGGCCGGCAGCGCGAACTCCCGGTACTCGTCCGGCGCCAGCAGGCCGCCCCAGGAATCGAACAGCTGCACGGCGTCGGCGCCGGCGTCCACCTGCGCGAGCAGCAGGTCGCCGACCACGTCCGCGATGCTGCCGAGCGCGCGCTGCGCGAGCGCCGGATCGCGATGCATCAGCGTACGCGCCTCGCGGAAGTCCTCGCTGCCGCCGCCTTCCACGCAGTAGGCGAACAGCGTGAACGGCGCGCCGGCGAACCCGAGGATGCCGTAGCGATCCTGCAGCGTGGCCTTGAGGTGCGCCACCGCGCGCGGTAGATAGGCGATGCGGCCGAGCACGCCGTCGAGCTGCCAGGCGTCGTAGTCCGCGCCGCTGCGCAGCGGCCGCGCGATGCGCGGTCCCTCGCCGGGCCCGAAGCTCACGCCCAGCCCCATTGCGAGCGGCACGACCAGGATGTCCGAGAAGACGATCGCCGCATCGAGCGCGAAGCGATCCAGCGGTTCGAGCGCCGCCCGCGTCGACAGCTCCGGCTTCTGGCACACATCCCAGAAGCTGTGCTCGGCGCGCAGCGCGCGATAGCCCGGCAGGTAGCGCCCGGCCTGTCGCATGAGCCACACCGGCGGGCGGTCGAGCGCGTCACCACGCAGCGCCGCGAGAAATCGCTCACGCGAATGCATCGAACACAAACTCCTGTGAAATCAACCGCCAGCGTACGGCCCGGCGCCCCGGAAACTGTCACAGCTGTGTCACGGCATGAGCTGCGCAGGTTCCACGCGGCTAA
The DNA here is from genome assembly GCA_035761265.1 of Steroidobacteraceae bacterium. Classification (GTDB taxonomy): domain Bacteria; phylum Pseudomonadota; class Gammaproteobacteria; order Steroidobacterales; family Steroidobacteraceae; genus CADEED01. Next base: position 45,127 of record DASTRL010000197.1, read on the forward strand.
CATCAAAAGCCGTGCCGTACACCTGGATCATCACCAAGTCGCAGCCACACGCCGACAGCGCGGTCATCCAGCTGCGGCGCCAGGGATTCGATGCGCTCGCGGTGTGCTGCATCGAGCATCGCTGGCATGACTGGCCCGAGCTGCGCAAGCTGGGCGCGGGCGGCAACGCGCTGCTGTTCGTGACCAGCCGCGCGGCCGCGGCGCGCGTCGAGGTACCGGCCGGCACGCTGGTGGCCGCGATCGCGCCCGCCACGTCCGGCACGCTCGAAGCGCGCGGCATGCGCGTGGCGATTTCCGCGCACGGCGGCGTGCGCGATCTGGCGCGGGTGGTGGTCGAGTCGCCGCTGGTGCCCGACGGCGCGGAGGTGTTCTATCCCACCAGCGACGCCGCGCTGCGCCAGCCCGAGCACCTCGCCGCGGTCGCGACGCTCGGCAGTCGCCTGCGGGTGTACACCCGGGCCGTGTATTCCACCGTGCCACCCGATCACCTGGCCGAGGAGCTGGCCGCATTGCGCCAGCCGCCGCCCGGTCACGGCGCGCTGGGCTTCGCATTCTGGAGTCCATCGGCCATCGAGAATTTTCGTGCCGCCGGCGGTTTCGACCTCGATGCGGGGCCGGTGGTACTCGTCGGTGGCTCGACCCAGCGCTGCTGGGGCGAGATCGCGCCGCCCGCGTGGCGACGCGCCTATCGGCACGACGCCGAGACGCCGCTCGAATGGTCGCTGCGGTTCCTGGAGCGCGATGCCTCTGTTGGCGACGGCAACCAGTAGCGGCCGCTGCGCTTCAAGTACAGATCAAAGAAAGGCCGAGGCTCGACTTCAGTAGGTCAAAGTCCTCGCGATTTGACGTGATGATTGTAGCTCCGCGAGCCCTCGCAGTCAGTGCGATCAGTGCGTCGTTCTGAAATTCCCGACGCTTGTGAACTTCCCAGTCCATTTGATCGCCAACTTCGCGCACGAGCTTCCCAGCTTTCCACCAGTCGTCGGCCGTCGGCTCCCACACAACGTGAGCCGCGGAGTGCAGGCGTTCGACATTGCTTCTCGCAGCTCTGCTCCTTGCGCCGCGCCGTAATTCTGAAAGTACGACCGCAGAGTGCCGCACAATGAACGCCCGCCGCAGATTCTCGAGTAAATCGTCGTAGCAGCCGGCTTCCCACTGGCCGACATAGATGGACGTATCGAGAATTGCCCAGCGCAAACTACAACTTGTCGAATCCGCCAGGCGCGACAGATCTTCTTGTGTCGCGCATCAGGCGCCAGAATCGCTCCATCTCTGCAATGCGGGCGACGGAAATGCGAACCGCCTCATCGTCCGAGGTGGCGCCAAGAGCCTTCCTTG
>DASTRL010000198.1:0-2281 GCA_035761265.1 Steroidobacteraceae bacterium
CAGTTCGAAAGCAGCACCGCGGCCAGAAAGGCGCCGCCGAGCAACAGAAGCATGTCCTGCGCACTTGCGATGCCGAGCTGCTGTTGCAGCCGGAGGAGCGTGGCGTGCCGTTCGATCTGTTGAGGGTCGGCGAGGAACGCGAGGAATGGCACCACGGCAGCCACACCGCCGGCAGTCGCAAACGCGGCCAACACGGACAGCAACAGCATGCCCGCGAGCGCGCGGCGCTGCCGTCCATCGAGCAGGGAGAGGATCTCGCGCGCGAGGTGCATGCGAACCCGTCAAAGCCCCGTCGCCCGCGGATCCCGCAGCCTCACGAACTGACGCGACAGGTCCAGCTCCCACGGCCGGTCGTACCGCTCGAAGCGGTAGCGCCACGCGGACAGCGCGCGCAGCGCGCGCTTGGCGAGCGGCGGCGAACGGATGTCCGTGATGGTGGGAAAGCGGCAACCGAGCACCGTGGTGAAGTCGCGGATGCGGCGGCGCAGGCGTTCTCTGAGCCAGGGTGCATCTGTGTGGCTCCAGTACGCGACCCACTCAGGTTCAGACCACCCTTCGGCGCTCGTCGGGAACTCGAGCGGTGCGCCATTCACGTCGCGCAGTTTCGCGGCATTGCTCACCACCTTCTGATGCACGTTGACGATGTGCGGCGCCGGCGGCAGCGGCGTGTAGATGTACAGCATGATCTCCGTCGCCGGATGCAGACGCTTGATGCGGCGGATGAAATGGAAGGTCTTCTCGGTTTCGCCCTCCGGATCCTCCGGCGGCGCCAGCATGAACGACAGCTCCGGCACCACTCCGTTGGCGCGACACTTCTCGACCACCTCGAGAGTCTGATCGGTCTTCGTACCCTTGCGGATGTCGTGCAGCATGCGGTCATTCGGCGACTCGGCGCCGATGTACGCCATGCGCAGTCGGCTCTTGCGAACCAGGGCCCAGGTCGACGCGGACATCTCGACCAGCGCATCCGAGCGCGCGAAGCACCACCAGGGCAGCTGGTGCCGCGCCATGACCTCGAGCAGCGGCACCATGTCCACTTCGCGATCGAAAAAATTGTGGTCGTAGAAATTGATCGAGTCGACGCCGAGCTCGCGCGACAGCCAGGTGAGGTCGGCGTCGAGGCGTTCCACGGCCGGCAGGGCCGTCTTGCCGCGGAACATCGTGGCCACGCCACAGAAGGTGCAGCGGAAGCGGCAGCCGAGCGCGGCCTGGAACCCGGCGGTGCGCCGGCCGAGATAGGTGTGACCGAGGTACTGGCGCGGATCCTCCAGCTTCTCGATCGCTGGCCGGGTCGCGAGGCTCGCAGCCGAAAACGGGCGTTCAGGGTTGTGCACGACGTCGCCGTCGCGCCGCCAGCTCAGCCCCGGTATTTCCCCGATGCGCGCGCGATCCCCGAACCAGGCATCGAGCAACTCATTGAACGTCGCCTCACCCTGCCCGCGCACGGCGAAATCGACGCAGCAAGACGCCATCGCAGCGTCCGGACAGATGGTCGGAAAATATCCGCCCCAGACGATGGGCACGTCCGCAATGGCCGTGCGAATCGCCTTCGTAACCGTCACTGCGCTGGGTACCTGCGGTCCTCCCATGACCGTCACACCCACCGCGTCGAATCGCCCGCCGCGCAGTAGTTTGACCGCGGAGGCGGCGAAGTCGCGATCGATGTTGCCATCCAGCACTTGCCAGTCGTAGCGCGATTCGATGGCGGCTGCCAGGCTCAGCACCGCGAGTGGAAAGCGCGCGTTCCGGCGGGACGTGATGGTCGGATTGATGAGCAGGACTCGTCGCCTGCGGGCGATGTCTTTCATGCGGCCCTCCCCTCGAACTCGAGCCGGACTCCCGATTCGTGCGCGGGCGCGCGGCGCAGCGATTCGGCGAGAGCGCGGTCCAGCACCTTGGCGTGCCCATCGAGTGTCGCCGGTACGCGCCGCTCGGGCCTGATCAGCCGGTCGGCATAGTCCGCGTCGCCCCAGACCATCGACCCGCCGAGCACCACGCAGCGCAGGTCCGCGCGGCGCGCCAGGCCCAACGGCGTGCGTTGCGGCAGCACGATGCAATCGGCGACAAAGCCGGGCGCCAGGCGACCGCGATCGGAGAGCCCGAGGAGCCTCGCGCCGGACGTCGTGACCAGTGGCTCGAGCATTGCGGGCGTCACTGCGCATCGTTCGTGGGCGACGCGCAATTCGTCGAGCAGATCGCCGGCGCCACTCAGGCGCGAATCGCTGCCCAACGCCACGCAACCGCGCGACATCAGGTCCATGCAATCGCAGGTCACGCCGAA
>DASTRL010000199.1:0-3076 GCA_035761265.1 Steroidobacteraceae bacterium
ATCTTGCGTACCGCGCCGGCCTTCTCACCGTGGTCGACATAAGGCTTGACGAACTTCACTGCTGCCATAACACCTGTTCCCCAGAATCTGATGCGAAAGCTATTCCTGAAGATTTCGGCTGTCAATTGATTTTCGGCGTTCGCAGACCGCCCAAATTCCCGCCCCAGCCGGCCCGGAAGCCTCGCCCCGCAAGGGGTTTGGGGAAATTGACGACCAACACATATGGACGTATAGACGTCCATAAAAATAAATCATGAAATCTCACAACAACCCGGGAAGCCGCTCCCCACAACGGTTTCCCGCTTCCACGGCCGCAAGCCATCGATCGACTGCGAAAATTTTCCTCTCGCACCAAATGCTTGGTGACACCCTGCGAGGCCCTCCGGAAATGCATGAATGGAAGACGACCGGGCCGCCTGCAAAAAGAAAAAATATTTTTGCCTGACGCACCCGACGGGTAGCACACCCCCTCCCTGGCGGCATCGAAATCAACCGATCACGCGACGAGTGCGTGGAGCAAAAACGACGACGGCCGCATGCGCGGCCGTCGTCCCATCACCGAGGCAATCGATCGCTCAGTGATCTTCGTTTTCGATCTGCTCGGCGTAGGCATCGGCGTCGAGCAGCTCGTCGAGCTCGGCGCGATCGCTGGCGCGCACCACGAAGATCCAACCGTTGCCAAAGGCATCCTCGTTGATCATCTCCGGCTTGTCGGCAAGCGCTTCGTTGACCGCTACGATCTCGCCGGAGACCGGCGCATAGATGTCCGATGCCGCCTTCACCGATTCGACCACGGCCACGCCGTTGCCGGCCTGCACGCTGGCACCGATCTCGGGCAGCTCCACGTACACCAGGTCGCCAAGCGCAGCCTGCGCATGGTCGGAAATGCCCACGCGGATCAGGCCGTCGTCCTCGACGCGGGCCCATTCGTGGGATTTGAGGAATTTCAGATCGCCGGGAATCTCGCTCATGATCGGGGTCCAGTCGTTGCAGTGGGTAGGAGGTGGACGCGGCGATTCTAGCGCGTCCATCCGTTGCCGCCGATGTCGGATCGGCGGGAAGAATTCAGATGCCGTCGCAGGGCTTGCCGTCGCGCACGAACGGGTACTTCACCAGGCGCACCGGCAGCTCGCGTCCGCGGATGTCCACGCGGACGTCGCCGGGCTCACCCGCCGGGATACGCGCGAAGGCCACCGCCTTTTCCAGCGTCGGCGAGAAACTGCCCGAGAGGATCTCCCCCTCACCGTGCGCGGTGAGCACCTTCTGGCCGTGGCGAAGCACGCCCTTGTCGTCGAGCACCAGGCCGACCATCACACGCTTCACGCCTTCGGCCTTCTGCTGCTCCAGCGCGGCGCGACCGATGAAGTCGCGCCCCTCGTCCAGCGCAATGGTCCAGCCGAGGTTGGCCTCCCACGGCGAGACATCCTCGTCCATGTCCTGGCCGTACAGGTTCATGCCCGCTTCCAGCCGCAGCGTGTCGCGCGCACCGAGCCCGCAGGGCTTCACGCCCGCGTCGGCCAGCGCCTGCCACAGCGCTACGGCATGCTCCTCCGGCACGATGATCTCGAAACCGTCTTCGCCGGTGTAACCGGTACGGGCGACGAACAGCGGCATGCCGTGCGGCCCCTGCGCGGCCGCCGCGGCGAACTTGCCCAGCTTCTCGATGCGCGGACGATCGCCTTCGTGCAGCAGCCCGATGACCATGGCGCGCGCGTTCGGCCCCTGCACCGCGATCATCGCGAACTCGGGGCGCTCCTTCACCGCGACGTCGAAGGCCTTCGCCTGCGCCTCGATCCAGGCCATGTCTTTGTCCCGGGTCGCCGCATTCACCACCAGGCGGTAATGCGCGTCGTCAAAGAAGTAGACGATCAGGTCGTCGATCACGCCGCCGCGCTCGTTGAGCATGCACGAGTACAGCGCCTTGCCGCTTACCTTGAGCTTGTCGACGCTGTTGGCCAGCAGGTGGCGCAGGAAGTCGCGGGTGCGCGGACCGTGCAGGTCGATCACCGTCATGTGCGAGACGTCGAACATGCCGGCGTCGCGGCGCACTGCGTGGTGCTCCTCGATCTGCGATCCGTAGTTGATCGGCATGTCCCAGCCGCCGAAGTCGACCATGCGGGCGCCGAGCGCGCGATGGGTGTCGTTGAGTACGGTCTTCGCAGTCATGGGAGTGCGCCTGGGGAAAGGCGTGATTATCGCCGCCCTCCGGCACGGCGAGCAACGCGGCGTTTCTCTTCGGGGATGGGCGAGTGGTCTCGCGGTGCGCGCCGGTCGCGCACAGGGTGCGCTCCTACATCGGCTCAGCCGGGATGCGACATCCAGCCGATGACGTGTCGCGCACGGGGCGCGCTCCTGCAGCGGCTCGTCCGGCTAGGAGCTCACCCTGTGAGCGACAGATGCGGGCACCCGGCCGATGACCTGTCGCGCGCGGGACACGCCCCTACCGCAAGATGTGCCGGAACGTCAGATTGAGGCGCGGCGCGCTGACGCGCGCCATGCGCGGTAGTGCATGGCGGTAGTGGCGCTGGGTGTCGCCGGCCATACGCAGCAGGCTGCCATGTGCCAATTGCAGCTCGTGGGTGCGGGTATCGCCGGCGCGTGCGCGCAGCAGAAAGCGCCGTGTTTCGCCCAGGCTCAACGAGGCGATTACCGGGCGAGCGCCCAGCTCCGGCTCGTCGTCGCTGTGCCAGCCCATCGCGTCGCTGCCACTGCGGTAGAGATTGGCCAGCACGCTGTTAAACGGCGCGTCGCAGGCGCGCTCCACGCGTGTGCGCAGGTCGGCCAGCGCGGCCGGCCAAGGATGCGGTTCGAACCGCGTGCGCGAGTAGACGTAGCTGGCGCCGGGATCGCCGATCCAGCAGCTCAGCCGCGGCGACGCCACCTCGCGACCGAACATGCGGATGCGGTGATTTTCCCAGGGGATCGCCGTCAGCAGCTTGGCGAGCAGCGCATCGGCTTCTGCCGGTGCCAGCCAGCCGTCGATGATGGCCAAGTCTGCGCCCGGCAACGGCAACGCCTGCCACGCACCGTCGCCCATCACCGTCGACTCAGGCGATCGCCGGATACACCGGCTCGG